>CAYWBJ010000210.1:0-1586 GCA_964456165.1 uncultured Gemmatimonadaceae bacterium | reverse complement strand
AGCCGGGTGCTCGAGCACACCCTGACCCTGGGCCAGTTGCAGGCCTTCATCGCCTACATGATGATGTTCTATCAGCCGGTTAGCGACCTGTGCACGCTCTCCGAGGAGTTGGAGACGGCGGCGACTTCGGCGGAGCGGGTGGTCGAAATCGTCGACTCCGAGCCGGAGGTGCGGGATCGCGCCGATGCCGTGGATCCCGGCCGCATAGACGGCCGCGTCGGCTTCGATCGGGTCAGCTTCACCTACGACGGTTTCGCCCGCATTCTGGACGAGGTCACTTTCCAGGCCGAGCCGGGAGAAATGATCGGCATTGTCGGCCCCAGCGGCGCTGGCAAGTCGACGCTGGTCAACCTGATCTCCCGCTTCTACGACGCCACCGACGGCAAGGTGACTATAGACGGCCGCCCGATCACGGAGCTACAGCAGCGCCGGCTACGCGGCCAGATCGGCGTCGTGCTGCAGGAGCCTCTGCTGTTCCAGGGCAGCATCGCCGACAACTTCGCCTACGGCCGGCCGCAGTCAACGCGCGAGGAGATCATCGGCGCGGCGCGGGCGGCCAACGCCCACAGCTTCATCATGCGGTTTCCTGATGGCTACGACACCCAGGTGGGTGAGCGGGGCGGGCGGCTCTCCGGCGGCGAACGCCAGCGCATCTCGATCGCCAGGGCCCTGATCGGCGAGCCCCGCATCCTGCTCCTCGACGAGGCGACCAGCTCGGTAGATACCGAAACGGAGTACGAGATCCAGGAAGCGCTTGAGCGGCTCACCGAGGGGCGCACGACCTTTGCGATCGCCCACCGGTTATCGACGCTGAAGAACGCGGACCGGTTGCTGGTGCTGGAGCGGGGGCGTATCGCCGAGGTCGGAACACACGAGGAACTTCTGCTGCGCGAAGACGGGGTGTACCGGCGCCTAGTCGACATGCAGAGCGAACTGGCGAAGGCGCGCGTCGTCTGAGGATCGCGATGGCGGACGGGAAATACGAAGCGATGGTTCTGACCCCCGAGCGGCTGCGCCTCTACCGGTCGCCCCGCGGGGAGCTGGTCGTCAACGTTGACGGAGAGGATTATCTGAACGTGATGATCCGCCGGGCCTTTCCGCTGGAATTGGCTGATCGCTTCATCGGTTTCTTCCGCGACGACGGCGCGGAGCTAGGGTTGCTGGAGCGGCTCGACTGCCTCGATCCGGAGAATCAGCAACTGCTGCGGGAGGAGCTGGAAACGGTATACTTCCGCCCCGTGATAACCCGGATCGACGACATCGGCGAGGAATTCGGCGTGGTCAGTGCCGCAGTGCAGACTACCAGCGGGCCGCGCCAGATCGATATTCGGCAGCTGCGCAAGAACGTCCGCGTCCTGTCGGAGAATCGCGCGCTGATCGAAGATACCGATGGGAATCGCTACGAACTGCGGGATTGGCACGAGTTGCCAAAGCGCCCGCGCGATGTTCTCGGTCTATAACCCCCCATCAATCCAATCCCGGGCGGGCGGCCCTTCCAGGCTAGTTGGATCGAAGCCCTGGTTGAACTCCCGATAAAACGAGCTCGCCCGGTAGAAGAGATTCCGGTTGTCCTAGGTCGGCTCGCT
>CAYWBJ010000209.1:0-34314 GCA_964456165.1 uncultured Gemmatimonadaceae bacterium | reverse complement strand
CCGTAAAGCTGAGCCGCCAGCGTCTTGTTGTGGGAGAGGACGAGCGTTGGTCGCTGCAGCCGCTCGATAGCACAGGCCATCGTGAACGTCTTGCCGCTGCCGGTGACGCCGAGCAGAGTCTGGAACTGGTGTCCCTTGTCGCCGCCGGCCACCAGTTCTTCGATCGCCCCCGGCTGGTCGCCTTTGGGCAAGTATTCGGACTGTAGCCTGATGCTGTCCATTAAGCGGCAAATCTACCCGGGTCCCACTTCCTTGTCAACGAGCACCGGCCGCGGATTTATATTTGCCATATCGGCACAAAAAGTCTCGATATGGCAGTCCTGCTGGAACCTGATGAATCGATCGTATTACGACACAAGTAATTAATAAACAACTACATAGAAAATAAAAGCTTCCTGGCACGTCGGTTGCTTTAAAGTAGCTTGCTCTACCTTAAGACGAGCAAAATTCAGACTAATGGCTTTGAAGAAAGGACTGACATGGCCAAGGTAGTTGGTATCGATCTGGGAACGACGAACTCCTGTGTCGCCGTGATGGAGGGCAAGGAGTCAGTAGTCATCCCCAACTCGGAGGGCGGACGAACTACGCCTTCCATCGTCGCCTTCACCAAGGACGGCGAGCGACTCGTCGGCCAGACGGCGAAAAGGCAGGCGGTCACCAACCCCGAACAAACCGTGTTTTCGATCAAACGCTTCATGGGAAGGCGCCACGACGAGGTGAACTCGGAAATCTCGGAGGTCCCCTATCGAGTGGAGAAGGGAGCGCGTGACTTGGCGGTGGTGAACGTCGGCGACAAGGATTACTCCGCACCCGAACTGTCGGCAATGGTACTGCAGAAGATGAAGCAGACGGCGGAAGACTATCTTGGCGAGCAAGTGACGCAGGCTGTGATCACGGTTCCAGCCTATTTCAACGACTCCCAGCGCCAGTCCACCAAGGACGCCGGCCAGATCGCCGGGCTGGAGGTGTTGCGCATCGTCAACGAGCCAACCGCCGCCGCCCTAGCATACGGTCTCGACAAGGAAGGCAAGAACGAGAAGATCGCCGTCTTCGATCTCGGCGGCGGCACCTTCGACGTGTCGATTCTCGAACTCGGTGACGGCGTTTTCGAGGTCAAGTCGACTAACGGCGATACCCACCTTGGGGGCGATGACTTCGACCAGGCAATCATCGACTGGCTCGCCGGCGAATTCGCCCGAGAGCAGGGCATCGACCTGCGGCAGGACGCCATGGCCCTGCAGCGTCTCAAGGAGGCCGCGGAAAAGGCCAAGTGCGAGCTTTCGTCTTCGACGCAGACGGAAATTAACCTGCCGTTCATCACCGCCGATCAGTCAGGCCCCAAGCACCTCCAGCTCAACTTGTCCAGAGCCCAGTTCGAGCGCCTCGTGGAACCGCTTGTCGAGCGCACGCGGCAGCCGTGCATTCAAGCGCTCGCCGATGCCGAGATGTCCTCTTCCGACATCGACCAGGTGGTCCTGGTCGGCGGCTCCACGCGAATGCCCAAAGTCCAGGAACTGGTGAAATCTCTGTTCGACAAAGAACCCCACCGGGGCGTGAATCCAGACGAGGTGGTGGCACTTGGGGCGGCCATCCAAGCCGGCGTCCTGGCTGGCGAAGTCGACGACGTCCTGTTGCTGGACGTCACCCCGCTTTCCCTCGGCATCGAGACGCTCGGCGGCGTCATGACTCGATTGATCGAACGCAACACGACGATACCGACGAAGAAGAGCCAGGTATTCTCCACCGCTGCCGACAGTCAGCCCTCCGTGGAGGTCCACGTGCAACAGGGAGAGCGAGAGATGGCCGGCGACAATCGCACCCTGGGGCGTTTTCATCTCGACGGCATTCCGCCGGCACCTCGGGGCATGCCGCAGATCGAAGTCACCTTCGACATCGATGCCAACGGTATCCTCAACGTCTCGGCGATGGACAAGGGCACCAACAAGGAGCAGAGCATCCGCATCGAGTCTTCCAGCGGCCTGACGCAGGAAGAGATCGACAAGATGCAGCAGGACGCCGACACGCACGCCGAGGAAGACAAGGAACTGCGAGCACAGGTCGATCTGCGCAACGAAGCAGACCAACTCGTCTACTCAGCAGAAAAGGCGATAGAGGAGCACAAGGAGAAGATCTCAGACGAAGACCGAAGCGCGGTGGAGTCGGGGGTGGCTGGCGTCAAGTCCGCGCTGGAGAGCCAGGACACCGCTGCGATGCAGGCCGCCGTGGAAACGCTTAAGCAGGCATCGCAGAAGCTGGCCGAGGTGATGTACCAGGATGCGCAAGCACCACCCGAGGGCGCCCCCCAGGGGAGCCCTCCCCCGCCTGCGAACGCGCCAGCAGATGAAGGTGGAGGCGCCGTCGACGCCGACTTCGAGGTAGTCGACGACGACAAGAAGTAACAGAGGGACCAGCGCAACGATCCGACACGGGGTCTGGTGCCAAGCCAAAGCCAGACCCCGTGTTCCGTATGGTCAGGGACGGAGCAACACCTTTATGCCCTGCTGCTGCTCCGCCACCGCGAATCCCTTCTCCCAATCGCCCATTCCGAAATCATGGGTGACCAGCTTCTCCGTGGGGATCAGGCCGGCCTCCATCAGCTTGAGAGCCCGCTTCCAGGCCGGGCGGCGCTGCCCGATCCCGCCGCTGAGCTGGAGTTCCTTGTAGGCCACCCTCTCGAAATCCACCTCCACGGCTCGTCCCGGCAATCCCATCTGACTGTATCGGCCCCGTTTCCGCACCAGTGCCAAGGCCGTGTCTATGGCTGCAGCAGAGCCGGCACACTCGACAACAACATCCGCGCCATTACCGTAGGTCAACGCCTGGACCAGGGAGACCGGGTCCTCGGTCTCGACGTCGACTACATGGTGCACGCCGATCTCCCGTGCCAGGCGCAGACGGGCCTGGTCGACGCTCCTTCCGCACAACAGGACGGTGGCCCCTTCGGCCATGGCGACCAGCGAGGCGAACAGCCCGACCGGCCCCGGCCCGGTGACCGCAACCACGTCCCCTGCGGCGACACCAACCTGCTCGGTGACAGCGTGGACGCAGCAGGCCAGCAGTTCGGTAAGCGCGCCGCTATCGAAGTCGACATTGTCCGGCAGCCGATGCACGTTCGTGACGTTGACGAAGGGAGCGAAACTTCCGTGGTGCCAGTACCCCATCACCCGGCGATCGGGGCACAGGTTCGCGTGTTCGCTCAGGCACAGGTCGCAACGCCCGCAGGTGTGTATTCCCGGCTCCCCGGTTACCCTGTCACCGATCGTGACCTCGTCGCCGACCCCATCCCCCTTAGCGACAACGACGCCACTGAACTCGTGGCCCATAACGACAGGGGTGCGAATCCGGTAGTTGATCGTGTCATGAAGGATGTGGATGTCCGAACCGCAGATCCCAGTGGCGATCACTTCGACCCGTACCTGATTGGCGCCTAGCTCCTCCTCCTCCACGTCGCGGTAATCGACAAACCCCGTGCCCCTCTCGTATTTGACTACACCTTTCACGAAAACACCCTCTTCTTCGCACTCCTTGACGTCACAAATCCCACCAACCGCCGTCGGCGATGGCCGAGCAGAAGCTCCGTGCACTACAGCAACGTGTCAAACATGTCGCTTCCCGAACGGTACCTCAACCGGAGGATAATGGGCACGGCCGCGCACTTGCCAGACTGCTTCCCGACTCCGCTAAGCATGCAAAATCATTCGTCATCAAATTCATGAAAATCGGTGTAATCAGATATTGAGTGGATGAAGTATCTTCTGGTAGGTGCTTGGGAAAATTTCAATGCTGGTTTAGGCTGGAAAAACAGGCAGATGCTCAATTCGGGTCGTGTTGACTCGGTAAGTCATTGTTCTATTTTTTTGATCAATGCCGCTTTAGCTCAATTGGTAGAGCACCTGATTTGTTATCAGGAGGTTATCGGTTCGATTCCGATAGGCGGCTCCAATAAAAACAAGGAGTTGCGAGTATATTTACTAATTGTGACTCCTTTTTTCATGTTTTCACCAATACTTCACCAAATCCCCCATTCTGGCATTGTTCAGTATCCATGGCAACAACGAACGGGCACGATCGTTGCCGAATAAGGGTGCGTGTTAGACGTCTTCTGCAAGGGATAATTGGGGCTTCGGTAAGAGGGGAGGGGGCCCCAAAAAAACCGTAATCTCGAACGGCAGAGGGTCCTACATTTAGAATAGGAACTGCGGTCATTTGCAGTAGGCGACGGCAGTTCCCAACCAGTCCGGTCACCGGCGCCAAATGCAAGACGCCGCCGCCATTCAGTTCCCCTTCGCCCACCTGGTCACCGCCGCCATCATGCCCGGCGCCCTGGAGCCGACGCACGTGCAGGGCAACGCCACGCTGCTCGGTCATCCGATCCCTGCAGCCCTGTGCGCCAGAGCTCAAGCAGGAGGCTCTGCTGCGCGAAGACGCGCCGGTGCCGTCCTAGTCCCGGCTCCAGCGGCTCGGATCGATGGCGGCCGCCTCCCTCGACATACCGACCGGCTTGTTCCCCGCCGCCGGCAGCCAGATGCGGCCACTCCGGTCGCCCATGACCGCCTGCACCTCCGGTGGCAACCTCGCCACCTCGTCCGCGTCCCACGGCTCCACCGGTTCGGCCGGTCCCGCCCAGGTCGGCCGGTAGGAAAACTGCAGCGATTCGCGGGCGTGGTTTCCGGTATTGGGGCAATTGCCGTGGAAGGCGTGGTGGCTGAAGACCACGGCCGAGCCGGCGCTCAGGGTCACCATCACTTCCTCCGGATGTTCCTCGTAACGCAGGTATGGGTTGGCCTGGTTGTGGTAGCTCAGATGGCTGCGCGGAATGATCCGGAAAGGTGAAGTCTCCGGCGTCAGGTCGTCAAGGTAATACAACACCCGCAGCAGCCGCGGGCAGGTGTACTCGGCGTGGAAGATTTCCGATCCCCACGGCTGGCCGTCGCAGTGCAGGCTGATCCCGGGGTGCCCCGGTTCGGAGCGCCCGAAGTCGCACGACATCATGACGACTTCCCCGCAGATCTCGCGCAGAAATTCGACCATCGGCGGAAAGATGATCAGCTCGCTGACGGCGCCGCCAGCGAACTGCACGCCCGACTGCCCGCGCTGGCTGGTGCTGTAGTCCACGTGGGAAGTTTCGAAAGCGAGGAGCTGGCTCTTGAGGCGAAACAGCTGGTGCACGTCAAGCAACCGCGGCAACGCCACGTACCCCTCTACCTCCAGGTGACGGATCTGCTCCCCCCTGGACATCCCTGACCAGTAATCGTCGTTCTGGTGTTGCCCCATGCCCCCCTTGTCAGTCATCCGAGTGCTCCGCGGCAAGTAATCAAGTATAGCAAGATCATTATGAGAAACCTGCTGGGCTCGTGGTCAACGGCGGGCGCCCTCAGCCCGGCGGCGGAAGTCGTCGGCGCCCGCCTTTATCCGGGGGCACACGTTGGTGAGGAAGCAACGCGCACCGGCAGCGGCGAGCTTTTTTGATGCGATTCGGGCGGAGTTTCATCTGAGCTCCACGCGTGTGGTTGATTTTAGTCGTGAAAGGTCGAGAATCGGGTGGGGGGGAACAACTGAAGGTGTTGCTGAATCCGATATTGGGTAGGTATCCGTCAGGGGACATTGCCTCTGGGGCGATGTGAATCCCTGACCCTGCCACCGTCTTGCCGGCGCTGCCCTCCTGAAATCCCGTCTCCCGTTGCCCGATTGCCCTGACCACATCTTTTCGCGGCCTTCTTCGGTTTGGAGGGTGTCAAGGAAGGTTCCATAGGCGTGGGTGGCACGTCCCTAGGCGACGGCATGAATGCGGGTGATGGTGTTTGGGGAACTATGCGTTTCACGTTGCTCGAGGGTTTGCCGACAGTATGGAACTAGCAATTTTCAGCGTTCGGTTCGACGTACAGGCGGAGCGGGTTAGGCAATCGGTGCAGGAGGTGCGAAATGCTGGGCGCTATGAGATTAGCTGGGCCGGTGACAATGCCGCGGGCCAGCCGATAACCACGGGGACCTATTTTACCCGTTTACAGGCGGGAGCATTTGTCCAGACTTGCAAGGCCATGCTCAGAAAGTGAACGATTCGGGGTGGCCGCCTCCAATTCGAAGCGCGGTAACTCGGCCCATTCCAGACAAGTCCTCAATCCACCCAGGGCAGAGGGCCCTCGAATACGGGGTGATCTCCCCTATCTGACATCTCTAGCCAATTCTTGGTCAGGAAGATCAGGATCGGCCCCCTACCCTGCAGACCCAGATCGCACAGCTTCTGCCGCAACGCCAATCCGTCCGCACTCTCTATTTTTTCCTGAAATAGTCGTCAAAAGTCATCTTCTTTTCGCGCTCTACAGTGCGCACGAAGTAGCCGAAGAAGTGACCGATGTTAACTGAGCGTGACGACGTCGCGATTAACGATCTCTTTGACGCGGCTCCAAGGAGCGAATTCGGTCAGTTCACGCGTTTCGGGGGCCAGTCGTTCCAGTATTTCGTCGGGAAAGGGGAAGGCTACATTGCCGTCGGTGACGCCGATGAATTGCGGTACGTAGCGCATTATAATAAAGCGGCGGTCACGGTCTTGCGGTTGCCAGATCTTATTGCCGTGGGTGAGTAGTTCTGAGATGATGACCACGTCGCCGGCCTTGGGGGTGAGGTTTAGCACCGCCGAGTGCGGCTCGGGTTCGGTGCCGTCGTCGTCGGGTTGTTAGAAGTCCGGGGGGCGGCCGAATTCGCTCTTGTGCGACCCGGGCACGACGACCAGGCCGCCATCGCCGGGGTGCACGTCGGTCAAGTAGAAGAAGCAGACGACGTAGTCGCAGTAGATGCGGCCGTCGCTGACGTGGTAGCGCGGCGTCTGTGGCCCAAATTCTTCGCGGGAGCAGTGCAGGGGGCCGAACCCAAAGTCATCCCAGGTGTTGACGCGCAGACTGCCGGAAACGAAGCGGGGTTTATCAGCGGTCAGCTCTTTGACGACGGGCCAGATGGAGGGATGAAGGGTGAGCGCTTCGAGGGCCTTGTCAAAAGCAAAACTGAGGGCGTAGCCGCCGCCGTGGGCGGTAAAGCCGGGCGGAAATTCTTCAGGCGGCGTGTCGATATAGCGCTGCACGGCGGCTTGGGTCGCGGCCAATTCGGTGGAGTCGAGGGCGTTAGGGAGGTGCAGGTAGCCTGTGGTATCAAAAAAATAGCGTTGCTCGGAAGTCATCATGGGTGGTTGTTGGTCCTTTGATGGAATCGGGAAGGTTCGTCATCTCGTTATATTGTGCCGGCGAAATGTAAAGAGGGCAGCATGGCGACACGATCCTTGCACACCCCGTATCCTACGGCAATGGCAACCTCACAGTCAAAAATAAGGAGGGCAAGGACCTGTTCTACGCCGGGGCGAGTGAGAGGGAGGCGGCCATTAGAAACATTCAACTTTCGACGCCCGGGCAACCCCTAATGACGTCCATTAAGGCATATCTGTAGGCCGTCTTACGGCCTCGGACTTTGTTTCGGTGAAAACAGTTTATCTTGTCCTTGATTCTGAGTATTTCCTGCTCCTAATCGACAATTACCCCTAACTGACCCCTGTTAAGGGGCCAATGTAAAGAATATCTAAACGGTTTTCGGATGTACAGTGATGGTAATTGTCTGACGCTCACCCCCGCTCGGGCGCGTGTTCAGCCGGCTTTCTTCTCCTCTCGAGCATATTAGTTCCAAGCGTATGCGGACTGGCGGTACTGCACAGGTGTTGTGCCAACAATCCTTCTGAAAGACTCCGCCAGCCGTTTGGAATTCCTAAATCCGCACTTGGCCGCAATCCGATGCACTGGAAAGTCGGTTGTCGCAAGTAGTTTTTTGGCCTTCTCGACCCGGTACTGCACAAGTCGGTCGCGGAAGGTCGTGTTCAGATGTTTCTGGAGCAGACGGGCAGCGTGGCTGCGGGAAATTCTGAACCGCTTACAGAGATCTGTCATCCGAAGGGACCGCTCATGCGAGTGCTCGAATAAGTACAGATTCAGGCGATTTGCAAGGTAGTGGGGTGTCCTGCGCCGACGCTCCAACAACCTTAACACGGAGTCGACGAATTCCGTTCGAGAAAGCGGCTTCTGCAGTACATCCACAGCCCCTGCTTTAACAGCGAAGACGATATCTTGGAGAGAGACGTTCTCAACGAGCACGATTGCCTCAGTTGGAATGCCCGTTCGCTTCAGCCATGTCATGAGCCTCCGTCCGCACTCGTCGGGCAGGCCAAAATCGACCACGATCAGATCATAGGTTGAGTACACCAGGCAACGCAGAGCGGTTGGACCGTCCTTTACGATTTCGACTATTCCGACACCCGCTTCCAGAAGTAACGATTTCAGATATGACCTGGTGTCCGCATCATGGACCGCTACTAGCAACCGATTCATGGCACGCTCCCTACAAAGGTGTGAGTGTTTGAGACTCCACCGCACAAAGCGTACCCATGCAACAAACAACTTTAAAATAAATCACAAGTCATTGTTTTTAATTAAGATGATATTATTGTATTCCCCCTGTGCCCGGATAGTTGTCCATGATGGTTACCGCCAAAAAAAGAAGGGGGCGGGGGAGAACACCCGATGACGTATACGGATGGTTTCAGATCAAAGATGATCCAGAAGCTGGCAGAACCCGGTGGGCCCGTTGCCACGCAACTGGCCCGGGAAGTAGGTGTTCCACAGATCACCTTGTCGCGCTAGTTTCGTCGGGCCAGTAGTATTGGGAATTACGGTGCTGGATGTCCTCGACGTTAATTCCCGCCAAACCATCGAACGCACTGTAGTGCCTGACCAGTGGTTTATCGAACGAAAAGCCTCCCAATCCCTTCCGTCTTTCAATGCAGATTAACCGGGGTCTGCTTCGTCTGCCTATTCGCGATACCAGACGGTCTCCAATCCGTCCTTATCGCCCAGAGTCAAGCTATCGTCATCCAGTAAAAACCACACTGTCACCTCGCCGTCGGACGCGAAAAACTTCCCCGTTAGAGTCAGCATTTCGTCCTCCGCACTCCAGGTTCCTGGAAAGCTGCGCTGTCCGCCATCAGCCAGGCTTCCTACCACATTGAGATTACCATCCGCCTCGAACGTCATCCGGTATATGGTCTCTTCGTCGTCGACAACCTGTGACGCGGTCCAAACGCCAACAAGCGGACTGGTACCGGGCGGCTCAGTTGAGAATTCACCCTCGCCGCAAGCACTCCCGACGATCGCCACGCCAATCAACAGCCCCAGGATAACCCTCAATTCGCCCTCCCCCATTCGGGCCCGCCAATCGCTTCAGCCCGCGCCGCCAATGCAAGCACCTCCTCGCGTAGTCCTTCGGGTAGATCGGCGAACTCGGCAGTTTGGGCCTGAGAGGGAACTACAGCCTTCTCACACATCCAGGCCTCACCCTCCAGTCGCCAGACTACGGACCCGAACGATCCCGGTAGCGTGGCGTAGTAGGTGTTCGCAGCCCTGAACAATTGCATGACTACACGTGAGGACCGCGTTCGCGAATAATCCTTATGGCCAACTCAGGATCAATCTGCACGATCATCTCTGGCTCGATGCGGCAGTTGCCAGGCAGATCGAAGCCTGCGACTGCACTACGGGTGTGCCAACCCGAGAGCGATGTGTCCTCGCCATCGTTGGCGAATTCGGAAAGCGGCCCGCCGAACACGTCGTGAAATATCTTCGTGTAGCCGTCGACGACTGCCGGCGTCTTGGTGAACGCACCGCCACCATGAGAATTGATCATGCCGATGCACTTCACGCAGTACCAGACGTCGTTGAGGTTTCCAAACGGATCTATACCCCAGTGGAGACTGCGAATGTGGTTTTCGCCCGCATCCCGGCCGGCTTGGGCCCCTTCCTGGACGTCGCCGTCGTCGTTCGTTACCGGTCCCTTTCCACCACCGGTCCCGGAGGTGAAGACAAGGCCTGAGGGAGTGAAGGTGAGGGAGCAGATCCGCCGGCCCTTCGGATCCGAGATAGTTTGATCCTTTGTCCTGAGATCCAACCCGAGCTTCTGGATGCGGTCGTAGACGTCAAATTTCCTGCTAGCTGAGCTGTTCAGTTCCACCGTACATCCTCCTATAGGATTGATTGTAAACGGGACGACAAGATAAGCCGCGGTACAGTGGCGTTCAAGACCGTCGCTGACAGCGTTGGGCAGCAACGAAAAACGAATTCAGCTCTAGTCTGTCAGAAAAAGGGGATTGTCCTGATGTCCGACTTTCCTATCTTTAAAGGCAATCGGAAAGGCAAACCCAGTTGCTAACTCCAGAGAAAGGAAGATCGGGATGCCGGATGTGGCGCAGGTACTGAAAGCCGAGATTCGCCGGGTCGCCCGTAGCGAGTTCAAGGCGCAGATGGCCACGGTCAAAGCGCAGATCAAACTGCTGAAGAAGACAGTTAGAATGCAGCGTGAAACTATTGCTCAACTACAGAAGACAACGTCACAGGGGAATCAGCGACACCGTTCAGACGACGTGGAGGACGCGAAGGAGGGCACTTCAGCCCGCATCACGCCAGCCTCGATAAAGCGACACAGGCAGCGACTCAAACTGTCGCAGCGTGAACTGGGCAAACTCATGCGAGTGAGCACGAACACCATCGTTCGCTGGGAGGCAGGCACTTCGGCTCCGCGGGCTCGGCACAAGGGTAATCTGGCCGAGATGCGGGGACTCGGGAGGCGGGAGGTCGTCAAACTGCTCGAGAAAGCTTGAGGTTACCCCCAGCGTGACAGGTACTCCTCCATGATCCCCGCCAGGTCGTGATTGCTGCGTCGCCGGGCCCCGCCGAGGACTATCTGAGCTTTTCTCACAAGCATCTCCCTCGTTGCCTCAGCTCTGGATCGATCGATCAGAGTTCCGGAATTTAGCATCTTGTCCAGAGCGTATACCCTGAAGCGGTCCATTGCAGGAAACGCGCGCGAAAGCTGATCGTCGTGCCCTCCGTACTTGACGATCAGTTCTTCGTCGATGTAGCTCACACGACAATGATTGGTCAAGCGCAGAAACAGATCGTAGTCCTCGCATGCCGGCAGCGTCTCATCGAAGACTCCCACCACATCGAACACGAGCCGGTTCACAAGGATAGAAGAGGGCGACATGGGACAGAGCCTGAGAGCCTGTTCGTAAATGTCCCCGCCGTGCTTCTGGTGGTGCTTGCGCTGGTTCACCCTTACCCCATCCCGAATCCATATCTCATTGGTATGACACACCCTTCGCCCGTCGGCTGCAACGCGGCGCAACTGCTCTTCCAGCTTGGAGGGTAACCAAACATCGTCCGAATCCAGTAACGCCACCCACTCACCTGCCGACTTCGCGATACCAAGATTACGTGCAGCTGACACGCCTCTGGTGTGTGGATGCTGCAGTAGACACACCTCCTCCCCGAACTCGAGACGAACGCGTCTCGCGGTGTCATCCGTCGAGCCGTCATCCACGACGACGATCTCCAACTCGCGATAAGACTGGTCGAGCACCGACCGAATCGCCCTGGTCACGAGTTCGGCTCGATTGTAGACAGGAATGATTACCGAAACCATAATGCGAAACCGCCAGGCGAAATCACTCTCCCTCTACGGAACCAGTGGAACCTGGTGTAGCTGTTCCAACACCATGTCGGCAGTAATGATCTCGGGGAATACCCACGGCTCGCCTTCTCCTCCTGCCTGGAACAACACGTAGAGAGGTACTCCGGATCGACCAAAGCTCCGAAGGGTACGCGTGATCTCGTCGTCTCTCTTGGTCCAGTCCGCCTTGACCATCCTCACTCCGCGCTCGGCGAAACTTCGACGCACCTCCTCATCCGAGAAGACGATGCGTTCGTTCACTTTGCAGGTCAGGCACCACTCGGCGGTAAAATCGATGAAGACCGGTTCTCCGCCAGCCAGCATCGTCTCGACCGATCGGATCGAGAAGGGCTCCCACTGCAGCGATATCCCAGTCGCAAGGGCATGCCCATCCTCGGATCGGGGCAGGTTCACGAACAGCAGTGGATGCAAAAAAAGAGCGTATGCCCCGATCGCGATCCCTCCAGCAGCCAGCCAAGCGAAAAGCCGCCTGCTCGCGCTGCTCCCCAGTCCCACCAACTGACCGATTATCCAGGCCGCGATAGCGAGACAAAGCAGGAATGAGAGCATCCAGACGACCGCCTCCATCCCCAACTGGCGGCCCAGGACCCACAGCAGCCACACGGTCGTGCCAACGAAAAGGAAACCCATCGCCTGCTTGAACTGCTCCATCCAGGCCCCTGGCCTGGGTACGAGGCGCAGCCAGGCGGGCTCGAGAGCTAGAAGCGCATAGGGCAGCGCCATACCCAAACCGATGCACAGGAAGCCGAGAAGCACCATCGCCGCCGGCTGCGTGAAGGCGAACCCCAGCGCCGTACCGAGGAACGGCGCCGTGCAAGGGGTGGCCAGGATCGTGGCGAGTACGCCATTCGCGAAACTCTCGACCAGACCATTCCCGGCTCCCAGCCCGACCAGCGATCCCTGCGTGCCGGGCAACCGGAGCGCGAATAGACCGAAAAGACTCAGCGAGAGCAGGAAGACAATGGCTGCCATAGCCATGACGAAGCCGGGATATTGGAATTGGAACCCCCAACCTATCTGCTCGCCACCGGCGCGCATCGCGAGAACAAGGAGGGCGAGAGCCAGGAATGTGGAGACGATACCCGCCGAGAACATCGCGCCCAGCCTGCGGATCCTGGATCGGTCCTCCGACGCTTGTGACACTATGTTCAAGACCTTGATCGAGATCACCGGCAGAACGCACGGCATCAGATTCAGTATCAAACCGCCGGCTAGCGCGAAGAGGATGAACAGGGCTGGACTCAGGGAGTCGGGAGACCGGTTGCCGCGGCCGGCGAGCAGCAAACCCACCGTCTCCGCAGAACCGGAACCTTGCGCACCCAGATCACCGACAGCTGGGGCCGGCGGCAAAAGCATCGAGACCTCCCGGTAGCCGATCTCTCCGCTCTCGTCCCCGTAGATGACGACCCCCGACAACTCCGTGGCCACCTCATCCTCGAACGGCACCATGCGCAGCAGCAGATCGGAATTGCCCGCATCTGTTGACTCCACCTCGAAGTGCTCGAATGGCTCTCCCGTAATCGGAAAGAAGTCGAGAAGCTGAGCGCGCTTCGCTGCAAGAGCCACCCGCACCTCATCCCCTTCCACCGTGGCGTGGGATTGCACATATAGTAATGGCTCCGACGTCGCATCGATCGGAATGAGCGCCAAATTCCGGGCAAGTAGAGTCGCATCTGCACTGGCGATGCTGTTGCCAACCTCGACATCGAACTGAAGTTCGGCGCCGCCTGGGATGCATAACTCTCTACAAACCAGCCAGGACGCATGGGCTCCGATCGATAGGCGATCCACCGTGCCGACCTCCTTCGGCATGACCAGGTTGGCCATCAGCAGCACGGAATCGGCATAACCGTACACAGTCAGATCTCCCGCCTCTGCATAACGCTCGGGAATCGGCCACATCAGTTCACCTGCCGTGCCGCCGACCGGGAGCCTCCAGGAAACCTCAGTTGGCAAGCCGGCGTCGCCGCTGAAACGCCAGTAGGTATGCCAGCCCTGCTCCATCCGCAACTCGATGCCAACTAACATGGAATCACCTGGCGTGACACTCTGGAGATCGGACAGCAATCTAGCCTGGACCGGATGGGCGATGTCGGCGCGCGACACCCCGAGAAGAAGGGGAATGAACAGGAGATTGAGGCAGATTCGCTTCATCGGGATAGATACGGCCCCAAGCTGCCGGAGAACCATGTAAGTGAGATGCCTGGACCAGGTCGGGCGTTTCGGGCGGGCAGCCCCACGGGAGAGGCTAGCGTTACTTCAGACAACGATCTTGTGTTTCCCGATTCGGTAGCGCAATGTGTCGCGGCTGACTTTGAGCAGCGTGGCAGCTTTCGTCACGTTGCCACCGGTGTCACGGAGGACACCTTCGATGACGGCCCGCTCAATCTGATCCAGACCCAGGTCCTGATACGGAAAAGTAAGGAAAACCTCCTCCCCTATCTGGATCATCAGACCGTCAGGTGTCGGTTTTGCTATCCGCCTCGATCGCCGATCGATGGCGAGGTCCTCGGCACGGACGAACTCACCGTCGGTCATCAGGACGGCCCGCTCGATCACATTGCGCAACTCCCGGACGTTCCCGGGCCAGTAGTATCCGCGCAACAGCGCTCTTGTGTTGTCCGTCAGCTGCCTGACCCCGGTCCCGTGAAGACCGGCGAACTCACGCAGGTAGTGGTCAGCGATGAGAATCACGTCGTCTCCCCGATCACTCAGGGCGGGCAGATCGATCGGCAGGACATTCAGCCGGTAGTACAAGTCCTCCCGGAAGCGACCTTCCTTGACGGCAGTCTCGAGATCCTCGTTGGTGGCAGCCAAAACGCGGATGTTCAGACCAACCTCCGCATTGCCCCCCAGCCGGCGAAACCGATGCGTTTCCAACACGTGCAGGAGCTTGGCCTGGAGTTCCAGGGGCATCAAGCCAATTTCATCGAGGAACACCGTGCTGCCTTCCGCCGTCTCCAGCAGCCCAAGCTTCTGACTCTTGGCGTCCGTAAAGGCACCGCGCTCATGACCGAACAACTCCGATTCCATGAGGTTCGCCGGAATGCTGGTGCAGTCCACGGTTACCAGATCCCTTTCGGCCATCGGGCTGAGCGCGTGGATCGCCCGAGCGACCATCTCCTTCCCCGTCCCGCTGGGCCCGCAAATCAGCACGGTAGCCTGGCTCGACGCGACCCGACGCACGGTCTCGTGCAACTCGACCATGACTTCGCTGCACCCGATCAGCCCTTCCATTGTCTGAGCCAACTATGCGAATCCAACCGCAGGTTCCCCCTCACACGATAGATACTACGCACCCGCCTAAGTCCCAGCAATCGAGACCATCTCCAATTAATCATGGGGTACCGCCGCCGGTACGGCTTACCAAACTTGCTCTTTTACCTATGAATTTGCGGTTTTTCCGAATGGCGAAGGACTGGCGCTGCAGTTCATCGGCCCGCAGCCGTTCGTGAATGATCCCCTCGTCGTCGACAATAAGGATGCGTCGTGCCGACGTCGCCGCCATTTGATTCCTTTGATCCGGTTTCTGTGCCGCTACCCATCTGTGAAATCCTGTCATCTCTTGTGTTGTCCCTGGCAACTACCGTACCAGAGAATTCACTTATCACTTAACATTTTTATTTACAATATTTTTAATCCGTCTTATATCAGCTTCAGGCCCTGGCTCTGAGTTTCATGCATGGGGTATTTGACCAGATTTTAATTGGCCAAATGCCCCAACAAGTTTTGCCACTACACCCGTCAACTCGTCCTCTCCAGATTCCCGACCCGAGGAGTTTGTAGTAATTTAAACCGCCATTACCGCGACCACCTCCCCTCACCCCACCTCCGTATCCAATGGACTTGTTCGACGCGGGCCTTCAGGCTCAGCTGGAGAGAGAGCAGCCCCTTGCCGCCAGGTTGCGTCCCCGCACCCTGGACGAATTCATCGGTCAGGAGCACATCCTGGGACCGGGCCGGCTTTTGCGGCGTGCCATTCAGGCGGACCAGCTCTCCTCCCTGATCTTCTACGGACCGCCCGGCACAGGCAAAACCACGCTGGCAGCGGTGATCGCCAACACCACCCGCTCACACTTCATCTCCATCAACGCCGTCCTAGCCGGAGTCGCAGACATCCGCAGCGCCATCGACGAAGCCCAGGAACGGCGCAAACTGCACTCCCAGAAGACAATCCTGTTCGTCGACGAAGTGCATCGGTTCAACAAGGCGCAGCAGGATGCCCTGCTGCCGTGGGTCGAGAATGGAACGGTCGTACTCATCGGGGCGACCACAGAAAATCCCTACTTCGCAGTGAACCGCCCCCTGCTCTCCCGGAGCCGGGTCTTCCAGCTGCGCTCCCTGGAAGAGGAGTCCCTCCGACGGATCGTCGCGCAGGCCCTGGCGGATGCCAGGGGGTATGAGGGCAAGCAGGTCGAGCTCGCCCCCGAAGCACTGGATCACCTCGTCGACGTCGCCAACGGCGATGCCCGCGCACTCCTGAACGCGCTCGAGTTAGCCGTCGAGACCACCACTCCGGACGGCTCTGGTACTCATCCCATCTCGCTGGAGGTAGCGGAGGAGTCGATTCAGCGGCGCGCCCTGCTCTACGACAAGGAGGGCGATTACCATTTCGACACCATAAGCGCCTTCATCAAGTCGATGCGCGGCTCCGATCCAGACGCGACTGTCTACTGGCTCGCGCGCATGGTGTACGCGGGCGAGGATCCGATGTTCATCTTCCGCCGGATGCTCATCTTTGCCAGCGAAGACGTCGGTCTAGCCGATTCGGACGCTCTCCAGGTTGTCGTTGCGGCAGCCGACTGCTACGAACGGGTCGGCTTACCGGAGGGCCGCTTCCCCCTCGCACAGGCCGCCCTCTACCTGGCAACAGCGCCAAAGAGCAACTCCGCCTTTGCCTTCTTCGACGCCCTGGAAGCGGTCGAGCAGGAGCAGGATGAGGATGTGCCGAACCATCTGAAAGACGCCAGTCGGGATGCCGAAGGGTTCGGTCACGGGGCCAACTACCTGTATCCCCACGCCTACCGCGACCACTGGGTAGCTCAGCAATATCTCCCAGACGGGCTCCAGGGGCGCATCTTTTACACTCCTTCGAACTCCGGCCGCGAGGCCCGGCGCGGAACGGAGGTCAGGCGCCGGCGGGAACTGCAGCTGGCCGCGATGGCCGAGGGCCGGCAGGCGGGGGGCGAAGTACTCACTTCTTCGCCCCCCGATCGACGACGGGACGAGTGGCTGCAACGTGCGACGAACAACGTAAGCGAGCAGCTGGAACGGCAGCGAGAGCGGGTCTTCGCGGCGCTAGCAACCCAACGGCATCACCTTATCCTCGACTTGAACGCCGGGGCCGGACTGTTCACCTGGGAGGCGTTGCGATTGGTACCGGAAGGTGGCGTCTGGACCTTGGCCGCAGACAAGACGACGGCGGTCACCATTCAGGAAACCGCCGCTCACCTGGAGGCGCTCGAGCGCCCGGAGGTGCTCACGGGCCCGATCGACCAGCTTGAATCCCTCCTGCAGGAACGGGAGCCCGACCTGCACTTCGACGCGGTAGTCGCACGCAATGCCCTGGCCGGATGTACGGTTAAAAACCAGGTCTTGTCGGTGCTTGCCCGCACGCTCGCACCCGGCGGCGTGGTAAGCCTGGTGGAAGCGCTGCCGGCCCAGGCCCAGCGGCTGCATCAACTGGTGGATCTGACAGCCTTGGGACAGCCGTTGGCGGCCGCGGTGGCAGCCGCGGAGGAATCCATCTACGGCGACCCCGACAACCCGCTGGTCAACTGGGACGCGGCGAACCTGGAAGCTCTGTTTGTGGAAGCCGGCTTTGTCGCCGTAGACGTGCAGTGCGAAACCGTCGAGGGGCGGCGTCGCGTCACCCCCCACCACCTGAGCCACTGGTTCAGTCCGGGCGGCGAGAAGAACCGCACCTTTGC
Source organism: uncultured Gemmatimonadaceae bacterium (assembly GCA_964456165.1). Lineage (GTDB taxonomy): Bacteria > Latescibacterota > UBA2968 > UBA8231 > UBA8231 > CAYWBJ01. The sequence goes on along the minus strand of CAYWBJ010000209.1, from coordinate 16,828 downwards.
CTACCACCTGCTGCAGAGACTGGACCAACGGGAAGTCGAGCGCCTCAAACGTCACTTCGCGGCGCACTTGACGAACAAGACCGTAGCCTGGAATAGCACACACCTCTACCTGCAGGCGAGCAGACGTCGTGCCGGCGGTTGATTTGACCCCGGGCAGGCCTTAAATTACGGTAGTCTCTTCAGTTCCCATGCACTTGCAGTGGCCAGTCACGCCGCCACCCAACCACAAGATGATTATGAACTTCTCCACTACCTGTCTGACAGTCGTCGTGGCAGGCCTTACTCTTGTCACCTTCGGTTGCAGCACGACCGAGCAGGAGGTCGAGGACCTGATCGCGCAGCTGGCCGCGAATGAGATCGACTCACCGACCTGGTCGGGAGCAGTCGACGAACTGAGCGCCATCGGGCGGCCGGCGGCCAGGCAACTGATCGCCCACGTACCTGCCGGCTATTACGTCGGCGAAAACTTCCGCGAACATCGGCGCGAGATTGAGAAGATCCGCGTTGGTTGCGACCGAGCCTTGGCGGCAATCAAGCCGCGGGCCGCCTCCGGGGCCATCGTCGGTACGGTGAGCGCAGCGTTCTCCAACTCCGAGCGCCTCGCCGGCATCCAGGCCCTCGGCGAGATCGGCTTTGAGCAAGCCACGGCCGACGCGCTCGAAAAGATCGTCGAGACCGCCGACTCGGCACCCACGTTTCAGACATCGCTGGCAAAGGAGGAGGTGGCGGACCCGACGATCCGACTGCGGGCGATCGTGGCGCTGGTGAAGATGGGTGAGGACGAGCACGCCGAAGAGATCGTCGACGCCATTCTGGGAGACGATCCGGTGCAGGCCGAAGCGGCCCTCAGCGACCTGGCAACCGCCGGTCACTACGGCGTTCCCCTGCTCATCCGGCTCGTCGGCGAGCCGAGCCCGCACCAGGAGCGCCTGCGCGAGATCGTCAACAGGGTGAAAGATCGACTGATCGTGGGCCTCGGCGGCGAAGATCCGGAGATTCGCGCCCTGTCGGCCCGTGCCCTCGGCAAGATCGGCGACAACGATGTGCGCGCTATTTTGATTCAGCAACTCGGCGATCCCAGCAACCGCGTGCGGTTCAACGTCGCCACTTCACTGGCGGAGATGGAGGCCGAAGAGGGTATCAACTTCCTCTTCTCGGCCCTGGAGAACTCCGATTCCATATTTCGCGCCAACGCCATCAACTTCCTCACCGATGTCCAGGTCGGATCTGCCGCCGTGGAGGCCCGCTTGATTGCCTCCCTGCAGAACGAGAACCGCCTCGCGCGTTCCGGTGCTGCCCAGGTCTTAGGCCAGGCCAGGACCGCCAGCGCCACCGAGGCCCTCCTCGAGGCAACGCGCGACGTGGATGCCGAGGTCAGATGGAATGCCGCCATTGCTCTCGGCGCTATCGGCGCCACCGCGAGTCGGCAGCGACTTCAGGAACTGATCGACGACGACGATGAGACCGTCGCCTATTACGCTGTCTGGGCCCTCTCACAACTCGACAGGGGCTGACGCCGTCTTTTTCAGCGGGCTGCTGCAACCCTCCTCCATCAACGGAACTATTCGGCGCCGTGCCCCTTTGCCGCGCCGCGAGGTTTGAACCGATGAAGAACCGTGCTCTTCCTGCCTTCGCACTGCTGTGTCTGTCGACGGCCACTGCCGCCAGCGCCGCTGACACGCCCGAAACCCTGCTGATTCGCCAAGCTCTCAACAACGACAAGTTCGGCATGCGGCGCGGCATCGAGCACCTCGACGTGGCTTTATCAGCCGTAGCCCCGGACTTCGTCGTCTACGCCGGCAACAACACGCTGGATCCGCGCGGGTGGCAGATCCTCCACGAGGACCGCGAAGCTTACGCGCAGACCCTGACCGCCAAACTCACCGAAAATCAGTACGACATCGAGCGGGCGATACCCCACATCCTCGTGCTGGAGAAGAAAGCGGTGGCGACGACCCTAGACTCCGGTTTCGTCATTAACCGCACGACCGGCAGCCGCGAGTTCGTGAAGTCGTCGCGCCTCTGGACCTTCATGAAGTTCGACGAGGAATGGCTGGCGACCGCTTACGTCGCCGACATCGGCGAAAACACCTCCGGTCCCCGCCATCCTTCGATGGAGGATGAAGAGATCAGCGAGCTGCTCGAGGACGAGCGAAAGGGCTGGATCTCGGGAAGCGCCAGTTCGATAGTCGCTCCTCTACACGAGACATTCACCGGGCTGAATGGCATGTCGACGTACAAGCCGACGAGCTGGTCCTCCCTGTTCGCCGATCCCACTATCTACGAAAAGTGGGTTTCGAAACGGATACGGCGCACGAAGTACGACATCGAGCGAGAGGTGGTCTACGTCACCGTGGGTCCGGCACGCAAGGAAGCTCTGGCTCTTACCCACGACCGGATTTCGACCAGCTACGAAGCCGGCGACGCCGTGCACAATCTGGACCGCTATGTCTTGTGGACGCTCAGTCAGCGGGGCGGCGAATGGAGCGTCACCAACGTCGTGTACGACCTGGGGCTCACCGACTGAATTCCAACCTCCCATGCCTGAGAAGTTGAGCAACTACGAGAACACCAACCGCCTGTTCGACCAGGCTGCTGACAGCCTCGGCCTGGATGAGGAAACGCGTCTTCTGCTCAAGACGCCCTTCCGAGAGATTCGGGTGGAGGTACCGGTTAGGATGGACGACGGGAGCCTGAACGTGTTCATCGGCTTTCGCGTCCAGCACAACGGCTCCCGCGGACCAATGAAGGGCGGCCTGCGTTTCCATCCCGAAGTGGACTTCGACGAGGTTCGCTCGCTCGCATCCCTGATGACATGGAAGACGGCACTCGTCGGCGTGCCGTTCGGTGGCGCCAAGGGCGGAATCTCCTGCGACCCGAAGTCGATGTCACTGGGCGAATTAGAGCGCCTAACGCGCAAGTTCGTAACTCGCATCGGTTTCGCCTTCGGGTTGCAGCGCGACATTCCAGCGCCGGACGTGAACACGAATGCCCAGGTCATGGCCTGGATTATGGACCAGTACAGCGCCCGCTACGGCTACACTCCGGGCATCGTCACCGGCAAGCCGGTCGAACTCGGCGGCTCGCCGGGGCGGGAGGCGGCTACCGGGCGGGGTGTCAGCATCATCACCGCCGCGGCTGCGACCGATACCGGCATCGACATCGACGGCGCCAGTGTCGCCATACAGGGTTTCGGCAACGTCGGCTCCTTCACGGCCCGTCTCCTGCGAGAGCAGGGTGCGAAGATCATCGCCGTGAGCGACGTCGAGGGCGGCATCCATGACCCGGGCGGGCTCGACATCGAGGACCTGCTGCAGCTACAGGCGTCGGAGGGGACCATTCAGGGCCACGCGGCCGCGAAGATCACTAACGACGAGCTGCTCGAGCTCGACTGCGACATCCTCATCCCTGCCGCCCTAGGTGGAGTGATAACCCAGGATAACGCTGGTCGCGTGCAGGCCAGAATGGTGGTCGAGGCGGCCAATTCGCCAGTCACCACGATCGGCGACTGCATTCTCAGCGAGCGGGGTATCCTCGTCGTTCCCGACATCCTGGCCAACGCCGGCGGCGTGACCGTTTCCTATTTCGAGTGGGTCCAGAACGTCCAGGTCTTTCCCTGGGAGGAAGAGCGCGTCAACGAGCAGCTCAACCACATCATGATGCGCGCCTATCAACAGGTTCGTTCGGTCATGCAGGACAGAAACCTCGACATGCGCTCCGCCGCCTTCAGCATCGCCATCCAACGCGTCGCCGAAGCCGAGAGAATTCGCGGCGGTTGACCCGCTACCGGGACGAGACCGCTTGGAAAAACTGCCCTGGCTGCTGCTCTTCATCCTCGGATACTGGGCCTACTGCATCTACTGGGGCTTGAAGGGTGCGCGGCAGGCGCGCACCGCGTCTGACTATTTCATCGCCAACCGTAGCATCGGTCTGTGGGTATTCGTCCTCGCGGCCACCGCGACCTCGTTCAGCGGCTGGACTTTCGTCGGGCATCCGGGCCTCATCTACAACACCGGGTTGCCCTACGCCTTCGCCTCCTTCTACGCCATTACCATTCCACTAACCGGCGTCCTGTTCCTGAAGCGCCAGTGGCTACTGGGCAAGCGCTACGGCTACATAACGCCGGGCGAGATGTTCAGTGACTACTACCGTACCGACGCCATGCGGTTCCTCACCGTCATCGTGGCCATGGTGTTTAGCGTCCCCTATCTCGGTGTCCAGCTCAAAGCATCCGGGCTGCTCTTCAGCCGCCTGCTGCAGGACACCGTGCTGGAAAACACCTTTATCGGCTCGATCGAGGGTGGCGCCATCATGCTCTCCGTGGTGGTGTTCATCTACGTCGCCTCCGGCGGCCTGCGCTCGGTGGCCTACGTCGACTGCGCCCAGTGTATCCTGCTCGCCGTCGGCATCGTCGCACTCGGCTTCGTCACCATCGACCTGCTCGGTGGCTGGCAGAATTTCACCCAGGGCCTCGCCTCCCTGGCGACGCTCAAGCCGGAGATGGTGACCATCCCGACGAGGCCGGAGAGCAGCTCATTTCTAGAGCGCGCGGGTACCATGTTCTTCGACAGCTCCGGGGGACCGTGGACCGGCCTGATGATCCTCACCTACATGTTCGCCCTGATGGGCATTCAGTCGGCGCCTGCCTTCACGATGTGGGCCTTCGCCAACCGGGATCCACGGCCATTTCCCTGGCAGCAGGTGGTGGCCTCGTCGATTATCATCGGCTCGATCATGTTCTTCTTTACCGCCATCCAGGGGTTAGGCGGGAAAATCCTCGACCTGGAGCTGGTGGCAGGTACCGAGCCACTGGGCATACCGCAGGGCGACTCGTTAGTACCCTACCTGATCGACACGCTCTCCTCCTGGGCGCCCTGGCTCGTCGGCCTCCTCGCGGTCTGTGCCCTCGCTGCAATGCAGTCGACGGGGGCCGCCTACATGTCCACTGCCAGCGGTATCATCACCCGGGATCTATATCGCCACTTTTTCAACCAGGAGGCATCGCAGGCAACCCAGGTACTGGTCGGCCGCATCACCGTAGCCGTCGTCGTCTCTCTCGCTCTGGTGGTTGGCCTGGCCAGCGGCGACGTCCTGGTGCTGCTCGGCGGTCTGGCCGTCTCCTACGGTTTCCAGATGTGGCCAGCACTGCTCGGCATCTGCTACATCCGCTGGTTCACCAGCGCCGGGGTGGTTTGGGGCCTGGTCGCCGGCCTGGTGGCGGTGACCTTTACCTACGTCACCGAGCTGGGCGGCTTGATCGGGGTCGGGCGCTATCCACTGACGATTCACAGCGCCGGCTGGGGGATCCTCTGCAACCTAGGGGTCACCGTCATCGTGAGCGCCTTGACCCAGACCATGGATGAATCCGGCCGCAACCACCGCGGCCGGTTCCACGACTTTTTGCGCAGCCACGCCGGCCTGAACGCCACCACCCGCCGATGGGCAGCACCGGCCTGGATCGTCACCGTAATCTGGTTCCTGGGTGCCATCGGTCCATTCGCGGTTCTCGGCAACGAGAGCGAGCCGGCCAACTGGAGTTTCGGCATTCCCACTCTCTGGGTCTGGCAGATTGTCTGGTGGGTGATCGGCTGCGGCATGATGTACCTGCTGGCCTTCAAGCTCCAGATGTCCACCGTCCCCGAGAGTGAAGTGGAAGCCCTGCATCAGGGCTGAATGGCCACTTCGGACCTGTTGCGCTCCGCCACCCGGGCCGGCATCGCCGTCGGTCTCGCGATTCTGGTCGCCCTGCTCCTTCCCAGGCAGCAGGACCACACCGGCTGGAGCCTCTTCCCCCCGCTGCTCGCGATCCTGGTTGCGATGGTGACCGGCCGACTCATCCTGGGGCTGTCTCTCGCCATAGTCGGGGCCGCAACCATTGTCACGGTCTGGAACGGCGTCCCCCCCCTCCCGTGGGTTATATTGGGGGTGGCGGCAGTAGACTTCGTCTGGCTCCCGCTGTTCAACTCCTTCCAATTCTACATCCTCGGGTTCACTGCATCGCTGATTGGCATGGTCCGCGTCATCGCCATGGCGGGCGGCACCCAGGGTATCGCCGAACTGCTGGTCGCCCGCGCTGCGGGCGCGCGCTCGACGCGAGCAGCGACCGTGCTGATGGGACTGGCCATCTTCTTCGACGACTACGCCAACACGATGGTAGTGGGAACAACGATGCAGCCGGTCGCCGACCGCTTCAGGATCTCCCGCGAGAAAGTGGCATACCTCGTCGATTCCACCGCTGCACCGGTTGCCGGCCTGGCCGTGATCAGCACCTGGATCGGCTACGAAGTGGGGTTGTTCGAGGACACTCTGCGGCAGATGGGCGTGGCGATGTCGGGCTATGAGTTGTTCTTTCGCGCCCTGCCGATGCGGTTCTACTGCATCATGACGCTGGCGTTCGTGGTGATGTCGGTGGCGTTGCGACGCGACTACGGCCCGATGTACGCCGCGGAGCGCCGGGCTTTCACCACCGGTCAGACCCTGGCCACAGGCAAGCGGCCGGCCAGTGGACGTGAAGTGGAGACCATCTCAGCCCCCCCCGGCATCAGCGCCCACTGGATCACCGCCGCCGCCCCGATCGCTGTGGTCGTGACCGCCGTCTTCGCCGGCATGCACGCCGACGCCTGGAACGCGACTCCGGTTGTAGCGGCGCGCGAACAACACGCCCTGTTCAGCCTGGATTACTGGACCGTGGTGATGTCGAATACGGACACTGCCAAGATGATGTTCATCGCGTCCCTGCTCGGATCAGGGCTCGCCTTCGCTATCGCTGCCACCCGGCGGGACGGGAACGGCCACCGTCCGTTAGGTCTCAGACGAATCGCGCTGACATGGATCAAGGCGATCCGTGGCTTCCACTACGCTATCGCGATCCTGGTGCTCGCCTGGGGGATCAAGGAAGCCTGCACTGCCGTAGGCACCTCTAGTTACCTCGTAGCCGTCTTGTCCGACAGGCTGGTACCCGAGATCCTGCCGGTGCTAGTATTCCTTCTGGCCGCGGCCATCGCCTTCTCGATCGGCACGTCATGGACGACCATGGCGATCCTCCTACCAACGATGGTGCCAGTCGCCAACGAGATGGGTGGTCTGCCCCTGACCGTCCTCACTGCGGCAGCAGTCCTCGACGGCGCCATCTTCGGCGATCATTGCTCACCGATCAGCGACACCACTGTACTATCCAGCATCGCCGCCTCCTGCGACCATCTCTCCCACGTCTGGACCCAGATACCCTACGCCGTGGCAACGATGGCGGCGGCCGCTCTGTTCGGCTATCTCGGAACCAGCCTGTCGCTGTATGGCGGGATGGTGGGTATCGGTCTTGGCCTGGCGAGCCTGGCCCTGCTGCTGCTGCTGGTCGGAAAGGATCCGGAGGCTAAGCCCACGGAATGAGCTACGGCACCTACCAACTCGCGGTGGTACGGTCTACGATCTCCTCGATGATCATGTCCAGGGCCGCATCAACCGCCAGGTCGCGGCCCTCCTCGTCCTCGAGCGAGGCGTCGTAGGTCCCCCATCCCTCGACCTGTTCCAAGCTGAGCAGGCGCTCGTCGTCGCTTACCTTCAGCAGCTCGACGTCGACGAAGACCTTGAAGCGGTACTGTTCGGTCTCTTCCGTGGCGGTGTAGGTGAAAGCTCTATCGTCCAGCCGCACGACGTGCAACAGGAGTAGGGCGTCGGCACCCTCTTCATCGACGATGCGTAGCTGTCCGTCTTCGGTGAAGGCGTTCCCAGCCCGCTCCGTGATCCGCTCGGCGATCTCGAACTCGACGGTGTCGTTCTCGGCGACCGGGATCGCGAGGCTGCGAATCCCCCCGAGCATCCCGGAACTGGTGGAGTAGTAGGCGCACCCGGAAATCCAGGTGACCAGGAGGAGGACTGCGGCTCTACCGCGCGGCATCCCCGTCCACCGTGCCCTCCGGAGTGGACGCGGTGTCGTAGTCCGCGGCTGCGGAGTCGTTGGGCTCCGCTCCAGCGTCGGAATCGGGGGCGTCCAGGGCCTCATCACGCCGCTCCTCCGCTTCCGATTCGGGGGCCAGCAGGCGGGCTCCGTCGCCGACGGCGATGGGTTGGCTCTGGGGCCGACCGGCGGCGGCGGCGGCACGGATCTCAAGCTTCTCACGCTGCTCACTGCCCTGGCCGAAATTGCCGAAAGAGTGCTGCACCATCATGGCGCTCAGGGTGCCCGGACGCTCGACGTCTACCGCCAGTAGCGAGCGGACGGTGCAAAGACGCTCCTGAACGTATTCGACGACTACCCGGGCCTTCTCCATCTCCCAGTTGCCCAGGGATTCGCCACTGTCGGGGTCGGCGATCTCCTGGAACGCCGCAAAGACCGCAAAGGCCATCCCCTCCCTAACGCCGTCGCCGGCACCAAGATTCAGTACCAGGGTCGTGTCATCGATAATCGCTGCAACCTTGCCGGTAATCGCGTCGCCCATTGTCCCTATCCGTCAAAAAAGAAAAACCGGCGCGCGGCCGGTGGTGATTCGGAAGTCGTCGGATGTGCCGAGCATGGCCCCTCCCGCCTTCAGTTTTATTCCTCGGTGCCCAGCCAGCCGGCTGCAGAGGTATCGCGCGCGTCCAGATCGAGGAGATAGTCCATCGGATCCACGTAGCCCTTGTACTTCCCCCCGCGGCTCCGGTCCTGGTAGCGGACGGCATAGTGCAGGTGCGGTCCAGTCGAACGTCCGGTGTTGCCCATGAGGCCGATCTTCTGATGCCGGGTTACCTTTTCGCCTTTCCCCACCAGCATCTTGTCCAGATGGCCGTACTCGGTGCGGTAGATACCCTCTTTTCGGTAGGAGACACCTTCGTTGTCGACCCCTTCGATATCGTGTTCGATCACGATCACGTTCCCGAGTCTGTTATGACGGTATGCGTGGGTGACGACCCCGTCAGCCGTCGCGTAGATCGGCGTTCCCGTCTTGCCGGCAAAGTCGATTCCGGTGTGGAAGGCCCGACGACCCGTGAACGGATCGATGCGCTCGGCAAAGTCTGAGGACTTCCACACTGACGTCATGGGAACCGGGTACACGGTTGGAATATGCCGCAAACTGTCACCGCTCACGACGAAGCGGCGCATGATCTGGTCGTAGCTCTCCGCCTGCTGCCTGGTCTCGCGCAACATGCGCTCGATCTTAACGCTCAGCTGCTCCAGGTGCTTGAACTCACGCCGGGAAACCAACTCCATGTCCGGCAGGACCTCGGAGCCACCAACGCCCAACTGGCGCTCTTCGGCCGAGAGGGGCTCCATCCCATGGAAATTCCGCAGACGCTCGTCCGTAGTGACCAGTCCCTCCATCTCATGGTCGAGCTGATTCACCCGCATCTGCGTCAGGTCGAACATCTCCTTGAGATGATCCTTTTCAATCCTCAGCCGCTCTATCGTGTCCTGCTGATCCTGACGCTGGTGGTAACCGAAGCTGTAGTAGGTTGCAGCCGCGAAGAAGGTCAGGCAGCACACCGCGCCGAACCAGGGCACCCAGCTGCCCAAGCGGTATTCGCGTACCTGGCCGTTGTTAGATGGAATCAGAATGAATGTAATTCGCTTCATCGGCATCGCCGACTACTCCCGCGGCCACCCGTAATTGGGCCGGCCATGTCCGATCAGGGCTGGCCCGAACTGCAGAACTCCTTGAAACACCTGAAGATGCATCACAGCGTCTGAGCTTGCCAAACGGTCCGGCGCAAACCCTGGCAAGCTAATAACTGAAATTCGGAAAGTCAAATTTCCACCACCCGTTCGACGTTCGGAAAGCGGTTCAGCCCGCCCTCGCCCATTATATCGCCAGGTGAGCAGAAACGCGGGGTGATCCAGCCCACCGTTGACGCTCGAGCACCCCTAACCTATATATTGAACCGGCGCCGAGCAGAAGTCTGCCCCGTGGCACGTGCCGACAGCCACCCCGCCCCTCGGTCGTCCGTCTTCCGCCGACAAGGATCCCAATGCAAAAAATAGCAACGTGGGCCGCCATGACCATTCTCTGGTCCGCACCCACCGCTTCAGCCGCGAGTATCGGCGAGGAGTTCAAAGAGTACCTCGTCGCCACAGCCGGCCACATCCATCGCTACTACATAGAGGAGGTGTCGCCCGACAGCCTCGTCAAGGCTGGTGTCCAGGGCATGTTCTCGGCGCTGGACGTCGACTCCGACTGCACCCTGCATGACCTGCACGGTGACTGGAAGCAGAACCTCGGCACGTTCTACGAGGTTGCCCGGGCCGTTGACTCAAAAGCCTATTACCCGGTCAGCGCCGACACCCTCGTGCGATTCGCCATTGCCGGCATGCTCGGGGAGCTCGACCCGTACACCGTATTCATGGAGCGCCGCGACCTAGCCAACTTCAACATCCACACCAAGGGCCATTACGGCGGTCTCGGCTTCCGCATTCAGACGGTCTATCCCGATAGCGCCATTGCCGTCTGGTCGCTCCTGCACAACCAGACGCCGGCGGCTCTGGCCGGAATAAAGTCGGGCGACCTGATCCTGGCCATCGACGACAGCACGACCCGGTACATGTCGGTGGGGGACGCCGCCGACCTGATGCGGGGCGAGCCCGGAACGCCGGTCGTGCTGACGCTGGCACGGGCGGGGACGCAGGACACGCTCGTCAAGTCTATCGTCAGGGAGCGGGTTCAGGTCAACAGTATCGCCTACCACACCTTGTTCCCCGATTCGACCGGCTACATCAAGCTGACCGGCTTCCAGCTGCGCAAGAGCAGCAACGAGGTGCGCGAGGCGCTCGTCGACCTCAACGCCCGCGGCATGAAGAGGCTTATATTCGACCTGCGCGGCAACAGTGGCGGCTACCTTCACGAGGCAGTGCGAATCACCGACCTCATGCTGCCGAAAGATCGGCTCGTGGTCTACACGGCTGGACGCGCCTTCCCCGACACCTCCTGGTACCACACCGAGAATCCCGCCCTTCTCGACACCGACGCACCATTGATAGTCGTCGTCGATCAGGGTTCTGCCAGCGCCTCGGAGATCGTCGCGGGCGCCATACAGGACTGGGATCGCGGCCTGGTCATCGGCATGCCGACGGTGGGCAAAGGCTCTGTGCAGCAAACCTGGCCCATCGGCGACAAAGCCGAACTGAAGTTGACGATGGCCGCGTACTACACCCCCAGCGGCCGCTCCATCGACAAGCGCATGCGCAAGGACAGCACGCTGGTGGAAAGCGAAGCGCAGGAGTTCCGGACACTGACGCTCAACCGCATCGTAAGGGGTGGTGGCGGAATCTCGCCCGACGTAGTCGTGGAGGGTAGGAAATCAACCCGCCTATACAACCAGTTGCGGGGATGGCGCAGCCTGAATTCCCAGTTCTTCCATTATTCCCGGCAGCAACCGGCGCTGCGTCCGGAGCTGGTTCCGAATTTCCGCGCCGCAGAACAGGATGTCCAGAACTTTCGCAAATTCGCATCTGAGCGGGGATTCGAGTATGTCAGCGAGGCGGAAGACTACCTCAACGGCCTGAAGAAGATTGCCGAGAAGGACGAGTACAACAAGCTGGAGAAGACGGTCAAGCGCCTGAAGAGAGAGATCGACAAGATCGAGGAGCAACATTGGGAGGAGAGCGACGACCTGATTCGCTGGAAACTCAGTTTTGACATCCTCGAGAAAACTCATGGCATTACCACGGCGCACGCGTACGACGTTGATTTCGACACGGTCGTGTTACGGACCCGCGAAATCATCAGCGATGCGCAGGCCTACCAGGCTCTCTTCCAGTACCCTGAAATAGGTCTTGCCGACAGCACCGACCGGGATCTCCCATAATTGGCCACAACCTGCAATAAACAATAAACATACGCTCATCTTGCCACCGGTGGCTCCGAGCGCGCCACCCGACACCTCCCTTGATCACAGACTGGGTTGCTAGTACATTACGGTTTAATTCAGCCCGTCCAGGCGGGAAGCTGCACCTCCGTGACGACCACCACAGTAGAGATATATGGCCGGCGAAAAACGCGGGTACCGTCTTCCATCCTGGCTAAAAGCACGGGCGCCCGGATCTCCTAACTACATAGAATTAAAAGGGTTAGTCAAGGACCTGCGCCTCAATACCGTGTGCGAGAGCGCGCACTGTCCAAACATCGGTGAATGCTGGGGACAGCGCACCGCCACCTTCATGATATTGGGTGACGTCTGCACCCGCAGCTGCGGCTTCTGCGCTATAAAGACGGGCAGACCCACCCATCTCGATGAAGAAGAGCCGGTCCGCGTTGCCGCTGCGGTTGCCCGGCTGGAGTTACGGCACGCCGTCATCACGTCGGTCAACCGCGACGAGCTGGCCGACGGTGGCGCCCGGATCTTTGCCCGTACGCTGGAAGAGCTGCATGGGCGCTGTCCCGAAACCACGGTCGAGGTCCTGATCCCCGATTTTCAGGGAAACTGGGATGCGCTGCAGGTGGTGCTGAGCGCTGCACCGGACATTCTCAATCACAACCTAGAATCCGTTGAGCGCCTCTACCCCAGGATGCGTCCCCAGGCCAAATACGGCCGCTCCCTTGAGCTGCTCGACCGCTCCAGGCGCCTGAGCCCCGCTCCTACCAAGTCGGGCATGATGCTTGGAGCCGGTGAGACGGCATCGGAGACCGAACAGGCCATTCGCGATCTCGCCGCCGTGGGCTGTCGCATTCTGACCCTAGGACAGTACCTCAGCCCATCATCACAACACGTTCCCGTGGAGAGATTTATTCCACCCGATGAATTCGAAAATTGGCGTCAGTTCGGCCTCGATTTAGGGTTCGACCACGTCGAGTCAGGTCCGCTGGTCCGCAGTTCGTACCACGCGGAAGAGCAAATCGACCAAGGCCTGGTAAATATCAGGCGTCACGGCAGCGATGCTCCCATCGAGCCACCGGCACCAGCCGCCACGGCAGACAACCTACACCGCCTGGAAAGACCACTGCTTTCATGAACCTGGACAGAAAAAACCTACCAGCGTATCTACAGCGCAAAAGGCTAGTTGCCAAGAACGAACTCCTGCAGATTACCCCTATCGGCGACGGCAAGAAAAACACCGTATTCAGAGTCAACACACCCGAACAGCCGCTCTATGTCAAACAGGCGCTGTCGAGGGCCCAGGTGAAGGAACGCTGGTGGCTCGACCGCAAGCGGATTTTCCAGGAATGCGCCTGCCTCGAGATGCTCGGGGATCTGCTTCCGCCAGAGGTGGTTCCGGAGGTGATACTCGAGGACCGCACCGATTTCATCATGGTGACCACGGCGCCGCCGAAGAACGCGGAGCACTGGAACCTGCAGCTCGAGCGGGGCCGCATCGACCTGCAGATAGCCGCTCAGTGCGGCGAGCTACTGGCCACGGTTCACAACGAGACCATCGACAATCGCGATCTTAAGTCGGTGTTCAAAGATACCAAGCCCTTCGAGCAGCTTCGCATCGAGCCGCTCTATGCCCGCGTGGTACAGACGTTTCCGGAGCTAAAGAAGATCATCGATGCGCAGTCCAGGCACCTACTGAAAGACCGTCGGACCCTGGTGCTCGGAGACGTGCGCCCCCGCAACGTCTGGATCGATACGGGTCAGGTCTACCTGGTCGACTTCGCCGCCGCCCACTTCGGCAACCCATCCTTCGACTTGGCGTTCTACTCGGCCGATCTCTGTCTCCGGGCAATGCGCCACAGCATGCAGAAAGCAGCCTATCTAGAGGCAATCAACGTCTACTGGAACGCCTATTTCCGCATCTCCGAATATCCCAAGGTCGAGGAAATCGAACGAGCAGCGGTGCGGGATCTCGGCTGCCTGCTCCTGAGCGCCACCGATGGCCGGGAGCCGGTGGACTACTTCTCCGAGCCGATGGAATCACTTTCCCGCCGAATCGCTCAGAGCCTGATTTTTACGGAACTAGAAAAGATCGAGGACATCACAGAGTTCATCAACCGGACCCTGATTGACGGGTAGGGCCCGGTTCGGGAGCTACCGCGCTTACAGGGCGGATCGCAGGTCGGCGCTGCTCGAGAGGATGTGCTCCGACATCCTGCGGCTGGCCGCTTTCGGCCGCCCGGCCGAGATCTCCGCGATTATCAGCTCGTGCTGGCGAACTGAAAGGCCGGCCCGTTCCTCCACGGCGCCTTCGTCGCGGCTCCCCAGGGTTCGCACGATCCATTCCTGCAGATAGCCCCGCGTGGTCCCCAGCAGACTACTGAGGATCGAGTTCTTAGACGCCGTCGCCACTAGCAGATGGAACTCCAGGTCGTGGGCCAGAAAGGCCTCCGGTTCAGCTAGTGTAACCGCCATTCCCTCAACCGTCGCGCCCATCTCCGCAACGTCCTGGGGCGTCGCCCGCTGGGCAGCCAGGCGGGCGGTCTCCAACTCCAGCATCAAGCGCGTCTCGATCAGATCCTGAACCTTCTTCTCATCCAGCAAGAACCCCCATTGCAGGGTCCTCTCGAGATGCCGACTGTTGCTTCGACTCACGAAGGTCCCCTCCCCGACCCTGCTCTCGAGTATGCCCATCACCGTCAGCGACCGGAGCGCCTCGCGCAACGACGTCCTCCCAACGCCGAAACGCTTGCAGAGGTCGCGCTCGGACGGAAGGCGATCCCCAGGCTTGAGTATACCCCGCGAGATGAGGTCGATGATCTGCTCGCCAATCATGTCGCTCAGGGAGGTCCTGGAAACCGGCTGCATCCTCTGAATCAGGTCGCCAGATTCTGGAACCCCGTCCAGTGTAACAGACTCGCTCATCTCGCCTGACAAAAACCCTTTACATTCGCGGGGACCGGCATTAACATATTCTATATGCCAATGGTCTGACCAATTCGCCCGAAAGATAGCCCGACTGCTGGAAAGCTGTCAAGCGAAGGACACAGCATGACTCACACCCGCGATATCGGCACCCGGATCGAACTGGTGCCCATGGATCCCCATTTTCACGACATAACCATCGGCCTCTACCTGCAGGATCAGGGAGGCAAAGCCGAGTACCAAGTTCACTCGTACAGCAGCCTGCCGGGCGTGGACGAGCGTCTGGACTTCGTCACCGACGCCATGGTTGGCCTCGGTGGCATGGTGCGCGGCGATGAGGGCCGTCTCTCTTTCCCCTGCGGAGGCGATCATCGCCTCGCCTGCAGGCGGTTGTTCCTCGAAGCCTGCAAGCTCGACCCGAAGACCCAGCTCGCACCGAGACCACTGCAGGTCTTCGACAAGAAGGCGGGCTGCGACATCGAGGTGACCGCAATAGGCAGCGGCAGCTACCGGGTAAGTGCGGAAAAGGATGATGTCGCCCGCCGCATCTCCGCCGTAGCCGGGGGGCTGATCAAGCTGGGGCAGATGGAGGACATGGCCAAGGATCAGGTACAGTTCCCCTGCGGCCAGGATCACGACGCCCTGGTCGGACTGCTTCTCGTACGCGCACCCAACGTGCGCGCCGTACTTCGCGAAGAGGAACAGACAGCATCCAGGGGTCAGTTGACCGCCCCCAGCCAACAGGAGTAGACGAGATGACAACCTCCATGTCGAGCCGCGAGCGGGTGCTGGCCGCGCTCAAGCGCGAACCGGTCGACCGCACGCCCATCTGCAATCCCACCTCAGTCGCCACCGTTGAGCTGATGGACCTGGTGAACGCCTCCTTCCCTCAGGCCAATCGCGACCCAGAGCTCATGGCGCGGCTGGCCGCCACCGGGTACACCGAACTGGGTTTCGACACCATCATGCCGGTGTTCACCATTATCCAGGAATCTTCCGCCCTGGGGTGCAAGATCCAGTGGGAGCAGAAGGACAACTGGCCCACTGTGCGAATGCGGGAGCCGATCTGGACCGAGCCCGAAGACATCTCGATTCCGTCAGACTTCCTGACGCACCAGGACACCAAGTGCGTCCTCGACTGCATTCGGATCCTGCGCAGGGAATTCGGCGACGAGGTGGCGATCGTCGGCAAGACTATGGGACCATGGTCGCTGGGCTACCACTGTTTCGGCGTCGAGCCTTTCCTCCTGATGTCTCTAGACGATCCAGACAAGACCAAGCTCTGCCTGGACAAGATGAAGGAGGCGACGATCCAGTTCGGCGTTGCCCAACTCGAGGCCGGCGCCGACGCACTGACCCTGCCGGACCACGCCACCGGCGATCTGGTCAGCGGCGAGTACTACCAGCGCTACCTGCAGGAGATGCACACCGAGTTCGTCGACCAGATTCCCATTCCCCTCATCCTGCACATCTGCGGGCGCACGGTGGATCGCATGGACTACATCGCCCAGACCGGGATGGCCGCCTTCCACTACGACTCCAAGAACACGCCGGCGGAATCCATGGACGTGGTGCAGAACCGGATCTCGCTGATCGGGAACATCAACAACCCGGAGACGCTGTTCTCCAAGGGCCCTGAAGAGGTGCATGACGAGGTGGTCCGCAATCTCGAGTCCGGGGTCCACATGATTGGTCCCGAATGCGCCATTCCGCTGCAGACGGCGATCGAGAACCTGAAGGAAATCCCGCGTTCGGTGATGGAGTGGCACCGCAACCGGGTCAACCAGAACTAGCGACGGAGACGAGACACCATGGCCGAGTTGGGCGATATCGCCAACGAATTGATCCGCGAGGAGATCGAAGAGTTCCTGGAGCGGCCGGAGGAAATCGAGCGCCTGGTCAATCTATTCGCCCAAGCCAGACCGGCCATGCAGGACATCGCCGCAGCCCTCATCGACGGCGACAACGACACGGTCGACGAGCTGACGCGGGCCGCCCTGGACGACGGCATCGACGCACTGGAGGTGATGGACTTCGGACTGATTTCGGGCATGGGCATCGTCGGTATCAAGTTCCGCGAGAACTTCATCTTCGTGCCCGAGGTGCTGGCCTGCGCCCGCGC
>CAYWBJ010000208.1:0-1620 GCA_964456165.1 uncultured Gemmatimonadaceae bacterium | reverse complement strand
CACCGGACCGAAGCGGCCGGCCAGCTGCAGGACTTCCTCCCTGCTACCCCCGGCACTCTCCTCCCAGAGGCGCACGTAGAACTCGCCGCCGCCCCACACCTGATCCTTTGCCTGCTCGCCGTGCTGCCGGAAACGATCAGCTTGGGTGAAATGGACATCTTCGCCTCTCTCCGCATCGGCGCCGCGACAGCCGCTTCGAATCGCGTCGCCATTGTTGTCAGCGCCCGTAGTCGAAGGGCTTGAGCTGCTCCCGCAGGACTTCGACCCCGAAGCCGGGGGCGTCGGAGGGCACCATCCGGCCATCTTTGGGCGCCGCCACCCCCGGGGTGGCGTGGCCACGAAACACTCGGTCCAAGGAATCGCCGGCAGCGCGAGACAGGCGTGCTGGCCGTAGGCCGTGTTCCCCCCACCGTGGGGAATCACCGAAATCCCGGCCACCTCGGCGATGGCGCAGATCTTGATGATCGCCGTCATCCCGCCGACCCAGTTGATATCCGGCTGCAGGATGTCCACCAAAAAGCGGCTGGCGGCATGCTGGAAGGGCGTCGTGGTGTACCAGTGCTCACCGGTGGCCAGCGTCTGCCCGGGCAGCCGTTGCCGCAGCTGCGCGTGGGCGTCGAGCTCCTCGGAGCGCAGCACCTCTTCCATCCACTTGAGCTTGTAGGGCCGCAGCATAGTCACGAAATTATACTTAAGAGAGTAACATTATGCCTGAGAGTAGCAGTATCACCCCCGCCGAAAGTCTGCTCAGTCGAATAATTTACGCGGTCGCACATATTACCGGGCCGAAGGAGCGCAGTTCCAAGAATCGTGAGCGGTCTTGATCGATGGCGGGCGTGCCTAAGTACAACGACAACGATCGCGCGGCGCTGTTTATGGCGGGCGATCTGGCCGACCGGAAGTATCTGCCCTGACTGCGGGGCCCGCATGCGGGGTAGACGCTTAAGGCCTGTCGGAAGTGCTCTATCGAGCTGCTTGAACAGACAGATTTCAGGAGGCAACGGACATGAAATGGACATGGACAGGGGTCGTGTTATTGACCGCACAACTGGCTTTCGCCCAGGCAACGCCCCTTTCACCAACGGCACACCGAACGGTTCCGACAGAGCGTCCGAGCGAAAATATCGCCTTCGGGGCGAGCTACACGATGGAGCCGCGGCCGAATTACGGCCTGTGCAGCGACCCGGGTGACGACCAGCAACTTACGGATGGCCTCTACACCAAGGGTTATTTCTGGGCACAGAAGTCGACGGTGGGTTATGCGGAAAAGACGCCCTCCATGGTGACGATTGACTTAGGCGAGGTGAAGCCGATACGGGGGGTATCCTACCACAGCGCCGGAGGGTTTGCGAGTGTGCGATGGCCGCTGACGATCCGCATCCTCGTGGCGGGTGAAGATAGAGAGTTCCGCGAAGTTGGCGATCTGGTTCAACTGAGTGAGGAACAGCACGGACCGCTCACACCGATCAGAGCGACCGATGCCATGTGGGCCCTCGAGGGCATGGGTTTCAGTCAGGCCGAAATACATCATCACTACCACCACCAGCGGGATCACTACCCAGAGAAGATGACCCCCCAACTGCGCGAGCAGATCCGCCGCGATCTCAACGAATACCGTGC
>CAYWBJ010000207.1:0-43910 GCA_964456165.1 uncultured Gemmatimonadaceae bacterium | reverse complement strand
CTCCTTCGAGATGCGGCTGGATCTCTGGGACAACTACGACCCGGCTGGAGCGCTCAACAGCAGGCCGCACGTCTTCGAGCCGGAACGCGCACTGCATCTGGCGCTGACCTTCTGGGACACGGACGGCAACAACATCACGCGACGGTCGATCTGGGCCCAGGGCGGGAACCAGCCCGATCACTGGTTCGACGCGGGGCTCATGTCCGACCACGTGCCGTTGCTAACCGCCGACATCACCGACTACCAGGCCTACGACGCGCTCGAGAGGGCGGCCGTCGTCGAGCACCGGACTTGGGGAGCGATCAAGAGCCTGTTGCGCCGACGCGATGTCGTCGGCAGAAGCGGAGAGAGATAAATGGGAGACGGAGCTGGTTTCCGCGGCGTCCTGTCGCCAGTGGTGACTCCCTTCGACGCCGATCTGCAGCCGGATGCTGACCGCTTGGCTGCGCACTGCCGCTGGCTCCTCGACAACGAGGTAGGGTTGGCTGTCTTCGGGACCAATTCCGAGGCCAACTCGCTGTCGGTGGCGGAGAAACGGGGCTTACTCGACAGCTTGGTGGCAGCCGGGATTCCTCCGGGGCGGATGATGCCTGGTACCGGTTGCTGCGCGCTGGCGGACTCGGTCGAGCTGACGCGCCACGCTGTCGCGCTGGGGTGTGGGGGGGTGCTTATGCTCCCCCCGTTCTACTACAAGGGGGTTTCGGACGAGGGCTTGTTCCGCAACTTCGCCGAGGTGATCGAGCGGGTCGGCGACGGCCGCCTGCAAGCCTACCTCTACCATATTCCGCCGGTAGCCCAGGTGCCGATCAGCCTGGACCTGATCGAACGGCTGCTCGACACCTACCCGCAGGCCGTCGCGGGGGTCAAGGACAGCTCGGGAAATTGGGAGAACACCAGCGCCATGCTCGAGCGCTTTCAACCACGGGGGTTCGACGTGTTTGCCGGTAGCGAGACCTTCCTGCTGGCCACGCTTAGAGGAGGTGGGGCGGGCTGTATCAGCGCCACCGCCAATGTCAACCCGGGTCCGATCGCGGCCCTTGCCCGCAGCTGGCAGGATGGGGGCGCCGACGACCGTCAGGCCGAGCTCGACGCCGTGCGGGCCATTTTCTCCAGTTACGTGATGATCCCGGCGCTCAAGGCAGCCATCGGCTATTTCAGTGGGGCGTCCGAGGCGTGGAACCGGTTGCGACCGCCTCTGGTGGAATTGAACGAGGGGGAGCGCACTGCCCTGGTGCAGGCCCTGCTCGAGGCCGGCTTCGACATGCCCGGACTGGCCGGTTGATCGGCTAACTCGCGCCGAAGAGTCGGGCGGCGTTGTTCCAGAAGATATCCTCTACCTGACCGTCGGTGAGTCGCTCGGACCAGCAGGCCCACTTCACCGAGCGCAAGTGTTCCAGACCCACGACGAGCGGTTCGATGGTCTGGTGCTTCTCCCCCCACACTGGCGATTCCTCGTTCAGCCAGAGGAACGAGTCGGCCACGCCCATCGACTTGCCGCGGCTGCTGCTGACCGGCATGTCGGTGCCGTACATCAGCTTGTCGTGTCCCATGAAGCGGATGATGGCCTGGTGGGCGATCGGCTCGCAGTTGGCGCTGGTGTCGAAGTAGAGGTTGTCGAAGCCGGTAAGCTGCGGCAGACCCTCCATGTTGTGGCCTGGTTGGAAGCCGCGGGCCGAATGGGCGAGGATTAAACGCATGTCCGGGTAGGTCTGGCAGTAGTGGCGGATCCAGTGGATGTTGCTCGGGTCGGCCGCGGCGCGGGCGCGGACCATGTGCAGGGTGATCGCCCACTGCTCCTCATGCGCTACGCGTACCAGCTGCTCGGGCAGGTAGTCGGGGATCTCCGCCTCCCAGGTGGGCCAGGTTCCGGCCTGGTTGTGGTAACACTTGAGGCCGTGCAGCCCCAGCCGTTTCACTTCCTGGCGCACCCACTCCGGATCGTCCCCAGGTGAGACGAAGAACATGCCGCGGCAGTCGTCGGCTGCCGCGACGCAGTCGGCCACCCACTGATTGGCAACGGTGAACGGTGGCCGACTGTCCTGGTCGAACGAGGGCAGGAACAGGGCGGCGCCATGCCGGCCCGGGTGCAGCTGATCCATGACTCCGCGGTAGCCGGCGTAGTCCATATCAACCGGGCCGCCGGGGTGCCCCCATGCGCAGACGTCGCGGCACCAGACGTGGGTGTGAGCGTCGAAGATGCGGTCCGGCAGGAAGGAGGCCAGCTCGCGGGCGAAGAACTCGTGGTCGTGCGCGGCCAGGTAGCTCATGAGTCGGCTCCGGCTGCCGTCGCAGTATCCACGCGGGCCTGGCTCAATGCTTCCTTGAGCATGCCGGTCGCCTCGCCGATGCAGAGGAAGTGGTAGCCCTCGGAGGCCATCGTCGGTCCGTGGCCGATGCGCCACATGGTCTTGCCGGCTCGCCTGCCGGCATCGCGGATTCGTGCGACCGCCTCGATGAACCGCGGGTGCTCGGGCTGGAAGTTGACGCCGATAGAGTGGGATAGATCGTACGGTCCGATGCCGATGGCGGTGACGATCTCGTGGGCGGCGATCTCGTCGGCGTTCTCCAGGCCCTTCTCGGTCTCAATCTGCGGCACGACGATGAAGTCGTCCTCGACCTTGGCCTTCCAGGTCTCGGCGTAGAAGTCGGGCACCCAGTAATTGCCGTGCCCGCCGGGCCGCCGGCTGCCCCGCGGCGGCATGTAGATGGCGTCGCGCACGACGTCCAGTTCCTCGGCCGATTGGACCGTAGGCAGAAGAAAGCCGCAGGGGCCCAGGTCGATGCTGCGGCGGATGGTGGGGTAGGTGGAGTCGATCGGCCGCAGCATGACGGCGAAATCAGTCATGCGGCCCAGTGAGCAGACCCGGGCGGTGAGCTGGTCGTCGAAGGGGCCGTGCTCGCGGTCGACGATCAGGTAGTCCATGCCGGCAAGGGCACAGTATTCGACCATCTCGGGGTAACACTGGTCGGTCAGCAGTATCCCGGTCGTAAGGTCGCCGTTGGCCACCTTGTCCAGGATGCGTCGTGCTGGCTTCATAGTTTGTTCCTCGTGCGTTCGGAAGGGCCGTCCCCAAGGGTACAGATTGGCGCGGGAATAACAAGTGCATTTCGCGCTTGACCGCGACCGTGGCTTGACCGCCCCCGCGCCGAGGGCGTTTCTATACCCGACCTAGCCAGGAGAAGACAAGGAGGAGCCGGATTATGATCACGGACAAGGTTCTGGGCGCTTACGCCGCGGTGGGCAAGCTGGACCTCGACGAGCAGGCCAGCTGGTATTCGAGGGCCACGGCAGATTGGGGACTGAACACATTCGAGATTCCGCTGTTCGCCGGGGTGCCGCTGGCTCCCGAACTGGCCGACACCTTCGCGGCCAACTCGTCGTCGCTGGTCGTGACGCTCGTCGCACAGTGGGCGACCAAGGGGCAGGAGAATCCGGCCTACGGTCTGGCGTCCCTGGACGAGGAGGCCCGCCAAGAGGCCCTGCTCGACGTCCAGTCGGTGATCCAGCAGTGTCAGACGCTTTCCCGACGCGGGATCGGCATTCGCGCACTCGAGGTGCACACCGGCCAGGGCAGCGGCAAGGCGATCCCCCACGCCATCTCCTTCTTCAGCAGCCTCTGCGAGGTCAGCGAAGTCCTGAGCGTGGCACTGCCCGACGCCGAGCTCACCGTGGAGATCGCCGACAATCGGGAGCCCGACTACGCGATCACCTTTCCCGGCGCCAAAAAGGCCTGCCTTACTAGGACGCAGGTGATGGAGACGGTCGAGATGGTCAACAACGTGGAGGTGGGGGGACAGCCGGTGTCCGTCGTTCTCAACTGGGGCCGGCTGCTGGTCAACGGCGACGAGCCCCATGCGGTGCTCGGCGAGGTCCTGGATTCACCCGTGCCTCTGGGAGGCGTGATCCTTTCGGGTGCCGGCAACACGCCCGATGGCTTCGCCGACTCGCACAACACCCACCTGGACCCGGACAGCGGCTTCACCCTGGACGACGCCCGGCGCTGCGCCGAGACCGTGGGTGCGGGCGCCGACGCATCCTTCATCGGCATGAAGGGCAGCACCAACAGCGCCGCGGCACTCACGGCCGAAGAGGTCCTCGTGGCGGAAGCCGAATTCCTCAATAGCGTCTGAGCGATGCTGGAGAGACTGGGCCAGCAGATCGAGGGCATCGCTGCTGCTTCGGGAGCGATCGTCGGCTTCGGCTTCCAGCGCCTCGGCACGGAGGAGCGGCTGATCCTCGGAGAGGGGCAGCCGTTTCCCATGGCCAGCACCTACAAGATTGCTATGGCCGTGAAGTTGCTGCAGCAGGTCGATGCGGGGGAGATCGCGCTCTCCGACATGATCCCCATCGACCGGGACGAGCTCAGCCCGGGCGGCGGCCTGGTCAAGGCACACATCTACCATCCTGGCCTCGCCTTGTCGGTGCACAACGTGATTGGCCTGGCCATGACGGTGAGTGACAACACCTCTACCGACAAGATGCTCGAGCTGGCCGGCGGACCTGACGCGGTGACCGCCAACCTGCGAGCAGCGGGCATCGACGGCATGCGCATCGACCGCTCCACCAAGACTCTCATCACCGACGCCTTCGGCGTCACGGACAAGGTTCCCGACGGCAGGTGGTCCTATCGCTTCCTCCTGGAAAACGAAGAGCCGGTATTCAAGGTGGACCCTCCGGAGGCGGCAGCCGAGGCTTTTCTGGCCGACGAGCGGGATACGAGCACGCCGGAAGCGATGGTGTGCCTGCTCCGCAAGCTGTCCGACGGGGAGCTACTGGCTCCCGAGAGCACCCGTGTCCTGCTGGACATCATGGAGCGCTGCGATTCGGGCCAGGCCCGGCTCAAGGGTATGCTGCCCCCCGGAGTTCCGGTTCTGCACAAGACCGGGACCATCCCCACGGTCTGTATCAACGACGTCGGCATCATCCGCCTGCCGGATGGGGGCGGGGCCATCATCGCGGTCTTCGTAATGGCGACGGCAGCACGGCATTTCATCGGCTACGAGGCGGCGGATCGGGTTATCGCCCAGTGCGCCCGCGCCGCCTACGACTTCGCCCTGTTTGCAACCGGCGGCTGAGGTTCGGAATGAGAGTCGGCATCGGCGCCGGGGTTGACGTCGAGTGGACCGTCGAGCGTTGTCGGCAGCTGGGCGTCGACCGCGTTTTCGTCACCGTGGCAGCGCTGGCGGGCGTGGAGGAGACCGGGATTCCCGAGCTCGAGGCGCTGAAGTGCTACAAGGGCAGGCTGGAAGAGCAGGGCATCGCCGTGCCGGTGGCCTGTCAGTGGCTCTGCAAGTGGCCGTTCCGGCCATGGCGGCAGGGCTCGACCAACCCGGATGTGCTGCTAAGCGGCGATCGGCGGACCATCGAAGCGGGACTGCGCACGATCGAGGTGCTGGCGGCAGCCGACATCCATACCATGCTGCACTATGTCGACTTCGGACGGCCCGAGCGGGACGAGGACCTGGCGGCCTGCTGGGACGGACTGATCGCCCTCTACCGGGAGATGATCCCCGTCGCCGAGTCCTGCGGCATGAGGGTGGCGAATCATCCGCTGCACCGCCTGCTCTACGACGGTGTGCGCGAGCGGGCGGTGGCAGCCGGGGCGCGGCTGGCAGACTACGATCGCTTCCAGATCGATGGCTGGGGCGGTCCCTTCTTGGTGGGCACCTGGCGGGAGCTGCGCCGCCTGCTCGCCGCCGCACCTAGCCCCAGCAACGGCGTCACCCTCTGTACCGGCATGGACATTGTCGGCGGCGACATGCCGGCGCTGACGCGGGAGTTTGCCAGGAAGATCTATTTCTGCCAGTTGCGCGACCATACCGATGGCTGGCCATCGGGACGCGAGGTGCCGATGGGGGAGGGCCGAGTCGACCTGGGGACGATCGTTCGGACCCTGCGCGAGGTCGGCTATGACGGCTTCGTTAATCTGGAGCACCTGGGCAAGCCCCGGGATGGCCAGGACCTGGAGGCGATGGCGTTCCAACAGTTTAAGATGCTGATGGACGACTGACTGGGGGGCGAGATCCCACTGCCGCCAAGACGCATTGTCACCAAGGTTGACGGCGCGAGGCTCGACCGCTATCCGCCAGAGACCGGAGACTGAATCGAATGAGGACCGTAGCGAATGGGGCGGCGCTGAAAGGCGTGACCGCCCTGCTGTTCACGCCTTTTTCCCCCGACCGGAGCTCTGTCGATCCCGACGGGATGCTGCGGCAGATCGACGCTGTGCTCGAGGCCGGCGTCGACAACCTCGTCGCCTGCGGGAAGGCCGGTGAGTTCGAGGGGCTGGCGCTGGCCGAGATGGGGGAGGTGCTGGAGATCGTGCAGGCGCGCGTGGCGGGCCGGGCTCCCGTCGGCATGGGCATAATCAGCGTGGAAGAAGAGGATGCGCTCGCCGCTGCTGCAGTGGGAGTCGAGCGGGGGGTTGACTTCGCGATGGTGAAGAAGAAGAGCCGGACCGAGGTGCGCGACTTCTACCTGAGGGTTGCCGACCGCCTGCCGGTGATGATCTACGACCAGTCGAACGAGGGTGATCTCGACTTGGACGAGCATGTGCTGCCGCTGGTAGAAGAGTGCGAGCGCATCGTCGGCGTGAAGGTCAGTGGCAACGTATACGGCTTCGAATACCTTAAGAAAGCCACCTCGCTGGTCCCCTTCAGCTGCGGCTGGGACACCTTCTCGCTGCTGGCCTACCAGTCCGGCGCCGACGGCGTCGTCGCCGGCAGCGCCTCGGTCATGCCGGAGCGGGAAGTGGCGCTGCACCGCCTGGCCCTGGAGGGCAGGTGGGATGAAGCCGGTTCTCTGTTCTACGAGCAGATGCTGCCGCTGATCGCCTTTTCCACGCCGGATCCGTACGCCTTCTCGGTCTGCAAGCTCGTGCTGCACTGGCGTGGCCTGTTCGATTCGCCTGTTGTGCGCCCGCCCTATGTGGATACCCCCGGCTGGATGCAGAGCGAGATGCGGTCTCTGGTCGGGAGGCTGGGGCTGCTGGAGCCCTGAGACTGTGGCCGGGCCAGACCTCGAGCTGACCGAGGAGGTCGTGGTGGCCAGCGCTGGCGCTCGGCGTGGCGACAGTGCTCGGCGCCATCGCTCCCGGGCCGGGCTGCAGCGTTTGCCGGACGGTCGGCTGCTTGCCGCCTACCGCGTCGGCTGGGACATGTTCGGTCGGCCCCACGGCGCGGTAGTGTGCACCTGGTCGGAGGACGGCGGGATGCACTGGGAGACGCCGCAGCCAGTCGTGGCCGAGCCGGGCTGGGACTGGTTCGGCGCCCAGCGCCTCGTCCAGTTCGACGACGGCGGCCTGCTGCTGCTGGCCGGGCGGGCGCGTTGGGAAGCCGGCGATTTCGAGACGATTCCTTTGCGCTCGGACGATGGCGGGCGCACCTGGGAACGGGACGATGGGGCGATCGAGGTGTTTCCCCTGGAATCGGAGCCGTACGGGCGCGGGGCTGGTGAGCGCTCGGCTGAGGGGCAGCTGCTGATGGGGTTCCACGGCCGTGAACGGGCCGATGGCTCCGTAGTTGCGGGCATTGCGGTGTCCAAGGACCAGGGACGGAGCTGGAACGACTGCATCCTCATCGGGGCGCGGCGCGGGCTGGATTTCCGGGAGCCGGACCTATTGCGCCTGGACGACGGTCGCCTGCTGGCGGTCATGCGCACCGATACGCCGCCTTTCGCTTCGATGCAGTCGTACTCGGCCGACGGCGGGCGCTCCTGGTCGGAGCCGGAGCCGACCGGTTTCAGCGGCCACTGCCCGCGGCTCGTACAGCTGCCCGACGGGCTGGCCTGCTTCTATCGCGACATGGACGTGGAAAGCCCGGGCATCGCCTTTCATCTGGCGTCGGGGGGTGACGGCTGCTGGCGTTACGGGGGGCACCTCTACAGATCGACCGGTCCGTACGAGGGATGGGGCAGCGCTTGCGGCTATCCGGATGTCGTCGCCCTGGGCGGAGGGCGTTACTTCTGCCTGTATCACAGCGACTTCGGCGACGGGGAATCGGAGATCAGGGGCGCGGTGCTGAGCCTCATCTGAACCGGAGAGCGAGCAGGTCGGCCCAGGGCTCAGGGACGCCTGTCGACGTAACCCCTGTTGTGCCGGCCCTCCTTGCCGCGCACCAGGTAGACCGGGATGGGATGGGCCCCGGTGTCGACCCAGGCGGTGTCGGTGCTGCAGTAACGGATGGTATAGCCGGCGCGGCGGCGGCCGCTGGGGTTGGCGTTGCTGCCGTGCACGATGTAGGAGTCGTGGATCGACAGGCTGCCGGCCGGCATGGCGAGCGTCACCGCCTTGGCTTCTGCGCGGGCCGGTACCGCCACCTTGGCGTTCAACATCTGGTTGTCACCGGCCGGGATCGTGTCCATCTCCCGGTGCCCACGATGGGATCCAGGAATTACCTTCATCGCACAGTTGCCGGCGTCGGCGTCGTCGATCGCCAGCCACATGGTGATCACGTCGGTGCCGTGCACACTCGGCCAGTACGGGTTGTCCTGGTGCCAGCAGACCTCCACCGGGCTGTCCGGCAGCTTGATGAACAAGCTGGAGTAGACCAGGATGAGGTTGGGCCCGAGAATCGACTCGACCGCGTCGAGCAGGCAAGGGTGGCAGCACAGGTCGAGCCAGTGCCCGTCGCGGGCGTGGGGTTCGCCGACGTACTCGGGTCGGTCGATCAGGGCTTCATGAGGCTTCAGCGCTTCGTAGGGCTGCGGCAGTCGCTGCACCAGGGCTGCGGACAGCATGCGCCTGGTCTCCGCCACCTCCTCGGCCGCCAGCATGTTGCGGAATAGGCAGTAGCCGAGTGTGTTGAAGCGCGCTGGATCGGTGTTCAGCGACGGCACGGGAGAATCAGTTCGCCACCGGAGTGTCGAGGCAGTCCAACTCGGCCAGTCGCGCAATCCAGTGCTTGTGCTGCGGGTCGTCGAGGTTCCGCCAGTAGTCGCTATAGAGTTCCCGACCCAGGCTGGAGAACAGCTGGTGATTGCCCGCCATGGCTTTATTCACCGAGTGTGTGGCCGCTTCGGTCTGCGGGTCCTCGTAGTAGACCACCACCCCCTGCCGCCGCTTGTTGTCGCCGCCGAAGGCGGCGTGCCAGACTCCGACGTTGAAGACCAGCACGTCACCTGGGTTGGATTCGAAGGCGAAAGCCGGGTAGCCCTCGGGGGTGATGCCGTATTCGGCCGCCTCGTTGGTGATGGCGCTGTGGAAGGGGTCCAGGTGCGACCCTGGGATGACCCGCAGCGCGCCCGAGGCCGCAGTCAGGGGATCCGGGTAGATGCAGAACTTGACGCCGAGGTAATCGAGCGAGCCGGTATCCGGGTGCCATCCGGTATCGCCGACCTGGTAGTTGCCGTCGACGGCGATACAGATGACCTCCCGGCTCAGCAACTGGGCCGCGACGGACGCGAACCGGGCATCGCGGCCAAGGCTGGCGATGAAGGGCGTGGTCTCGTTCATCAGCGCGGCGAAGGTGCGCGACCCGCCGTCGTGGACCCGCCCCTCTATCCAGGAGTCGAGGCCCAGATCGAACTCGCGGCGGTAGGTTTCCACCTCCGCAGGGGTGAGGAGCTGGCGAAAGATCAGGAAGCCGAAGGTGTTGAAGTGGGAGAGCTGCTGCGTGCTCAGCTGCATTGGTCTGCTCATGTCGTCTCTCCTACGCCGGGCCGTAGGTGGAGGAGCCGGCGGCCAGCAGCGGCAGCGCCCAGATGTTGCGGTACCAGACCACGTTCGAGTGGGCCTGGAGCCGCAGGCACCCGGGCAGTTGCACGTTGGTATCCGTCGGCGCTCCGGTCACGTGCGGAATCTCGACGTTGTTGTGGACGAGGACGCCGTTGAAGAACAAGGTCAGCCGGGCATTCTCCTTCACCACCTTGCCTTCGCAGCGCGGTGCGCGAAAGATGGCGTCGTAGGTCTGCCACTCCAGCGCCGGGCGGCAGGCGTTGGTCAGCGGCGCCGACTGATCGTAGACGGCGCCGCAGTCTCCCAGACCCGGCCGCTCCCAGCCGGAGCTGTCCAGGACCTGGATCTCGTAGCGCCCCTGCAGAAAGACGCCGCTGTTAGATTTGTGCTGGCCGGTGGCCTCGGGCATGTCGGACAGGCGGAACTCCAGGTGTAGATAGTGGTCCTCGAAGGTCGCCACCGTGGCGATGTCGCCGGTGCTCGGAACCACCTCCACGGCGCCGTCTGATACCTTCCATTCGGCGGCGCTGCCCTCTTTGTTGGTCCAGCCGTCCAGGTTGCCGTCGAACAGCACGACCGCGCCTGCTGGCGGCGCGTTGCCCATCGTGTCGCAGAGCATACTTACTGCCCTTCCTTCTCGGCGTCCCGTTGGGCGCGGTTCTTCTCCACGGCTACCTCGTACAGGGATCGGGCTTCCTCGCGATGGGGATTGCCCTCGCGCACCATGCCCAGCTGCTCGATGGCTTTGAGCCAGTCCTGGGCCTCGCTCGACTTCCTGCCGAGATGGAAGTAGGCGAAATCGAGCATGTCGCGGCCTTCCTGGAACTTGTCGTGCGCGCGCGGGATGGCCCGGAGATGGTCGTGGACCCCTTGCCACTGTTCCTTGTCGAAGGCGATCTTGCCCAGCTCGAAGTGGGCCGTAGCTGCCTTGATCTTGGCGTCATCCTTCCGCTTGTCCAGGTTGGGCACCTGCCGGAACAGCTCGACGGCGTCAGCCCACCGCTCTTCGCCCAGTGCCTTTTTGCCGTCCTCGTACGGGTCGCCGCAGCCGTAGATGGACAGGAGCAGTGCGGGTAGGAAGAGCGCGCGAACAGTTTTCATCATTGCCTCCAGTTGTGGGGTCGCCCGCGGCGGGATATAGTGGCAGGCCCGTCCGGTCGGCCGGTAGCGTGCCTGAATATAGGTGGCCCCGGATGGTCGCGACACCCGACATCGCGACCATCCGGCCGCAGCTCAGCTCGATGAAACGGGCTCGATGCAGAATGCTGGCGACGCCGTGTCTGGGCAGCTTGAGCTGCCCAGACGGTCCTCCGCGACGATCGGCAGTTCCCCCGCGGCGATGATCAACACAGGCAGGAAGTCGTCGCTGGCGAGCCGGCAGGCATCCACAGGATGGTAACCCTGCGGCAGTCCGAAGAGCCGGGCCCGGATCTCCGGTTTCAGTGTGCTTTGGGTCGTGGGGAGCCGGCGTTGCTGTCTGCCATCGCGTTTCCCCCCGGTCAGGTCTCCGGCACCAGGGTGTAGGAGAACAGCTTGTCCTCCGGGGCGATGGTGACCTTGAGCGCGACCATCTGACCGCCCAGGGCGCGGACGTCGCTGCCGCGGGGTCCCCAGGTGACGGCCGTGTCGAGAGCGTCGGTCGAGAGCGGGTCGCAGTCGGAGGTCCCGAACCCCTCGAACGCCTGCCCCTGCTCGTTCTGCAGTTGCACCCTGACGCTGCCGCGCATCGAGTCGAGGTTGAGCCGCACGGCGCTGGCCCTCCACAGGTGCGGCCGGGTTACCAGGATCCCCTCCATGAACCCCTCGGTCTCGACGGAGACGAAGCCATCCAACCGCATGGTCGCCAGCCCCACACTCGCGGTGCTTTTGACGCCGTGGCGGTTGCTCTCGCCACCGTACATGAAGTAGAGCTTGTCGTCGGTGATCGCAGGGAAGTGGCAGTAGACACCGCCGTAGTCGAACGCGCCTGGCTCGCCGCGCTCGAGGAAAGGGTTTGTCCACCGCTCCCAGCGCACCGTGTCGCGGCTGTAGGCCAATTGACACTCAGTCACCCCGTCGTTGCGGGCCGGGTCAAACTTGCGCCTGAGATCGGCGTGGTAGGCTCCAAGCATGCCCAGGTGGAGTCCGGCGTAGGTGCGATTTACCACTGACCCTTCCATGCGGTAGAACTCGAGCCCGGCCGGCTGGTCGCTCAGCCGGCTTTCCAGCACGGGGCGATTGGCGCTCCAGTTGACGAAGTCGTTGCTGTCACGCCGGCCGATCTGCCGCGTCTTCCAGCGCGAGCCCCGCTGGCCGTAGAGGATGAAGCGAGCATCGGGGTCGATCGGTCCGGGCGGGGTTTCGTCGAGGTAGGCGATGACCCCGAACAGGCGGGCGAGGTGTTCCCGCTGCCACGGCAGGTGTTGCCAGTGGATGCCGTCGGCGGAGTGGGCGTGGAGCCGCAGCTTGGAGTCAGGAGCCAGGCCGCCGCCGACCTTACCCTCCTCGGCCTGATCGAGATAGATGAGCTTGTAACGTCTGGCCGGATCCGTCTCGAATGGATCGTCGGCCAGGTGAGCCAGGCTGGTGCGACCGGGGGGACGCATGGAGGGGATGCAGATGTTGTTTCCGGGGTGACGTTCCTGCTCGGCGATCCCCAGGTTCGGCCTCTCCCAGCTGATACAGTCGTCCGACTCGGCGTAACAGATGTGGGATTCATGCACCTCGGTGGGCGGGTTGTCCTTCACCAGGATGCGGGTGCCGATGACGTTGACCGCCGCGGCGTCGTACCAGGCGCGGAAGCGACGACGCTCGCGATCGAAGTGAAGAGAGTTCAGGTGGACCGTGCGCTTCTCCCAGGGGAGCTCGCCGGCGAGGACCGGGTTGGATTCGTACTTGACCGGCTGGTTGAGGACGCGTTGGGCGTAGCGCAACTCCTCGATGCAGTGGTCGTCGACGAAAAGGTGTTTCCCGGGAAAGAGCTCCAGCGACATGGTCAGCTCCTGGCGGTCGACGGGCCGAAGGTCGGTCGCTCCCAGTCGTGACCGAGGGAGGCCTGGAAGGTCGCGTATTCGTCGATCACATCTTCCCGGCCGGCAAACCGCTTGTAGATGAGGCGCCCGCGCCAGGCGCCCTCGACGGTCTGCTCCGGGTCCCTCGAGTAGAGGAAGAAGTCCCAGGCCGGATTGCGATCGGATCCGTCCTTGACGATCCCTCCGCCTCCCATCCCGTGCGAGATGACGACGCCGGCAGGGGATTCGAAGAAGGCGGCGAAGGCCATGTCGCCGCGCCTGCCGAGGAAGAGGGGCACAGCGTAGTCGATCGGCGCCCGCGAGGTGTAGAGTCCGTGCTCGCTGTCGCTGAAGGTTAGGTCGTAGGCATCCTCTTCCCACACCACGGCGGCGTTGCGGCCCTGGAATAGGGTACAGAACTGCACCCACATGAGCGACTCGTAGACCGTGCGGCTGAGCAGGTAGATCGACTTGTTTTCCGGCTCGTGCACGTAGCTGGCGAAGAAGAAGCCGGCCACACCCGTGGGGAAGGCGGCGGGCTCGTGCAGGCGAAAACGGAAGGTCCAGTCCAGGTGTGCCGGGCCGCCGATCCGGAAGGTGGTCCAGCTCTCCACCTTGTGAACGGGCGTCGGATCCTGGTGCAGTGTCACCTGGGTCCCCGGCTCGTCGATAACCACCCGGGTCGGAAAATGACGGGGCTCGTAGCGGTCGTCCGCAGCCATGGGGGTGATGAACTCGAAGTTCATGCCGGCGAAGTTGGGGATGAAGAACGAAGAGGGATCATGCACTGAAGAGAGGTGCCAGATGCCGGAATATCCGGGCTTGTGGCCGGCGTGCGCCGAGTTGTCGCCGATGACGACCGTCATCTCGGCGCCGCGCAGGGAGTGGAATTGGGGCATCAGCTGAGAACGGCCGGCCGGCGGCGCTCGATCATGTGCGGGGCGATCGCCTTGCAGAGGAAGAATGGGTCCTTCACGTTGACCGCGTAGTTGTCGTCCCACTGGGCCTCGGTCTGGTTCATTAACGGCAGCCCCAACGGCAGCCCCAGGCGCTCGCCGAAGTGGCCGGCCTTATTGACCAGGATATCGATGTGCCCGAAGGCACTCAGGGCCGTGTCGACGATGGCCTGGCAGTCGGCCTTGCTCGTTACGTCGGCCTGGTGGACGATTCCCCGGCGGCTGGCCTGTTCGATGCGCTCGACCGTCTCACCCGCACGGCCCAGGTCCAAGTCGGTGACGAAGATGTCGGCGCCCTCGCGGGTCAGGCAGTCGCAGATGCCACTGCCCATGCCGCCGGTAACGACGGCAACGGTCTCCTGCAGCCTCATGTTGTGCGCCTCCGTTGGGAAACGGAGACAATATATCAATAATCAGGCGAGGCAGGCGGCCGACATGTTAAAGATTGGTATCGGTGCTGCTCCGTGCGCGCCGGCATCTGGGCCAGTGGCGACCGTGGGGTCGGTCGCGTTGGGATAACTGTCCCCAAGGTGGTGCGCCGTGCTGGCAGGTAGGGGTACCTTATTCCGAATCGGGCTCGGGCCCGCGGCGGACGGGCGCATTGGCCGAGAATCCCACCAGGTAGCGCAGCGTCGGCGACATGGCGGCCGCCTGCTTCTCGGTGACCAGGGAACGAAGATCGGAATAGCCCTTGACCCAGGAACGGGAGAAGTAACATAGCACTGCCCGCCGGGCCCGGTCGGTGACGTTGGCGCCGGGCTTGTGCCAGGTACTCGACAGCCAGATCGCCATCGAGCCGGCGGGACCGGTGATGGCGATCTCCTCCTCCTCGAAGCCCCCACTATTCCAACCCGGTTTCCTGCGGGTAAGATGGCTTCGCGGAACCACGCGAGTGGCGCCGTTGGCCTCGGTGAAGTCGTCGATCATCCAGACGTTCTGTACGGTCAGCGGGAAGTCGGGCAACGGCTCCGGCAACTGGCCCAGCGGCACGTCGACATGCCAGTTGCCGTTGTCGGTGCCGGGGCCGATGCTGTTGAGGCCCATGTCGGCGAGCACGCAGTCGTCGCCGAGCATGCTGCGGGCCAGGCGCAACAGGGTCGGATCCTCGACCAGACGGGCGAAAATAGGTTCGACCGGCGGTGTGGAGGCGACGTAGACGGTGCCGCCGTGGCCCTCGATCTCGGGTCGGGGGATGAAGTTCTTGAGCACCTGCTCGATCGGTACCGGCCAGGGGGTGTGGCGGTTGGCGGCGCGGTTGTAGCGGAACAGCCGCAGCACCCGCTCCAGCTCCTCTTGGGGTGCCGTGTCGTACATGTTGTGCACGTAGGTCTCGATGGCAACATCGTCCGGGTGTGTGGGGCCGTCACCCGGATCGTAACGCTCGTGCCGCTGGCGTTCTATCCATCGCTCCGACACCTCGCGGAGTTCGTCGACCTCGGCGTCGTCCAGCAGGCCCTCGATGACGGTGTAGCCGTCCTCGGCCAGGGCCTCTACCGCATGTTCGACCTCGGTTTCGATTCTCTCGGTCGTCATCCCTTGGCCTCCTCGTAGCGACCTTGGCGCACCTGCATCACCTGGCTGGTCATCTTCTCGGTCGAGCATTCGGCACTGTAGCCGCCGGTCCGATCTGGAGCAGGGTCCGGGCCTTGCCCGTAGGCTTGGGACTGATGCTGGTGGTCTTGCTGTCCATGAGCTTGGTCGCGTCGGCGAGGAGCCTTCGACATGAACTCGTGCTCGATCGTCGGTTGCCGTCGGCGCATGTCGAGCTTCTCCTTCTCATTATGGTGTTTGGTAGATGAACTGCACATCTCCCCCGAGGTCATAGGTTAGCTTTTTGCAGGGGCGGTAGTGGACGTCGAGCCGGCGGCCGCAATGCCCTGGTGCAGATCGACGTACGGCTGGGCCACGAAGCCGGTGTCCTCTCGGATCTCCTCCCAGCTGTTGCGACCGCCAAGGATATCGAGCCACTAAGGCGGCGAGAGCCCGGAGCCGGGGTCCATGCGCATTAGGACGGGAGC
The DNA here is from genome assembly GCA_964456165.1 of uncultured Gemmatimonadaceae bacterium. Lineage (GTDB taxonomy): Bacteria > Latescibacterota > UBA2968 > UBA8231 > UBA8231 > CAYWBJ01. Next base: position 28,272 of record CAYWBJ010000207.1, on the reverse strand, counting down.
GCACGTTGAGGCGATGGGCGGTGACGGTTGTCGATTATCCGCTCTGTCCCTGGATTCTCACCGGGGCATAGGGTACGCCGGCAAGATAAGCCGGTTGCACCGGCGGGCACAACCGGTGCAACCGCTCAACCTGCCGCGTCAGCGGCGGATGGAATCCAGGACGGAGAAGTAAGTGGGGAAAGTCTTGCTGACGCAGCCGGGATTCTGGATCTCGACTCCGGGCGCTCGCAGCCCGATCAGGGCAAGGGCCATCGCTACCCGGTGGTCCTCGTAGGTGTGTACCGAGGCCGGCGTCACGGGCGACGGAAAGACGGTAAGTCCATCCTGCCGTTCGTCGACGCGGACGCCGAGACGCCGCAGCTCAGTAACGGCGGCGTGAATCCGGGCTGTCTCCTGCCAACGGGTGTGCTCGATGTTGCGGATGGCTACCGGCGCGTCGGCAAAGGGGGCGATGGCGGCCAGGGTGAGGAAGGTGTCGGACATGGGACGCATGTCGACGGCGACACCGGCCAGCGATCGCGGACCAATCACCTCGATGCTCGACGCTGAGCGCGTGACGTGACATCCCATCTGCTCCAGCACCTCGATGAAACCAAGATCCGCCTGCACCGAGTCGACGCCAAGGTTCCCAACGCGGATGCGGCCGCCGCTCAGCGCTGCCGCGGCGAAGAAGTAGGAGGCGCTGGAGGCGTCGGGTTCGATGGCGTAGTTCCGGGCCGCGTAGCGTTGTCCGCCGGGAACGGCGAAGGAGCGGTAGTCGTCGTGCGTGACCTCGGCGTTGAAGGCTCGCATCACGTCCATGGTGATGTCGATGTAGCCGGTCTTCAGGTCGCCGGTTATCTCGATTTCGAGGCCCGCAGCGGTGCCGGGACCGGTCAGCATGAGAGCGGTGAGGAACTGGCTGCTCTTGCTGGCATCCAGCCGGGTTCGGCCGCCGGCAAATCCATCGGCCTGGATCACGACCGGCAGGCAGCCGTTGTCGTTCTGCGAGCGGGCGTCCACCCCCAGTTGCGTCAGGGCGTCGAGCAGGTCGGAGATCGGGCGCGTCTGGCGCATCGGCGCATCTCCGTCGATTACGAACCGGCCGCGGCCGTGCGCCACGTAACTGATGATGGAGCGGCAGGTGGTCCCCGAGTTGCCGACGTAGAGCTCGGCGCCGGAAACGGGGATAATGCCCCCGGTGCCGGTCACGGTGAAGCGGGCGGCCGCTTCGTCGGCGACGACGTCTGCGCCGAGCTGCCGCAGCGTTTCCGACATGTAGCGCGTGTCGTCGCTGAACAGGGCGCCGGACAGTTGCGACGTGCCTGATGCCATGGCGCTGACTAGCAAGGCCCGGTTGGTGTAGCTTTTGGAGCCGGGTACGGTGACGTCGGCGTCTGGGGGCCGGGCCAGCGGCTGGATCTGGACGGTGTCTGTGGGCATGGAGGGGTCGGGTTTTGACCAAGGAAACTCCGCAGGGCCTTTTGCCCTGGCAAGCGCGTACGCAGAAAACCGGTCGGCCGGAGGATGGCGAAGAGGCGGATGGCAACGGCACTCAGGTGTGGCAGCGGGAAGCGGATCGCCGTCTCTGAGCTGCCGGGATTCTGTTATTTCCGCTTGGGCGCGAAGCTGACGTCGGTCTCGGCGTGGGCGGTGTTTTCCATGAGCGGTGGTAGCTGGGGCGAAATATGCAAATGAATATGGTTTCAATGTACCACCGCGCTACTCCGCCTCTGCCTCTTTGGCGAGCTCCCGCTTCCAGTGCTCCAGGTCGGCCTCGTGCGGGCATAGCCGGCCGCGGTGTCGAACGCCGCGATGGGAGATGTTGATGCTGAGCGAGATCTGGTCGCCCGCCAGGACCCAGTGCGGCGTCTGCAGGACATTCCAGAGCCGGTCGCCAGGCATCATCCGGCAGCAAACCACCTCCGCCTCTGCAGCGTCGGCGGGGATCGGCTGGGTGTAGGCGTTGTGACCGTGCTGCAGCATCTCGCGACGCACCTGGGGGCCGGCCCAGGCCTCGGGGTCGGCAAACGAGTAAAAATCCTTCCTGCCGAAGTACTGGCAGGCGAGCACGTGTGAGAAGTCCATGTGGTATTCGGCGGCGCAGCCGGGCCCGCTGATGAAAACGTAGGGGCGGAAGAAGTCGGTCAGTGCAAACCCCTGGTCCTCGAGAAAACGGCGCCAGGGCTCGAGCAGGCCGAACCGCAGACCTTCGAGCAGGCCGCCAGGCACGTCGAAACGGCGCAGGTCGTAGTGGCAGAGGGACAGGGGCTGTTCCAGAGCTTGCTCGATGGGCAGCTCCAGCAGGTGCTCGCGAAGGTCTCGGCGCGGGATGTGGACGAAGGAATCTTCGCCGCCGTTGACGACAACCGAGTCCGGGTCGCGCAGCAACTCGGCGAGGAGGCGGTCGACGCCGGGAGGCTCGAAATCGAAGGGGGCCAGATCGGGCGCGAGGCTGAAGTTGTGAACGCCGTTCCACCGTCGCAGGAAGTCGTTCGCGTCGGCCGCGGCAGCAACCTGTCCGGGTGTTGGAGCCATTAACGCTTCGTGAAGGGTTCGAACTCGTCGATGCCGAGATGGGCCCAAGCCCGGAAGAAGTCCAACTCCTCTTCCGAGAGCGATGCGGTGCGACTGCTCATGCCCGTTCCCAGCGGCTCGGGTCTATGCCCGGCGCCGCCTCCTTCAGCTCGGGCGGGACCGAGTCGGCGTCGGGGAACCAGATGCGCTGGTTGCGGTCTCCCAGAGCAGCGCGCACGGCCGGCGAGGCTTTGGCGAGTTCTTCCACCGGCCAGGGGTCAACCTCGGCGAAGGGGCCGGCCCAGCTCGGTCGGTAGGCGATCCCGAGCATGTCTCTCGCTTCGGCACTGCGGTTTTCGAAGTTTCCGTGGAACACGTTCTGGTTGATCAGGCAGGCGTCGCCTGCCCGCGCCGTCACCATCACCTGTTCGGGATGTGAGCGGTAGCGCAGGTAGGGGTTGCCGTCATTGTGGAACGTCAGGTGCGAGCGGGGTACTACCCGGAAGGGGGCCCGCTCGGGTGTGAGGTCCTGGAGGTAGTAGAGTACCCGGACCAGGCGCGGGCAACTCTGCTCCGGTCCGAAAATCTTGGTGCCCCAAGGCTGGCCGTCGGCGTGCAGGTTGATGGCCGGGCAGCCCGGCTCGCTGCGGGAGTAATCGTAGGTCATCATGATTGGCTGAGAGCCGAAGAGCTCGGTCAGAAAGCCGATCGTTGCCGGATGGGCGATGAGCTCGGTGATCGTACCGCCGGCCCACTGGATGTCGTTGTGGACCTGCTTCAGCTCGGTGTAGTCAGCGCCATGGGTGGGGATGTCGTCCAGTTGGGCCTGCAGTCGGGCGATCAGGTCCGGGTCCAGCAGGCCGGGCAGCAGGACGTAGCCCTCGACCTCGAGGTGGCGGATTCTATCCCCGGCGGTCATTGCGGACCAGTCGGTGGTGACAGCGGGGGTGGCAGAATCGGTATGTGTCATTTCTCACCATGTCGGTGTGGAGCCGATCCATGAACATAGGTCAGCGGTCGTTTGCCGGCACTGCCTTGCCTGAGCTTGGCAGGGCACTGGCGATGATCTCGGCGACGATGTGCGAGCCACGGCGGGCGACCTTGAGGTGCGTGACCGGTGTGGACTCCCGGGGCGATCGTCGCTCCGGGAGTCCCGCTCACAGGGATTTTCGGTCGCGCGACCGCGGGTCGGAGATCAGCCGGCCGCTGTTGTAGATGCCGCGCATGCAGCGGTCGCGCCAGGCGACGGAGGCGTCGTAGAGCGCTTCGCGGGTGTCGATCGTGTTTATCAGCACCGCAGCACGGTGTGCCGGGGCCTTGTCGATGATCATGCCCTCAGCGTTGGTGACGAAGCTGGGCCACGCCTGCTTCCAGCTGCCGTTGTTCGAGCTGATCGCGAAGAAGTTGCTGGCGGCTGCCGACTGGATCGTCGCGGGGACGTAGACGCTGTAGCGTCGGTTCGCCTCCACGGTCATGCGGGCGTTGTGGAAGGAGACCAGCATCAGGTGCACGCCCCGTTTCTTGTACTCGCGAAAGAGCTCCGGGTAGCGGAAGTCGTGACAGATCAGCAACCCGCAGCGCACGCCGCGCACGTCGAAGGTGACGAACTTGCTGCCCGGGCTGTAGTGGAGTAGGTCGCCGGACCGGGAGTTGTCGCCGGTGCAGAAGCGCTTGTCATAGCGGTCGACCAGCTCGCCCTTCGCGTTGATGACGTGCAGGGAGTTGTGGGGCTTGTGGCGGCCGCTGAGGCGGTGGTTGCAGCCGACGACGACCCAGATGCGATGTCGTCTGGCGGCGGTCTGGATCGCCGTCATGGCCGCCCTGATCTCATCCCAGTCGGAGTCGCCGGCTGACTCGATTTCGACGCCTAGATAGCCGGAAACGCAGGCTTCGGAGAGATGGACCAGCTGGGCGCCGCCGGCCTTGGCTTCGGAGATCTGGCGCAGCACGAAGTCCAGGTTTTGCTGGCAGTTGCTGCTGATGGGGAACTGGCAGGTCGCAACGGTAAGTTTGGGCATGGTGGATTAATTCCTCGCGGGTTGCGTGGTTCAGCGAAAGCGCCGGGTCAGATGCCAGCCATTGCCGTGCTCGCAGGCGTAGACTTGTAGTGTCACGCCCTGCTCCCGGTGCAGGATGTCGGCTCGGCGCCGCGCTGCGGATTCGTTTTGGTAGGACTCCTTCGGCTTGCCGTCGGCGCTGGTGCAGCTGTTGCACGTGGTGCTCGGGGTTTGTCGATCGGCTGGAGCGAGATGCCACATGCCACACTCGTCGCACTGGTACGGTAACAGGTTCTGGCCATAGCGCTTGTTGGCATGAGCGGCTCCCTCGCGCGCGTCCGACTGCGAGGCGAACTCGGTCAGCGGCTTACCCGTCTTCCTGCCGACGCAGGTATCGCTCTTGGGGTTCATCGCGATGGCTCAGGGGTGATGCCGGCAGCTGGACAGCTTGCCGTTGATCGCGAATCGGTCGGGACTAGCGCCGTCGGGGCCCATTGATTCGCAGGGATTCCGGATCTTGCCCAGCCGTGGAGGATGAAAGCCAGGCCAGGCCATCAGGCGCACGAGCAGCAGCGCAATGTCGGTGAAGAGGGAATGGGCGGTAGCGGCATGGACTGTCCTGAAGTTCATGTGTGCGGTCAGGCGGCGCCGGCGTCGGGCCGCTGCAACAGGTCGATGGTCATTGGGTCCGGTTCTCCGTGGAAGTACCTCGCGAGGGCATTGGCGAATGGTGCACCGGGCGCGGCTGCCTGGCAGTAGAGGGTCATCGAGGAGCGGAATTTGAGATCGTCGGGAAAGGGGAAGATCTCGGTCACCGACCGGCTGTCGACAGCGATTACCGCTTCGGTACACGTTAGCAGCCGGCGGCCTAGCACTGGGTGCTCGAGGTAGGCGACGGCCTCGTCGAGGCCGTGGATGGCGTAACGCTGCGAGGTCGGGCTCAGACCGAGACCGGCGATCTGGGGAAAGACGAACCACATCCAGTGGCTGCGCTTGGCGCCGCCCCGCAACTCGTCGAGGGCGCGATCGTAGATGTCCGCCTGCGCCGTCACGAAACGCTGCAGGTCGTATAGGTCCGCACCGCCTGGGACCGCCTTCACACCAGGTCGCAGGCCTCGGCCGGCATCCAGTGGGCGTCCATGCCGTCCCACTTGACGTTGCACCCGATCGGGTTCGTCAGCGGCACTGCAATCTCCTCGTCTGCCAGGTGCTGATCCAGGGCCTGCTCAAGGTCGTTGACGGTGATCTGGCTAGAATCGCGTGGGTTGTCCACGGCCCGCCCGGTGTAGACGAGCCGACGCTCCTCGTCGAAGAGGTAGAAGTGGGGAGTGCGCAAGGCGCCGTAGGCGCGGGCGACACCCTGGGATTCGTCATGGAGATAGGCCCAGGGGAACTCGTGCTGGCGCATCCGCTCCACCATGTGGTCGAAGTCGTCGTCGGGATGGGTGGCCTTGCTGTTGGAGTTGATTCCGACGAACCGCACCCGGTCGCCGGCGTACTTCTCCGCGGTCTTGCGCGTCACCTCATCCGAGCCGATCACGTAAGGACAATGGTTGCAGGTGAAGAACAGAACCAACAGGCGGGCGTCGGCAAAGTCGCCCGGGCGGTAGGTGTTGCCGTTGGTGGCCGGCAGCGCAAAGTCGGGCGCCCGGGCGCCCAGTTCCAGGGTGAAGGCCATGGTCTCTCTCCTCTTCCGATCTAGCCTCTAGCCGCCGTGCACGTCGCCGGCGGCGGGTGGCGGCCCCTGCTGCCCCCAGGGCATGGGCATGGAAGGCGTCGCGATGTGGTGGTCGCCCCGGGGCGGCTTGGGGCGGGCGGCGAACTCTTCGACCCAACGCGCGAGCTGGCGTCCGGCTTCTCCCACCGCCTTCCTGCCCTTCTCGGCGGTTGCCAGCGTCGGCTGTCCGAGGACGCCGCTGTCGGAGTAGCTGGCGGTCCAGGAGGTGACCTGCGCGGGTCCGGAACCGTGCAGATCGGTGTAGTGAAAATCGGATTCGTGGTCGTGGAAGGCGATCTCCCCGTCGGTGATGTACTCTTCTCGCACGCTATCGCCATCCAGGTACATGTAGACCGAAGTCTCCAGCTCGCAGGCATGGGCGATGCCTCCGGGAAACCTGCTCTCGCGCCAGCCCTTCATGAACTCAGGGTCGACCCGCAGCAGGTCCCACCAGGAGACGAAGCTGCACTCGCCGTCGCTCTCCAGGTTTACGCGGCGCGCGGCCAAGTCCAGGTTGGGGGCGTTGGAGCCGTGGCCGTTGAGCAGGATGATCTTCTTGAAGCCGTGGTAAGCGAGGCTGTTGCCGACGTCGACGACGAACTTGATGAAGTGCTCCCAGTGGATGTTGACGGTGCCGGGAAAATCCATCACGTGCGCGGTGTAACCGTGGGTAATCGCTGGCATCACCAGCACCGTATCGGGAATCAGCCGGGCCGCTGCCTCGGCCACGCCGGTGGGGCAGACAACGTCGACGTCGAGGGGCAGGTGGGGACCGTGCTGCTCGGTTGATCCGATCGGGACGATAACCGGCTTGCGGTCAGCGACGGCGCGGTTGATGTCGGGCCAGGTCAGCTTTTCGTAGCGCCAGGGTTCGGGTCTGGGCATCGTGCGGCCTCTGGTTTCGATAGTTGTCGGTGGGAGCTCTTTCCCGCCACCATGGTTTCGGCCAGGGCGAAGACGCAGGAGCTCATCGGTCTGCCGAGGTTGGGCTTCCAAACATCGCGCGGATAGGGGCGACCGTCCACAGCGCGGCCGTCGAGGTCGCTGCGGCCCTCGTCGGCGAAGACGAGGAGGGTAGAGACGATCCTCGGGTTGGCTCGCGGCGGGCAGACCAGCGGCTCTTGCAGCGCCGACCAGGTGGCGGCGATCGAGTGCTCGCCGCTCCACAGCAGCTCGTCGGCCGTGGAAATCCGGGCCGCGTCCGTCATTTGCGCTGTCTCCTCTGTCTTTACCCCGTCGGGGCGAACTGCGGTCGGCTTCTCAGTAGTTCGTCGAGAGCTGGCCGATCGGTGGTGTGGAGGGCTTTGGAGCGGCGGAAGTGCTGGCCAATGCGCTGTCCGCACACCCTCTGGCCCGAAGGTGCTGCCCACGTAGAGGTAGCACCCGGGCACCAGGAGCAACCTGCCTCACCTGCCGATGCGCACGGAGCCGGGTCCGCTGCATCACAACAACATTCTGATTGCACGGCGGTGGTCGCGGCCGAGAGAACGTAATCTGCAGCCCCGGCGCCCGGAAGCAGTTCGCCGATGAAGGAGCGCATCCTGGCCTTGTGCTGGGGCCGGCCGCTTCGCTGCTCATGTCGACCGCGCGCGTCATCCCGTCCCCCGTCCTGAGTCGGCGGGCCGGCGGTCTGAGCCCGGTCCGGTGACGCGCGGCATAAGAATCCCACCTGCGCCGCCGAGCCATTCGCCTTTGCCCAGCAGATACCAGCGACCGACGAGGGCAGCGGTGACCGCGTCCAGTTCGTCGGGCGTCATCCGCTTCCCGATGCCGCGGACCCCGAGCCGGCGCAAACCGCGGCGCAGCCCTTCCATGTCCTTGTGCTGACGCGGCAGCTTCCAGGCGTCCTGGCTGCCGCCGGGGTAACATTCCACCGCCCGGTAGCCGAGAGCCTCGATCTGTGCCTTGAGGCGAAGGCCGCGTTCGGTCAGCATTCGCATCGGGCCCAGGGTGATGGGGAAGAAGCGGATGCCGCGCTGCTGGAGCTCCCGGTCGCAGAGACGCAGATGCTCGCCGCGGCGATCGTGAATCGTCCGGCGTCCGGCCGGCAGGCTCAGCGGTGCGTCCATCGGCACGATCGCGGGTGCCGCCATCCTGATCGCCTCGAGAATCTCGTCGTCCGAAAGCGCCACGCAGGTCTCGGCCCGGTTGCCGCGGAGGATGCATACGCCGGTAGCCCGCCGGGGTGACCCGGCCAGGTCGATACCCGCGACGACGTGGGGATGTCCGCGCGGCATGGTCACCGACCTCCGGTGCCAGGTTCTGGGCACCGGCGACTTTTTCCTGCGCTGTGAGTCTCGTTCATCTACTTCCCCCGGCACCCGATGGGGGACCATGGCCGTTCTTGACGGCGGGTAGTCGCGCGGCGAACGTCAGGGCAACTCTCCCACTCAGTTCTGCGATGACTTCTCAGGTAACATGATGACCGAACTGGATCAGGCAATAGGTGAACTGGAGATATACGGATTCACCCTGCTCGAAAACGTGCTCACCGGGGATCAGGCCGGCGCCATGCGCGAGGCGCTGGAGCGTTGCGAGCGCGAGCACGGGACACCCCACAATCACCTGGGGACCGCCCGGCACGTGAGCAATCTACCAGTCCTCGATCGGGTCTTCCACAAGTGCATCGACCATCCCCGGGTGCTACCGGTTCTGGAGCACTTCCTAGAGTCATCTCTGATCCTGGGCAGCTTGAACGCGCGGATCGTGTGCCCGGGGAACGGGCATCAGAAACTACATAGCGATATTCCGGCTCACATGCTGAACCTGGATTCCCCGGTGATGATGAATACGGTCTGGATGCTGGACGACTTCAGCCCGGAAGTGGGTGGGACGCGGGTCGTGCCAGGCTCACACAAGAGCGGGTTGGCGCGTCCCTGGGAGGGGTTCGATGTGACACTCGAGGTTCAGCCTTCGGCACCTGCCGGCTCGGTGATCGTCTTCAACGGCCAGTGCTGGCACGGTGGCGGAGCCAACAGCAGCGACCGCAACCGGCACGCCCTCTTCGGTCACTACCGCAAGGGGATGCTCATGTTCCAGATCGACCCGCACGACGATTTTCCCGCCCACTGGTTCGAGGGCCTGACCCGGCGACAGACCGAGCTCATGCGTATGCAGGGCGGACCAGGACGCGCCCACGCGGCCGATGCTCACGCGCGAGTCTGGTCGAAGTAGTCTAGCGGCTCAGCTGATCGGGCGCTGTGCCGCTCGAAATGGTCACATCCCGCAGCTGACGAGCAGACCGGCAGTGACTCGAGCCCACAATCCGGCCCAATCGGTTGTCATTCTGCCTATGTGTCGATCTGGTCGAAATCGATAGTCATCACGTCGAGCAGGCTGTCGACGACGTGGTGCCCCAGGGCGCGCAGGCTGTCGGACGGAGGGAGTAGGTCGGGGACCTGGACCACGGTCATGCCGGCGGCCACCGCGGCGCGGACGCCGTTCTCCGAGTCTTCCAGCGCCAGGCAGGCGCCGGTCTCTGCGTCCAGGCTGTTGGCAGTCTGGAGGTAGATCTCCGGGTCCGGTTTCCCAAGGGTTATCTGATCGCCGCCGACGATTATTGCGAAGGCGTCCAGAATGCCGGCTAGCTCGAGCTTCTTCCGGGCCCCCGCATTGTTGCTGGAGGTGGCCACGCCGGTCGGCACCTGGACTTGCTCTAGGTGGTCGAGCAGCTCGACGACTCCGCGTTTGAGCGGAATGGGCTTTGCAGTGGCCGCGTCGTAGCGTTCGCGCCAGTCGGCGTAGAAGACGTCTAGGTCGTCTCGCCTTCCCAGTTCCTCCCGCAGGACCGCAAGCGTGCCCACCTCGTTGGTCCCGATGCAGCGCAGGAAAAGGTCCACTTCCGCCTCGATACCGAACGCCTGGCAGGACTGCAGAAAGGTGTCGCGGGCGGTGACCTCGCTGTCGATGAGCAGACCGTCCATGTCGAAGATGACGGCCGCGAACCGGCGCAGTGGCGTGGCGTTCGGAGCCATCTTCAAGGAAACTTCACTGGTGGCTCTATGGAGATCTCGGGCGTCTCGATCATCCCGTCGATCCTGGGCATCGCCTCGAGCCGGTTGAGATCCAGTTGGTTCGCCCTTCGCCGCCGGCGGTGATGGCCCGCCGGAAGACGAACATCTCGGGGGGGCAGGTGTGTCCCGAGCCTGACCCGGTCGTTGGGCGTCTGCAGGCGGCAGTAGCAGCCGAATTGCGCGGTGTCCGCGTCGTAGCCGACGTGACTCGCCTGGATGATGACCAGGTCACGGCCGTGGTGCGCTTGGGGCCATGCCGGTTGGTGGCGACGCTGCCGCCGGCGCGGCCGTGGTCGAACGGGAAGGCGCCAAAGTGTTTGGGAATCAGGATGATCGGGAAACCCTGGCTCTCGTCGGCGCAGAAGGCGCGTGAGGGCATGATAGTTCCGGGGTCGAACCCCAACGAGAGGCAGAGGTTGTAGAGCCTGGGGGCGAACAGGCTGAAGCGCATCATGCCGTCGATGCGGAAGCTCCGTGTCGACATGGCTACATCGGGAAACATGGGACGGCCTCGATCGGCTGCGCATCGTGGCGGGTAAACAGTCGAAGCGGTATTGCGGTTTACTGGCGGAATCCGCTGTCATTCCACGAAAGATAAATAGGTGAAATCGGGCAAACGCGATAGCGGACTGGCGGTAGCGCAGATCGTCGCGGGGCTGCGCGAGATTGGCGTGGAGCAGGGGCAGGTGGCTCTGGTTCACTCGGCCATGCGCACCTTAGCGGGATCCGTCCGAGATGGGGGCGATCACCGAAACGCTACGGTGCCGTCCGGAGGCCGTGCGCAGCACTACATGCCGATACAGTTTCGCGGCCCTAGGGAGACGGGCCGAGGTGATCACTCAAGTGGATCCTTCTCTCTCCTCCTTCGATCTGCGCTCGAGCTTCGGGGTGATGCTGGCACTGGATACCCAGGTTGTGATGTGTGGCATGACCTACGCCAGCTCGACCAGTCACCATTTCGCCGAGTGGGTGGGTGATGTTTCCCGCCGGCAAAGGGTGCCCCGACAGGTTTGGGTCCGCCGTGGCGACGGCACCCTGGCCGACCAGGCGATGACCGACTACCAGCCGAAGAGCGAGGGCGGCTCCTACTACGGCTCACGCCACCCCGACTTCAATCGGCTGGGGCAGATTCTCGAGGAAACCGGCGTTGTCGGGACTGCCTTTATCGGCAATGCAGCCGTGCGCCGCTATCCCATGCGGGGGCTGGTCGGTCTGGCCGAGGCGGAAGGGGCGCTGGACGAGAACATCTTCCGGAGGGCGGAGGATGCGGAAGGTACGTCGGAACTGGCTTTCGGGACCAAGGTGCTGAGCCCGGTCCTGTCCGATGGCGCCCGCCGGGCCGACACCTACGAGTGGTGCGTGCGCGATCCGCAAAAGCTGGTCGTGCCGGACTGAGCGGGCGAGCCCGGCTGGCGCAGCGACTAGAGAAACGAGCCGTTCGGCGCCGGTAGGGGTGCCAGGTAGTCGCCGCACGGCTCAATGTCAACAATCTCGTCACCCCGCCAGTGAAACCGTAGAGTGCCCGGACGCCGGTCTTCCTCGCGGACCGGCTCCTCGGTCATTGTGGCCGGCAGGGCGAAGCGGAGCTCGACCTTCCTGGCCGAGCCTGGTGCGAGCACCCAGGAGCGTTCGACGTGGACCTTGCTGGGGACGCCGTCCAGCTGGACCTCAGCCGGTGCCGGCGACCAGCCGGGCAGACGCAGGCGGAGCTCCTTACCCGACCGGTTGTCTATCCTCACTCTCGCCTCAGAGCCGCGTCGGCGGGATCGCACCGAGATTTCGGCGCGGTCCGTGTCGAAGTGGAAGTTCACCCGGATCGCATCCGCCCCGACATCGACCGCTCGATCGTGGAGCTCGAGCAGGCTGTGCAGTGCCGCCGCGGTGAAATCGGTGACGCAGGTCTGGCCCCGCACCTGGCCGACACTGCCCCCGATGGCGCCGACGAAGCGGTTGGGCAGGTCTGTCAGGCTGTCGCGGCCGCCATCCCGCATCGGCTCGACCGGCATTGGGCTGACCACCTGCGCCGGCACCAGCCGGCAGCGGACGAGCCGCTCGGCCTCGTCGAGCAGGGCCGGATCGCCGTAATAATCCCACAAGAGGAGGGCGATGTGGGCGATGTCGCCGATGGAGGCGATGTCGCCACCCGCATGAGCGCCAATGTCGTGCGTGACGAAGCCGGATGGAGTGAGCATGGCGGCGATGGCCCGCCGGTAAGTGGACCGGATGCACTCAAGTAGAGCCTGGTCACCATCGAGCCGCGCCACCAGTGCGAGGCCCCGAACCGTGTTGAGGTAGGAATGGGTGTGATGGCCGCAGCCGCCCGCGAGGCTGCCGTCTGGAGTCAGGGTATGCGCCGCGTGGAAGTCCGCCAGGCGGCGGGCTTCGGTAAACGCCTCCTCCGCCCCAGTGGCCAGATAGAAGCAGATGAGACCCTCGATGGCGCGCCCGTGCGTGTAGGGGCCTTCGCTTCGTCGCCCGGTGTATGTCAGGCCGGGTGGCCCGCCCTCGCAGCGGCACAGGTCCCACCGCTCCAGGTCGGCGGTGGCCCGGCGCATGCAGTCGATGGCCCGTAGTCCCTGCCGGTGGGCCCGCTCGCTCTTTCTCGTCTCCACCAGCAGTCCCAGTGCCAGCATCGTCTCCCGGTAGGAATGCAGGTACCACGTGTGAACCTGTTCCGGATCGGGATCGTCGAGCAGGATGCCGCATGGGTTATCGCACATGCGCCAGGTGTGGTCGAGCATGGCGGCCTCGATCTGTGGCGGGATGGCGTAACCGGTGCTGCGCTCCAGCCGCAGCATGGTGTTCCACCAGCGACCCACGTTGTGGCCGTTGCAGTGGGGTCGGAACTGGTACTCGGCGCGGCGCTCGGCGTCGACCACCATGTGCCAATAGGGCAGCCAGTTCCGCTCCGGGCAGAGGCAGGCCAGCAGGTTGTCGCCGGCCAGGTCGAGCCGCGGGGCCAGTTCCACCTAGTCCTCCGCGGGTGCCCGCCGGCGGGTGGTAGCGCGCCAGAGCCGCTTGGCGGCGACGGCGAGCGTGGGCTCGTCCCGATACCCGTTGAGGAATCTGCTCAGGAACCAGACGCCGATGAGGGCCAGCTGCCCGCCGCAGAGATAGAGGTGGAGCGGGGCCCACCTCGCGCCGTCGACATCGGAAAGCTGCTGCACGGCGAGGCCGCCCATCAGGCCTCCGGCGGCGCCCCCGATGGCGGCCGCGGTGATGGCCAGGGCGAAGCCCTCGGCCTGGAACTCGCTGGAGACGGCGTCGACCATGGCCCGGTTCTGGCCCAGATTGGCCCCCGACTCCAGGACGCCCCATAGGAAGAAGAGCACGGTCGCCCAGAGAATGACGGCCGTTGGCTCGACGGGGAGCGCGAGCCACATCAATCCGAGAGTCGCCTTGGCGAGCAGGGCGAGCGTGAGCGGCACCCGGGTGCCCCAGGTGTCGACCAGTCGGCCCCAGCCGTGCAGGGCCAGCACGTAGCCCAGCGCACCGACCGAGGTCATCCAGACGAAATAGATGGCACCCATGCCGGCCCGGGTGAGGGCGACCACCCAGAAGGGGAGGATGGCGGCGATGACGAACCCGTTGCAGGCGGCGAAGAGCTCGTAACGCCGCATCGCCGGGAGCTGCGCGAGCGCCATCAACCGTCGCACGTGGCCTGGCTGCTGGTGGGTGCGGGGAGCTTCCGAAACCCGGCGAACCAGAAGGACAATGAGCAGGTTCGCGACTAGTCCGAGGGCGAACAGGAGGGCGAAGCGCTGCGAGGATGGATGCGTGCCCAGGTACCAGCCGACGAGTAGCGGCAGGACCAGCTCGATGGAGCGCTGCCGGATGCGCAACCGGCTCAGAAAGCTCGCCAGATCGCTGCGGTTGGTGTTGTCCTGCAGCAGGGGCCACCAGGAGGTGTTTCCCAGGTGGTTGAAGAGGACCAGAAGGGCATAGGTAGCCACGCCCATCCAAAGGGTGGTGTCACCGCGGTCCGTGTCCCTCGACGCTACCAGAATCAGGAGCGCCAGCGGCAGAGACATTCCAGCCCGCCCGATCAGCATCGCTCGGCGCTTGCCGGCAACGGCGACTAGTCGAGCTGCCGCCAGGCGCACGGTGACGGCCAGCCGCATTAGGGTCTCCAGCAGTCCCAGATGGAACGGGGTGGCACCAAGGCTGAGCAGGAACAAGGAACTCACACCCCAGACCAAGGCACTGGTGCAGCCGAACACCGTGCCGAGCTGGATCAGGCAGCGCTGGCCGCGCTGCTGCTCCTCGGGCGTGAGGTTTCCTGCTGCCTCGGCGGTCATGTTCGGAGCGTTTTCGAGGGGTTGGGGGTCGGTTATCCCAAGCATATTCATGGCCCGGCTCCGCGGCAATTGGCAAGGTCATCGAGGTGCTGGAAGCGATGGATCGAGTGAACGAACAGGATGAGGCTGTCGGCTCGGTGCCAGGCTCGAGCGCTATGGTGGGTCACTTTGGGCAGGGAGACGAAGCTTCCTCCTTCTGATCCCCCTGATCTGACCGGTGGCCTGGACAGGGGCAGATTCGGTAGTTAAGCTTCGCGCCCCAGCGACCAGAATATCATATCGTGGAGCGTTCGTTGAATCGGATTAAGATCCACGACCACCCCCGATGATGGGTATCTACCGCCGCGCCGTTCGGCCCCTCCTCTTCCGCCTGGATCCGGAGTGGGTGCACAATGCCGCAATATCCCTTGGCCACGCCGTGGGCCGGCTCGGTGCTGCCGCCGCCGTGCGGACGCTCTACGGCTTCTCCGATCCGCGGCTGCGGCAGCGGTTCGGGGCGCTCGACTTCGCCAACCCGGTCGGTCTGGCGGCCGGGTTCGACAAGAATGGCAAAGCGGTTCGGACGCTAGCCGCCGTCGGTTTCGGCTCTGTCGAGGTCGGTTCGGTTTCGGCGCACTCGTCGTCCGGCAACGCGATGTCGCCCAGGCTCTTCCGCCTGCCGGCCGACGAGGCCATAGTCGTGTATTACGGGGTGCCGAACGACGGGGCGCTCACGGTCTCCCGGCGCCTGGCCCGGGCCGGGCGGGGGGTCCCTCTAGGAGTCAACCTGGTAGAGACGAACAGCGGCCGTCCCGTGGCTGTCGATGACGTCATAGCCGAGTTCACCGACGCCGCGCGGGCCTTCGTCGGCGTCGCCGACTATCTGAGCCTGAACCTCAATTGTCCCAACACCACCGGTGGTCACAGTCCCTTCGACGATGCGGCGCGCCTGCGCGAGCTGCTGGGCGAGTATCGCGGCATCAGCGATATCCCTCCGGTGTTCGTGAAACTCACCGCGACCGATAATCCTGTCCGGCGGGATGCAGTGCTGCAGGCCATCGAGGGCTTCGACTGCGTGGCCGGCCTGATCTTCAACCTGCCCCCCGGGACCAACTACGCGGGACTGAAGACGCCGCCGGCAGAGCTGAACCGCATGCCGGGTACGCTGTGCGGGCGACCGGCGAGGGAACTGGTCAATGCGGCCATCCGCGCCTGGTTCCCCCACGTCGACCGGCGGCGCCACCTCATCATCGGCAGTGGCGGCATCGCCGGCGCCGAGGACGCCTACGAGAAAATCCGTCTCGGCGCCAGCCTGCTCCAGCTGTACACGGCCCTGATCTACAGTGGGCCGGGATTGGTGCGGGAGATCAACCGCGGGCTCTGCCGTCTCCTCGAGCGTGACGGCTTCGGTCACCTGTCCGAGGCCATCGGCGCAGACAACCAGACCTGAAGAGCGCTACCGCTCGCCGGGGTCCGCGACCACTTGGCAGATCGGTCATCCCCGCAGGCCGGGCTCCTGCCGGCGAATGGCCTGAATCATCTGATCCAGCTGCTGCAGGAAGCGGGAGCGATCGCTCGGGCCCAGCGGCGGCGGGCCGCCTGTGATCTCGCCGGCGTTGCGCAGGTCTGTGAGCAGATCCCGCGTGGCCAACGCCCTGCCGATGTTGTCGTCGGTGAACGGTTTTCCGGAGGTGCCGAGAACCCGCGCTCCCTTCTGGACACAGGCGCTTGCGAGCGGCACGTCTGCCGTGATGACGATGTCGAGCCGCTCCAGCTCTTCCACGATCCAGTCATCGGCGGCGTCTGGTCCCTCGTCGACGACCTCCAGATGGATCCAGGGTTGGCTGGGCGTCCGCATCCAGGAGTTGGCCACCAGCGTCACCTGCAGGTTGTAGCGCTCGGCGACGCGGTAGACCTCGCCCTTGACCGGGCAGGCGTCCGCGTCGACGTAGATGTGCAGCACGGCCGGCCGCTCTCAGGCGCCGGAGTAGATGGCCTCGCCCAGCTTCATCGTCTTCACTGCCTCGTCGAGGTTGGCCGCGGGCAGGTCGACCGGGCGGTTATCGCGAATGCAGTCGAGGAAGAACTGGTCCTTGAGGCGGGTGGCCTGCGCTGAATCGCCATCGAGCACCACCGTCTCTTCCGTCGTGATCACCTTCCCGGTGTTCACTCCCTCAAGGTAGGCCGAGATGCCGTGGCCGTGGATCTCGTAGCGCTCAAGTCGCGCGGAGCCGGTGAGGTTAGCGCTGATCTGTGCAACGCAGCCGCTCTCGAAGGTGACCAGGGCGGCGTGCAGGTCATTGTACTCGGTCACACGCTTGCCGACGACGGAGTGGACCTCGGCGACCTCCGACCCGGCAAGTGCGCGGACCAGGTCGATGGAGTGGATTGGAGACTCGAAGAGGACGCGCTGCTTGATGATCTCGGGGAAGCGCGAGCCGCTGACAAAGGTGTGGATGTTCTTGTGGAACTCGCCGACCAGTTGCATAACCGGTCCCCGCTCCTCCACCAGTCGTCGCGCCTCGATCA
This sequence comes from uncultured Gemmatimonadaceae bacterium, assembly GCA_964456165.1. Classification (GTDB taxonomy): domain Bacteria; phylum Latescibacterota; class UBA2968; order UBA8231; family UBA8231; genus CAYWBJ01. The sequence continues at coordinate 11,243 of CAYWBJ010000207.1, read as the reverse complement.
CGAAGGGGTTGAAGCGCCGCTGCCAGCCCACCATCCCCCGGGCGCCCGACCGCTTTGCCGTCTCCGCGAGCTCGACAGTTTCCTCCACGTGCAGGCCGGGTGGCTTCTCGAGCAGGGTGTCGACGCCGGCCTCCAGGCAGGGTAGGGCGGAGGGGGCATTCAGGTGGGCCGGGGTGGTCACGAAGGCGGCGTCGATGCCGCCGGCATCGAGCATTCTCTCGATCGAGTCGAAGCGACCCGGGATGGCGAATTCATCGGCCGCCTGTGACAGGGCCTCGGCCATAGGGTCGCAGGCGGCTACTAGCTCCACGTCTTCGAAGCTGGACAGTTCCTTCATCTCGCTGCGGCCGCGGCTGCCGCAACCGATAACGGCTACTTTGATCAAGAGTTTACCTTTCCCGTTCCGGAGTTGGCGTGAGGGGGTATGGGGGTCAGTACGGGAGGAGACCGCCGCAGACGTTGTAGGTCTGGCCGGTCATGTAGCCGGCGTCGGTAGAGGCCAGGAAGGCGACCATGTTGGCCACGTCCTCCGGCTGCTGAATCCGTCCCAACGGCACGCTGTCGACGGCCGCTGTGACGACGGAGCCGGCCGGGATGCCCTGCAGTCTCGATGTCTCGCGGTCAATCAGTTCCCACATCGGGGTGTCGACGATGCCGGCGCAGACGCAGTTGACGAGGATCTGGTGGTCGGACAGTTCCAGTCCCAGCTGCTTGGTGAGCGCCACCACGGCGTGTTTGCTGGCGGCATAGGCGCCCAGGGGCACTCCCTTGCCGGGGGCGATCTTGCCGGCACCGGAGGCGTTGTTGATGATGCGGCCCCCTTCGCCCTGCTCGATCATCTGCCGCGCCGCCGCCTGGGAGCAGAGCAGCACGCCCTTGGCGTTGACGTTCATTAGTGCGTCCCACGATGCCTCGTCGGTATCCATCAGCGGCGCGACCATGCCGATGCCGGCGTTGTTAACGAGGATGTCGACGCGGCCGAAAGCCTCCACTGCGGTGGCGACCATCGCATCGGTCTCGGCTTGCCGCGTTACGTCGACGCGCAGGGGATCGGCGGTGCCGCCGGCCGCGGCGATCTCGGCCGCGCTGGCGGCGGCGCTGTCGGCGTTGATGTCGGTGACCAGCACCCGGGCGCCCTCGCGCGCCAGGCGGTGGCCGATAGCGCGACCGATGCCGCGGCCGGCGCCGGTGACGATGGCTACCTGATCGTCGAGGTCGTAGCTGGGCACGCGGCAGTCACTCCTTCTTCTCGAACGGTATCTGCATCAGCTCGAGCACGTAGCCGTCCGGATCTGTGAAGAAGACGACATGGACGACGGCCCACCCCAGGTCGAAGCTGACCGGCTCGGAGACGAACTCCACACCCTGGTCCGACAGTTCGCGGTAGGCTTCGGCCATGTCCGGCACGCCGAAGCAGATGTGGGAGTGACCCACGTCGCCCAGCTTGCCGTTGGAAACCTTCCCTGCCGGCGACAGGTACTGCTGCAGGTCGATCTCAATGCTCTCCGTCTCCCGGGCCACGAGGCGGACCACGTCCATCACGACTCCGTTCTTGCCCGCCATCTTGGAGATGCCTTCCCCCTCGAGCCGGTGGCGCTCGACCTCCTTCAGCCCCAGGGTGTCCCGGTAGAAGGCCAGGGAGCGTTCCATATCGCTGACGGTGACGGACACGTGATCCAGTACATTCACAAATTTGACCATGCGGTCCTTTCGTAATGCCGAGGCGACGACAGCGCGCCATACTAGCCCGCGGTCAACCCGTTGTCAACGCCGGCGCGGCTTGTGTCGGAAGGCCGATCGAGTTAAGATCTCATTAGAAGAGAAGGCCAGAAGAGAAGGCCAGAAGAAGAAGAGAAGGCCAGAAGGCCGCCACTTTGAACCGCAATTCACGCCAGCCATGACCGAACCCGATTTCCTGCTCAGATTCCGCTCCACCGGTCGCAATGACGACTGTCCCTGTGGCTCCGGCAAGAAATACAAGAAGTGCCATCTGCGCGAAGACGAGGCGGCCGAGCACTGCTACATGGCCGAGCAGGAGCAGGCCCGCGCCGCCGAGGCCGCCGATGGCAGTGTGGAAAGCTCCGACACCACATCCTCGGCTCCGGTGGGCGACCACAGTAGAGGCCCCAAGGGCGACCCCAGTGGCGGGGCACCCAGGCCGAAGGGTCGCGGCGGCCGCGGCGCCAATATCCATGTGCGCCAGCAGGGCCGTACCGGCCGTTAGGCCTGGCCTACTCTCCGAACCTTCGCGAACCGTCCTTTTTCCGACGATTCCTTCGCTGCCAGACAGGCGTAGACGCTGTCGATCCCGGCGCTGATCGGTGTTCGCGACGTCGCACGCCCCCCGACGACCTCGACGAAGTTGCGGGCCAGCTCGCCGTCGCCCCCGAAGTGGGGAAGTTCGCCGCCCGCCCGCTCGGTGGCCGTGAACGGGGCGTGGTGGCGCACCCGCCTGAGCTGGTTGTCGATCCAGTCGAATTCCACGGTTCCCAGATGGCCGCTCACTGCGGCGCCGCGGCGTCCGGCTTCGCCGCGGGCGTAGAAGACCTGGGTGTACACGCCGTGGGCCCCTGAGGCAAACTGGAGCAACGCGCTCGAGCAATCCTCGTTGCGTCCCTGGTCGGGGTTGCCGCAATCGACGCTGTAGACGCAGGGGTGATCTGCATGGGATCCAGTGGTGGCATTGCGGCTCCGGTTCAGGTCGCTCTCGAGGCAGGTCTCCCGCTCGCCGCACTCCGAGCAGACCAGGCCGCTCGGCTTGTCCCCGCCGAAGACCTTGTCCCAGGTGGCCATGGCTGCGATCCGCACGATGGGCGAACCCATCAGGTAGGCGAGGTAGTCGAAGTCGTGGGTCGCCTTCTGCAGGAAGAGCCCCTGAGTGACCGCGTAGTCGCGGTACTTCGCCTCCCAGTAGACGGTGCCGTAAGGCACGTAGTTGGTCGCCGCCACGTGGACCGGCTCGCCGACGGCGCCGTCGCGGACGTACTCCCTGGCGAGCTCGCACAGGGGTGATACCCGCAGTGGAAAGCTGACGACCACCTGGCATCGCGAGTCGGCGAAGGCTCGCTCCAGCGCTCTGGCCTGGCGCATGTTGATGGCTACCGGCTTTTCCAGGAACAGGGGCAGGTCGTAACGCGCGACCTGGATCGCATAGGGTGCGTGAAGGTTGCAGCGGGTGCCGATAGCCAAGGCGTCTGGCCGTCCCTGGCGCACCAGGGCGTCGACCGAGGGGTAGAACCGCGCCTGGTCGCGGTCGCTCTCGTCCAGCCGGGCCCGCGCTCCCTCCTCGTCCGGATCGACGATACCAACGACGCGCAGGTCGTGTGCGAGAGCCCGGAATTTGTGAACCATGCCGCCGATACGGCCACCGTATCCAATCACGCCCAAGCGCATTCGCTTCCCTCCCTTAGTGCAAGAGCCAGCGATAGGCTCGTTCGATCGCCTGCTGTCCATCGCTGGCAATGACGTCGCCATGACCGAAGATTATCCGGTCGAAGTCCCAATTCAGCACCTGCTCCACGGGTAGATGTCCGGATCGTCCAGCGTATGGGTGGAATGTCAAGCTCCTAATGGAACTCGGCGAAGTAGCCGTCCAGGTACACGTTGTGAAAATGACTCGGAACGACCACCCGGTGAATGCTGCCCTGCGCTGCCAGCGCGATCCGCGATCATGGCGCGCTATTCTACGACTTCCCCGGCGGGCCCGAAAGGAGTGCGGGCGTCCGGCGGGGTCAGCGCGCAGGAGGCCGGAGGTTTGTCCATCTTCCGATACCGCCACATCTTATGCCGCTTCTTCATTTAAGCGGAGAGCACATGTCCGATAACTCACCCGGCCGCCTGCTCGCCATCGACATCGGCGGCACCTTCACCGATCTGGTTCTCCTCGACACGGTCAGCAATGAGCTGGTCGCCGGGAAGGTTCTCACCACCTATCCCGACCCGTCGGCGGGGGTGCTCGCCGGCGTTGCCAGGTTGCTCGCCGACTGGTCGGTTGAGGCCGGATCGGTCAGCCGCACCGTCCACGGCACGACCCTGATCACGAACGCCCTCATCGAACGCAAGGGCGCCCTTACGGGGCTCATAACGACCGCCGGCTTCCGAGATGCGCTGGAGATCGGGCGCGAGGGGCGCTACGACATCTACGATCTCTTTCTCGAGCGCCCCCGGCCCCTGGCTCAGCGTCGGTTGCGGCGGGAGGTCGGCGAAAGACTGGATTCGAAAGGGGCGGTGCTGGTCGACCTGGACGAGGCGGAGGTGCGGGAAGCATGCGCCTTTCTCGCCGCGGCCGGGGTGGAAGCGGTGGCCGTGGTGTTCCTGCACGCCTACGTGAACCCGGACCACGAGCGGCGTGCCGAGGAGCTTGTACGCGAGCTGGTGCCGGATGCGGCGGTTTCGGTTTCTCACCGGGTGGCACCGGAGTTCCGCGAATACGAGCGCACCTCCACCACCGTGGCCAATGCCTACGTGCAGCCGCTGGCGGCAGGTTATCTCAAAGAGCTCGACCGCGGGCGTGAGGTGGTCGGCGTTCGCGCCCCGCTTCACATCATGCTCTCCAACGGCGGCTCCTGCTCCGTCGATACGGCGGCCGAGTTCCCGGTGCGGCTGGTTGAATCGGGACCGTGTGGAGGGGCGCTGGCCGCTGCCTACTGGGGGCAGCTCGCCGGCGAGGAAGAGGTGCTGGCCTTCGACATGGGCGGGACCACGGCCAAGGCCATCATCACCAGCGGCGGCCATTTTCCACTGGCGTCCGAGTCGGAGGTGGCAAGGGTCTACCGCTTCAAGAAGGGGAGCGGGCTGCCTCTACTGGTGCCGGTGATGGACATGATCGAGATCGGCGCCGGCGGTGGTAGCATCGCCCACCTCAGCGACCTGGGACTGCCTGTCGTCGGACCGGAGAGCGCCGGCGCCGATCCCGGTCCGGCCTGTTACGGCCAGGGCGGCGAGCAGCCGACCGTGACCGATGCCGACCTGGTTCTGGGAATGCTCAACGCCGGCTACTTTCTGGGTGGGACGATGACCCTGGACCTCGATGCGGCCCGGACGGCGGTCGCCGCCCTCGGTCAACGGATCGACATGACGCCCGAAGGCGCCGCCTGGGGGATTCAGCAGCTGGTGGACGAGAACATGGCAAACGCCGCCCGCGTCCATGCCGCCGAGCGCGGCATAGACATCCGCTCCCACACGCTGGTCGCCACCGGTGGCGCGGGACCGGTACACGCCTGCGGGTTGGCTCAGCGGCTGGGATTGGAGCGGGTGATCGTGCCGCCGGCCGCCGGCGTTGGCTCTGCCTTCGGCCTGATGCTGGCCCCGATCTCCTTCGACTTCGTCCGCACCTATGTGCGCCACCTGGACGACCTCGAACCCACACTGCTCGGCGAGCTGATGGCGGAGCTGGAGGCGGAAGGTCGCCAGATCGTCGCCGAGGCCGGCGTCCCGGAAGCGGAGACCCAGGTCCTGCGCAGCGCCGATATGCGTTACGCCGGCCAGGGCTTCGAGATCCGCTTCGACCTGCCGGAGTACGGCTTCGATGCGGCGATGGTCGACCGCATCCAGGGTGCGTTCGACGACGAGTATCTGCGGCTCTACGGGCGGCTGTGCGACGGGGTGCCGGTAGAGTCGGTGCACTGGCGGGTGACGGTGACCGGACCGCGACCCGACCCGGGCCGCATGCGAATTCGGCGCTTCGACGAGGGCGCGGCAGCTGGTGTCGAGAAGGGCACCCGGCCGGTCCTGTTCGATGCGGACGCCGAGGCCGTAGCAGTTCCGGTATTCGATCGCTACCTGCTCGAGGCCGGGTTCACGCGGGAAGGTCCCCTGATAGTGGAGGAAGCGGAATCGACGACGGTGGTGCGCCCAGGCTGGTCGTGCGTGATCGGCGCGGACGGCGAGATCCGTCTGGATCGCCAGGAGGTGGCCCCATGACGGCATCCCGCATCGACGCCGTGACCCTCGAAGTGATGTGGAACCGCCTCATTTCCATCGTCAACGAGCAGGCGGCCGCCCTGATGCATGCTTCGTTCACGACGGTGGTCCGCGAAGCCGGCGACCTTTCAGCCGGGGTGTTCGATGCCGCTGGCAACATGCTCGCGCAGGCCGTGACCGGTACCCCAGGTCACATCAATACCATGGCCAACTGCGTCCGCGATTTCGTTGGGGCCCACCCCATCGACGAGCTGGTGCCGGGCGACAGCCTGATCACCAACAATCCCTGGATGTCCTCGGGCCACTACCACGACATCATCGTGATCACGCCGGTCTTTCACCGGGGGAGCGGGGTCGGCTGGTTTGCCAACACCTGCCATGCCATGGACATCGGCGGTCGCACGCTCGGCGCCGACGCGCGGGAAGTCTTCGAGGAGGGTCTGCACATCCCAATGATGAAGCTGTTCCGCGCCGGCGCCATCAACGAGGACCTGATCGCCATAGTCCGGGCCAATGTGAGGGAGCCCGACCAGGTCGTGGGGGACCTCTATGCCCAGCAGGCGGGCAACGACGTGGGAGCCACCAAGCTCAGCGAGATGATGACGGAGTACGGCCTGAAGGCACTGGACGAGCTCTCCCGGCTCGTCCTGGATCGCACCGAGGAGGCCTTCCGCGCCGCGATCGCGGAGATTCCCGACGGGGAGTACAGCGACGAGGTGGCCATCGACGGTTTCGATGAGATCCTCAAGATTTGCTGCCGGATCACGGTCGCGGGGAGCGACCTGATCGTCGACTACACCGGCACTTCACCGCAGGTGGACCGGGGGATCAACGTGGTCTTCAATTACACCCACGCCTACACGACCTATCCGCTGGTCTGTGCGATCTGTCCGACAGTGCCCAACAACGAGGGCAGCTTCCGGCCGGTGACAGTGCGCGCGCCGGAGGCCTCCGTACTCAACTGCCGTTTCCCGGCCGCGGTCGGGGCGCGTCACCTGATCGGCCATTTCCTGTCTCAGGCCATATTCGGGGCCCTGTCCGATGCCCTTCCTGAGCGGGTGATCGCCGATGGCTCGGCCGGATTGTGGAACAGTCAGTTCGAGGGGCACGACCACGACGGAAGGGTCTACGCGTACATCTTCTTCTCGGCCGGCGGCATGGGAGCCCGGCCCGGCGCTGACGGCTTGTCGGCAACTGCCTTTCCCAGTGGCATCCGCGGGGTGCCCGCCGAGGCGATAGAGTCGGTCTCGCCACTCATCATGCGGAAACGGGCGCTGCGGCCCGACTCCGGGGGGGGCGGGCGCTTTCGCGGCGGGATGGGGCAGGAGATGGTGATCCAGGTGCGCGGGGATGGTCCGGCCCAGCATTCCTGTATGTACGACCGCACGATCAACCCGGCCCGCGGCTTTCACGGCGGCTTGGATGGGGCCACTGGCGAGGTCGTGCTCGACGAGGGTGAGCGGGTGCACCCCAAGTCGAAGTACCTGCTGCCTCCCGAGCGCACCGTCACCCTGAGGCTGCCGGGCGGGGGCGGTCACGGACCGCCGTTCGAACGCGATCCGCGACGCGTCCAGGAGGACGTTCGGCAGGAGTTGGTCTCGGTGGAGGCGGCGCGCGAGTGCTACGGAGTCGTCATCGACGATGCCGGTGAGCTGGACGAGGAGGAGACAGCCCGGCTGCGTGCCGGAGCTCCTTGATCCGGTTCGGGGAAATGGCCAATATGAAGCATGCGAGCTGGGGCGTGAATACCTCAGTCCAGAGGAGGCTCTGATGCTATACAGACCATTCGGACAGACCGGACTCGAGCTAAGTGTCATATCGCTCGGTGGGCTGCTGGCCCACTACGAGGGGGTGAACGGCCATCCTGGCCCTGAGGTGAAGCGAGCTATTTATCTGCGCGCCAAGGAGTTGGGAGTCAACGTATTCGATATGGGCTACGGCGACGAGGTCCACATTCCCGAGGAGCTGAAAGGCAACGGCGGCGACCACCATTTCGCCCTCAAGGTAGGGGCGCCGCCCGCTGAGGAGCTCGAGGCCACAGTCGACAGCCACCTGGCCAATGTCCGCCGTGATCGCATCGACATCCTCCGGGTGCACCAGGACGGCTTCGTCGAGTCGGACGCGCTCAAGGCGAAGGTTCAGGAGCTCAAGGAGAAGGGGAAGGTCCACTCCCTCTGCTTGATCAGGCACTACGGCAATGCCCAGCAGGACTACGTCGACCGGGGTCCCGAGCCGGAGGCGGACGCCGACCTGGTCATCTACAACTACGTCTGCCGCTGGCAGGAGCCGGGCCTGGAGAAGTCGTGGGCGGCCGGCAAGGGGGTGCTGATCATGAAGGCGCTCGGCAGTCAGTGGGTCAGCTGGGAGGACAAGTACTCCACCGACTGGTCAACCGCTACGGAGGCGGACATCGTGGAGATGTCGCCGCGGGGGGAGGGAATCCGGGTAGACATGCCGCTGCTCAAGCCAATCGTCATGGGCCCGTGGAGCGAGCTGGCCGAGCCCGGCGAGCTGCGGCCGAGCACCGCGAGCGCCATCAACTGGGTGCTGGAGAACGATGCGGTGACCAGCGCCCTGGTCGCTTTCGCCAGCGTCGAGGAGCTGGAGGAGGGCGTGGGCGTGAAGGTGCTCGTGTAGATGGAGATGGGCGGGCGCGGATCCGGGCGGTGCAGCCCGCCGATCTGGTTAAGTTCGCGTTCGCATGCGGCGACGTACACAGTTAACTGGTCACGGTCACCATGACCGACGGGGCTACTTTCTGGTGGACCACCGTGCCACCCGGAGGCGGCCCTCCCAACCATGTCCAGGTAGCGCGAAGAAAGTGGAAGCCTTCTAAATCCTGGAAGGTCACCTCATGTCCTACAGTGAAGACGGGGAGATTCCGGCGGGATCGGGCACCTGCCTCAGCATTCGTGTCTGCATACTGTTCTCCTTCTACACCCGCCGGCATCGAAGCCCTGTTGGACTCGCTCGCCGCCATGGAAAAGCCAGAGGGTGGGTTCACCGACGTCATCGCGGCGCTCAACCGGCTTGGTGCCGGGTACGGCGTCACCTATCTGGCGGATTAACGGCCAGAGCGGAGCTTCTATGTCCGATATCAGAGTCGTCAAGGTCCCGATCGAGCCGCTGACCCCGGATGCATTCGCTCCCTTCGGCGACGTCATCGAGTGCTTCGAGGATGCGGAGCCCGAGATCCTCAAGGGCAACTTCCGCAACAAGGAGATCCCGATCGACGAGGTCACGCTGCAGCAGACCCACTGGGCCTATCACACCGACGCCGGTCAGTCCTTCTACCCGAAGCACAATACCCGCTGCGTCTTCATGGTGGGGCCGATCGGCGAGACACTGGACCACGGCGACGTGCGGGCTTTCTATTCCGCCGGTAGCCTGGGCATCGTCGTGAAGATCGGCGTCTGGCACACCTTTCCGATCACGCTCGACGGGAACGAGGTTTTTCTCAGTGCCCGGGGCGATGCAGACTACATGGAACATTCGGTGGAGATCGAGTTCGATCGGGACCAGGGGGTCGCCTTCGAGGCCGACGTCTCGACCCTGTAACCCCACGGAGAGCCAAACATGCTGGAAATCGAGCGACCGACAGATGGTTTCGCGAAGGGGCTGGCTGACGGCGAGAAGAGGCAGGTCAACTGGTGCCGGGCGGTGACAAGCTCGGTCGAAAAATGGCGCGAAGCGGCGCGCGACTATCCCGGTTTCCACGCCTTGTGCAGCGACTCCAGGGCGGAGGCCTCCGGCCTCGATGCGTTATCTCAGGAGTCACTGCTGGAACAGGCGGCGGTTCTGCACCGGGAGAAGATGGATGCCCTCCCCGACACCCGCCTCTATCCGGAGCTTGGGGGGATGGACCAGTACCTCGACGAGTCGGCGGCCGGGTTCGCAAGAGGTGCCGGCATCGACGTGCGCGAAGTCTACCTCCGGCGTTACTGGCGCGAGCTTTGGCACCTCAACGTCTCGGGACGGCGGGTGCCCAATGACGTGGGCCAGTGCACGGAGCATTGGTTTCCCGAGACGCCCAACGGGCCACTGCTCGGCAAGGGGTGGGATGACGTGATGACCTGGTATGTCGACGATCCCTTTCCCCAGCCTCCGGATCCGCCGGAGGCGCCCGCGCTGCAGGAGATTCCCCCTAATGCCGAGGGCCAGGGCTTTCGGAAAAACGGGACCTCCAACGAGGTTGGCATGTGCTGGGAGCAGGGCGGAGGAGCCTATTACGAAAAGGAACCGGAGCGCGGTGCGGCGGTCTTCCCGGTCGACGTTCCCGGAATGGTGCTGCAGCGCTGCGCCACTGTGCACGAAGCCCTCGAGCTAATGATGCGCTACAACATCTTCTGGGGACCGACCAATGCCATCGTCGGTGACGTCGAAGGCAACGGTGCGCTGGTCGAGAAATCCAAGTACAGCTACGCCGTGCGCCAGACCAGCCGGAACGTCCTAGTGACCACCTACGGTGGCTGCGTCGATCCAGACATGCGCGCACTGTGCGACACCGAGTCGGCTGTATTCAAATACCACGACCGCCGTCTCGAGGTGATGAAGCGGATCGTCGACAATGCCGCTGCCACCAGGGGCCTGAACGAGCAGGTCTACTGGGAATCGGTGCTGCACCACGACCCGGAGGCACCGGGCTGCACCCACCGCGAGACGCGGCCGGCGGGCATCGAGCTGTTCACGTTCGGCGCGTTCTGTGTGTTCCCGCGAGAGTGCCGGTCGCTGCGCCGGATCGTTTCCCGGGACGGAGATGGACTGCGCTACGGCTGCCAGAACCCTCCTGTGCACAGTCGCTGGAAGTACCTGTAGACCGACGGCGGGCGACGCGGTCCGCCCGATCTTACTCTAACTCCGCGTACTCCCTGATCGTGGTCGAGACTCCTGCCAGTCCTGCTCTGACAGCCTGAGCAATCTGCTGTGTCAGTTGGCGGGAACTCGTGCCGCTCTCTTGGGCCAGGAGCTATTTCGTCCAGGTGGGACGGGGCATGCTGAAACTGTTGTCGATGTCCACGTAATCCTGGTAGCCCAGGCGCCCGATAGGGTGGAGCCGGGTAAGCTCCAGGTGGCTGTCCCGGATGCAGGTGTCGTCGATGTGGACTCCTACCACCTGGCCGAAGACAGTGGTGTTGGGGGAGGGGGGGGCGGTGCTGGGGAGTTCCAGGGACTGGGTGGTGCGGCACTCCAGCTGGACCGGGCTTTCGGCGACGCGGGGTGAGGTGACGAGGCGGCGCGGGGCCTTGGTGAGGCCGGTGTGGGCGAATTCGTCCACATCGGAGGGAGCGGCGACGGCGTTGAAGAAGGAGTAGGGGGCGAGG
>CAYWBJ010000206.1:0-2997 GCA_964456165.1 uncultured Gemmatimonadaceae bacterium | reverse complement strand
ACAGGCCTATCGCCAGGCACTGGAATTCAGCCCGTCGCTGGAGGGTGTCTATTACAATCTGGGAAATGTCTACCAGGCGGCAGGGCGCCACGCGGAAGCCGTTGCCCAATACCGGGAGACGCTGAGCCGCGACCCGGAATTCGCCGATGCCCACAACAATCTCGGACAGGCCTTCGAGCAGATGGGGAGAGCGGACTCGGCGCGGTTTCAATACCGTCGCGCCCTGGAAGTCGCGCCGGACCACATGCAGGCCTGGTACAACTTGGCTGTAATTCTCGAGCGCGAAGGGAAGGCCGCAGAGGCGCGCACCGCGTACATGCGCGCCCGCGACCTTCTGGACGCGCATCCCGACTTTGCCGGGAATTTGATGTTCCAGGAGTTTGCCGCCAGGGCACAAGCGGCGCTGGTCCGGCTGCGGGGTAACGGATCGTGACATGTGACATGTTAGGCAGGAGGGAGGGCTGAATGTGCGGCATCACCGGCATCCTGCACCGCGACTCCAACCGCCCTGTGGACCACAAGAGCCTGGAACGGATGACCGAGGTCGTTTTCCACCGCGGGCCGGACGACAGCGGACTGTGGATCGACGGGCCGGTCGGCTTCGGCCATCAGCGGCTGAGCGTCATCGACTTGCAGACCGGTCACCAGCCGATGGCGGTGGAGGATGGCAACTACTGGATCACCTACAACGGCGAGATCTACAACTACATCGAGCTACGCCAGGAGTTAGAGGAGCGCGGTCGCGTCTTCTCGACCCACAGCGATACGGAGGTGCTGCTGCAGATGTACGCGGCCCATGGGGATGCCGCCCTCGGGAAGCTGAACGGAATGTTCGCCTTCGGCATTTGGGACGTGCGCCGCCGCCGGCTGTTCGCCGCCCGGGACCGTCTTGGCATCAAGCCGTTCTACTACTTCTGGGATGGCGAGGTCCTGCTGTTCGCCTCCGAGATCAAGAGCCTGCTCGAGCACGACCGGGTTGCTCCCGAAGTCGATTTCCACGCCCTGCAGGACTATCTGGACCTGCAGTACTGCCTTGGTGACAAGACCCTGTTCAAGGGGATCAAGCGGCTGCTGCCGGGGCACTGGCTCTCGTGGGAAGAGGGGCGTCTGCAGACTGGCTGCTTCTGGGACCTGGACTTCACCCCGGATAAAGGCCTGACCGAGGAACAGTTCATCGAACGACTGCAGGAACTGATGGACGACGCGGTGCGGCTGCGGCTGCGCAGTGACGTTCCGGTTGGTTCACACCTGAGTGGGGGCCTGGACTCCAGCGCCATCGCCTGCCTGGCCGGCCGTCACCTGGATGGTAAGCTGCATACCTTCACCGGCGGCTTCCGGGAGGGGAATCCCTACGACGAGACCCGCTACGCCCGGCTGGTAGCGGATACTATCGGCGCCGACCACCACGAGGTTTTCCCACAGGCCGACGACCTGGCCGAAACATTCGCCGATCTGGTCTATTACCTGGACGAGCCGATCGCCGGCGCCGCCGTCTTCCCCCAGTACTTCCTCTCCAAGCTGGCGAGCAAGCACGTCAAGGTCGTCCTCGGGGGACAGGGTGGAGACGAGATTTTTGCCGGCTATTCCCGCTACCTTATCGGCTACCTGGACGCGGGTATGCGGCAGTCGATCTACGGTCCAAGCGCGGGCGAGGCGCCGGTAAGTCTCGAGGCGCTGTGCGCCAATCTTCCCTATCTTCGGGGATACGAGCCGACGATGGAACGCCTGTTCGCCCAGGACCTGTTCGGGGCGTCTGCCGACCGCTACTACCGGCTCCTCGTGCGCTCCCACGACATGGAAGGCATCCTCCAGGGGGGTTGGGAAGAGGACGGCTACTCGACGCTCGAGGCGTTCCGGGAGGAGTTCGCCCGGCCCCGGACCGATGCACTGATCGACCGCATGTCCTACATCGACGTCAAGAATCACCTGCAGTCTCTCCTGCAGCTCGAGGACCGCACCAGTATGGCGGTATCGCTGGAGTCGCGGCTGCCGCTCCTCGACTACCGCGTTGTCGAGGCAACGTTCGCCGTTCCGGGCGAGTTGCGGTTCGCCGCCGGCAAGCCGAAACACCTGCTGCGGCAGGCCATCGCCGATCTGGTGCCCCGACAGATCCTGGAGCGCAAGGACAAGATGGGGTTCCCGGTGCCGATCTTCGAGTGGTTCAATGGGGTCCTGCAGCCGTTCGTAGAGGATATTCTCCTCGGTGAGACCACCCGATCCCGCGGGTTTTTTGACATGGCGACGGTCGAGCACTGCCTGCGCTCCGAGCGCCCGTTCGGCCGCACCAAGTGGGGACTGCTCTCGCTGGAGTTGTGGTTCAGAAAGTTCTTTGATCGGAAATGAGGGTACTGGAGGTGTGGCTCCCACCGCTCGTCATCGCCGCGCTCGCCCTCGCCGTCTATGCCAACTCCCTCGACAACAGCTTCCACTTCGACGATCAGCATTCCCTCCTCGAGAATCCCCATCTGCGTGCCCTGAGCAACATCCCGAGTTTCTTCGTCGACCCGCAGACTTTCTCGCGGAACCCGGGGAGCGAGATGTACCGGCCGCTGGTGCTGGTCAGCTACGCGGCGAACCTGGCCGCCAATCGTTTTCTCGGACTGCCAGTTCTGCACGGCATCGGCTTCCACCTGGTCAATATGCTCGCCCATGCCGGCGTCGCCGTATGTCTCTTCTACCTGCTGAGACACCTAGGTATGGCCGTCGGAGCCGCCCTGGCTGCAGGCCTTCTGTTCGGCGGCCATCCGTTGGCCGCCGAGCCGGTGAATTACATCAGCAGTCGCTCTGAATCTATGGCGGCACTCGGCATGCTGGCCGCGTTGCTGTTCTACCTGCGCCGCCCGTACGGGCTGTCGCCGCCCTCGGTTCTCTGCTTTGCCGCCGGCCTGCTCTGCAAGTCGGTGTCGGTGGTGGTCCCGCTCATGCTCCTGGCGCACGAGTGGCTGGGGGGGGAACGCCGCCTTGTCGTGCTCCTCAGGCGCCAGTGGGGCCACTGGC
>CAYWBJ010000205.1:0-11631 GCA_964456165.1 uncultured Gemmatimonadaceae bacterium | reverse complement strand
TCAGGCGGCCGCCGCGTTCGAGGGCATCGATCGCGTTCTGGATGGCAGCCGCGTCAGGCACTTCTTCCAGGGAGAGTTCGCGATCGGTGGTCAATGGCAGGGGGCAGGAGGGTCATGAGCGGGCGGAAATGATATAGAAGGTTAACCTCGGCAAGGGCAAGAGAGTCGGGGGTCGGTGCTGGCGCGGGAGAAGCCGGATGTCGCGCTTGCCGTACGACAGGTCTCTTGCGGGGCTCAGGGCAGCCCCTCGAAGTGCCAGAGCAAGCCGACGAGGGTCTTGTCCTGCTTGTAGCGGTGGGTCGTGAAGAAGCGGTTGGGCGCCAGCGGCACCGTGACTGCGACGATGTCGCTGTAGTCGTCGTCGGCACGGACCGGCACGAGGGTGAACTTCCTGGCCCGGTTGGGCGACCGGTTCCCTGCCGGCGTGTCGCTGACCCAGGTGGGGCCGCCGTCCAGGCTCAGGCGCACCACGTGTCGGTTGTCGAAGGCCGCGTCGGGCTCGCCGCAATCCGAACCGGCGAAGCTGACCAGGAGGACCCTGTTCTCTTCGGTCCACAGGGCGGTCCACCGATAGCTGCCGAACCCATAGAGTCCGTCCTCCCTTTCCTGGAAAGTCCGGCCGCCGTCCTGCGACCCGATGAGCAGACCGTTCTTGTAACACCAGGGCAGTTCCGGCGGATAGGGGACGCCACTGATCGCGCGCTTGATCTGTTCGGGATCCTCGCCGGAAAGCGCGTACCGCTGAAGCCGGGTCGCCGCAAGCAGATGATCCGGGTCCGCAGGATCGACGGCGTAGGCCGTCTCAGTCGCATATGGATGTACAATCGTCGGATCGTTCCATGTGCGGCCGCCGTCGACGGAGCGGACCATCACGTCGCGAATGCCTGGCCGGCTCTGGTCTGCCTGGCCGTAATCCTCCCATTCGGGGTAGCGCATGCTGGCCGACCACATCAGGGTCCCGTCCTGGAGCTCGACGAAGTTAGGATGACAGCCGGCAACCTGGATGCGGGTGTATGGATCCTGGGGAAACCCGGAGGCGAAGCTGCCGTGGTCGACCGGTGCCTACTCCCAGGTCACTCCGTCGTCGTCGGACCAGGACGAAAATGCTCGCGGATCCGGAACTTCCCCCTCTCCAAGGTCACGCTCGTTGGCCTGATGCAGCAGGCACAGGCGCCCGGCGCCGGTGGCAAACAGGCTGGCGACATACTGGCTTGGAGGAATCTCGGACAGGCTCACCGGAACCGTCTGCCAGGTGCGTCCGCCATCGCCGCTGCGCAGCAGACCCGGTGTGAACCGCGTTGTGTTGAGCCAGATAGAGCCGTCGGGATGGCGCGTCGCGTTGTTTGCTGCCCGCCCTTCCGCAGCTGGCGCGATGACGACCTGCTCATCGACGCGCAGATCAATCTCTGGCATTGATGAACCTGCACGATATCATGTCGCATCCAGACGGGCCGAAGATGGCCACAGTACCTGCTGCTGACCACTCGTGGGCGCGGGGCCCGAACTGTCGACCCGGCTCAACTCCACCAGGGCCGCAGTTTCACGGGGACGGCTCTTGGTACTCTGCGACCGATGCATTCCGGTTGGAATCGCTCTATCTTGACGCAGGCGCGGCCCATCTTCGACGCCGGGACCGTGATCACCCGCTTGACCTGCGGCAGGTAGTTCCGCATCTGGTTGCCAGACCGGGTGGCCATCCCGCGCTCCTTGCACGGCGTGAGGATGCGGAACAGCGCCTTCTCCTTGCCTGGCTCCAGACCCCAGTCCCCGAGTCCAGTTGGCCACGACCACCTTCATCGTCATCACCGCGTGGGCAAAGTCGCCGCGGTAGAGGTCGTCCGCTCAATCCCTGTACGGATCATGCTCGTCGGCTCCGGCCATCGCCACGCCGATGGGCCGCAGCGTGTGCAGAATCCGGATCGTCCCGGCATGGCACTGCAGCACCTCGGGCAGGCGCTTGTAGCAGTGGGGGGACTCGTCGGTCCCGGCGCCGCGCAGCTCGACCCCCTCCCTGCGCACCCAGTCCATCATCATCTCCCGGCTGATCTCGCCACCGGGCGCCCGCCCCCTCTTTCCCCCCTTCTTGCGTTTGCGCCACTGCCGCCGGCCCGCCGCCTGGGTGCGCGACATCACCCGGCCGGCGCCATGTACGGTGGAGTAGAGAGCGGCGGCTGACTCGTCTCCGTCCACCCCCTCAACGATGACGGAGAGGTCGCCCATCGAGCCGCCGATGAAGCCACGCTGGCCAGGGAAGGCCGGCGTCGCCCCCTTGCGCACGACCCAGCAGCTCTGTCCGCCATGCGTCTCCCGCCAGGCGAAGTTGTGGTGGTTGTGGACCTCTTCGAGGATGCTAGCGCCCAGCAGGGCCGCAACCCGGTCGCAGACCCAGTCGCGGCCGGCGTAGGCGTAACGGCCGGCCAGCTGCATACAGGCGATGTAGTCCCGGCCGGTCTCGGAGTCAGCGTCGAACAGCACCGGGGCAGCGTGCATCGCGTTGCTCCCGCCGCCGGCCTTGATAAAGTGGGTGGCAAGCCGGTGACCGAAGCCACGGCTGCCGAAGTGGACGCCGATCCAGACCCGCTCCGCATCGTCCACGAACAGGTCGACATAGTGATTGCCCGAACCCACCGTGCCGAGCTGATCCCGGGCCATCTCGGCCAGGTTAAGCGCCACCGGAATGCCCCAGGCCGGGTCGTCATCGAAGAGCGGGTGATGCACCCGCTCCTTGTTCTTCATGCCGATGCCGAAGGAGATCGTGCGCCAGACGTCGTCCATCACCGTCTCGATGTTCGCGGTGATCTCGGCGGCAGGCGCATCGGTGCGGACCGCCTTGTTGCCGCAGGAGATGTCGTAGCCGATACCGGAGGGCGAGATCTTGTCAGCGTAGGTGCAGACACCGCCGATCGGCATGGAGTAGCCGACGTGGTGGTCGGCCATCAGCGCGCTCTGCGTCGCCGTCTGCTGGCAGACCCCGATCTGCCGCACCGCCTCTTCCAGCGGCTTGCCCCACACGGGGACGCCTTCGATGGTTCGGTAGGCCATCTCGCATGCCTGTGGTTGGTCGTCTCCCGGCGTCTAGCATAACACTCCGGAAGCCTGGGAGTAGCGACGCTGAGGCAGAATCTAGTAGTCGGCGAAAGCGCCGTCGTCGGCGTGGAAAAACATCCCGCGCCTGCGGTAGCCATCGTCACGGGCGGCGGCCACCGCCCCGTCCTCCATGTCCACCCCGAGTCCCGGCGCAGTCGGCAGCTCGATGTAGCCGTCGGCGAATCGCAGCGGCTCGTTGAACAGCCCCTCGCCCCGTTGCCCGCCCCCCTCGCAGATGAGCAGGTTCGGCACCGTCGCCATCACGTGCACCGAGGCGGCGACGCCGATGGGACCGGCGGCGTTGTGCGGCGCCACGGCCATGTAGTGAGTCTCGGCGTGGTTGGCGATCTTGCGCAACTCGGCGATCCCGCCGCAGTGGCGGATGTCCGGCTGCAGGATAGCGCACATCTCCCGCTCGATGAGCTCGCGGAACCCCCAGCGGGTGAGATGGCGCTCACCGGTGGCGATCGGCACTGAGGTGGCGCGGCTGATCTGCATCAGCGCTTCGTTGTTCTCCGGGTGGCAGGGCTCCTCGGCGAAGAGCAGGCCCAGCGGCTCCAGCTCCTTGATAAGGAGGATGGCCATAGCCGGACTGAAGCGGCGGTGCAGGTCGACTGCCAGGTCGACCTCATCACCCACGGCCTCGCGCACGGCGGCGACGCCAGCCACCATCTCCCGAAGCGCCTTCGGATTCTCGACGTGGCGCACCGGCCCGGCGGCCGGACACATCTTCAGCGCCGTGAAACCCTCCTCGACGCGGCGCAACGCCGCTTCCGCCATGCCGCCGGGACCGGGGCCAGCGAATCCGGCGTAGACGCGGACGCGGTCACGGACCGCTCCCCCCAGCAGCTTCCAAACCGGCTGCCCGTGCACCTTGCCGGCGATATCCCACATCGCCATTTCCAACCCGCTGAGCGCTCCCACCAGGATCGGCATGCTGCGGCTGTAACTGCTGCGATACAGGGTTTGCCAGTGTCGCTCGATCTGCAGCGGGTCCTGCCCGACCAGGTATTCGGCCATGTCTTCGACCGCCTGCGCCACCACCCGGCCGTGTTCGTAGTTGAGCGGCTCGCCGAAGCCGGTCAGCCCGGCATCGGTGGACATCTTCAGCACCATCGCCCGGCCGGCTATCGGCGTGGTCTCGATACCCGTGATCTTCACGGGTAACCCGCCGTGCGGGCCTGTCGCTGCGCCCAGGCGATGCGAAAGGTCAGGAAGAAGCGCGGGAAATCAACCGTGTTCACGAGCCAGCTCCGAGTCTTGTGGGAGGAATCAGGCGCGGGCGAAGTGGGACGCGTCCGGAGCCTGATACGAGACGGCCAGGTGCGGCGTCTCGAGACGCGCCCCGCCCTGGTGGCGCGACTGCAGACAGGCTTCCAGGTAGCCGCAGACGATCATCGTGCGCTCTGCGGGAAACGGCGCGACCCCATTCCGGATCATCTCGTCGATCTTGGCGACCAGACAGGCCGAGTAGTCGACGTTGGGCAGCGGTGTCAGGAAGAACTGGCAGGAAACCGTCTCCTCGAGCCCGGCCACGCTGGCGGCGAAACAGAAGTCGCCGACGGCACCGTTGAGCATGAGCAGGGTCGCCTGCAGGCCGTCGCGGAACTCGATCAGGTACGCGGCCGGATTTTGCGCCAACCGCTGCAGCTCACCGCTGCTAAGTAGATCTATCGTGCGTCCGTCCTCTTCGGGCAATCCCTTGGGGCTATCGCACCGCGACAGGGCCGCTTCGAGCAGCCGGCGTGAGAAACGGCCGCCCTCGAGCTGTCTCCACACTTCCTCCCCGTCGACGAGCTGCACGGCCGCCACGCCGGTCTCGCCTCCCTGGCGGCGCTCGATCATGCACTGCATCGCCTCGAGCGCGTGGTAATCCATCGGATCGGAGCCGCCGACCCCGATCATCAGCGCCTCCTCGATCTGGCAACCGTGTTCCAGCTCCAGCTGCGGCAGCCGCCAGGTTACCGGCAACGCCGACCCGGCGAGCAGGGGGAAATCGAGACGCCCGGCGTCATCCACCATCTCGCGCGCCTTGGCGAAACTGTAGGACAAGTGTTTGTCGTTGTACACCGGCACCCCACGCCCGGCTGCTTCGAACACCTCGACGCATTGCTTGAACCAGTCGTGGCGCGGATAAAGGATCTGGCCCAGCTCATTGGTATCGTAGTCGCCGTGCTCGGCTATGATCAGAACGGCATCGACCGCCAGCTCGTCACCACCGCGACAGAGGGCCCCGCGCACGGTCTGGTAGAGCTCGATCCCGAACTCCCGCGCCCGGTCGGTGCTCTGGTCCCCTTCCGGATGCTGTTCGACGTACATCGACACCACCTCCACGCCCGGATGACGCCACCGCCCCTCGTAGGGATAACCTACCAGGAAGCGGTCACCGAAGTGCTGGGCGTGAGAGAGGTAGCGGTAGATGGTGGCGAGAATCGCCACGCGGGCGGTCATAGCGAGAATCCAGCGTGGTGGGCGGGCCAGAATGATAGGCAAACCGGTTCTTCGGCTCAACCGCCGTGCCTCGGGTCCCGTCTGCCTTAGTGGTCGCTCCAACCGGTGGCCGCGCCGTAGGCCTCCGGGGTATCCAGGTCGAGCAACACCCCTTCGTCCTCTAGCCCTACCTCCACCACCAGGTTCTCGTGCCGGCGCAGCAACGTCCGGGCCCCAGGTCGCCTATCAGCTCGCGCAGTTCGGCGGCGTGTTGATGGGAGAAGAGCACCGGATTCCCGCGGCGGTCGCCGGCCACCGGCACGACGATGGCAGCGGGAGCAGCATCGGCGAAGGCCCGCGGCAGCGTGGCGACGCCGGCCGCGATCGAGCCAGCCGGCGCACCGGGAACCAGGTGGATCCGCTGACGTAGTCGAAGACCGCCTTCGCAGCGGGACGCGCCGGCGCGGTTGGCGGCACCTGCCAGCTCATCCCCAACGCCTGCAGGCAACGGCAGATCGACGCCGGCTCCGTCAGCGCGGCGATCACCCGCATCGGGCCACACATTCGGAGCAGACGCTCACATCGCTGCGAAATACCCGCGGCAGTAGTTTCGCCCAGGACAACCGATGACGCCTTGACGACCCATCACCTGCGTGGACCCGGCCGCAGCCGTCTTTCGCTCCATCCGCCGTTGTTGCAGGCCCCGGCACGATCCGCAACTGGTCGGCCGCATGCGGCGCCCGCGACTTCCACCGCCAGACCTTTGCCCTGGGTTGGTAATAGACAAGGCTGTACTTACCCCGTATCATCTTGCGGCAACCCGCGAACCCAAACCAACGGAGTGCTTCCAAGATGAGCCACCTGTTCCCTACTGAGCTTATTGGAAGTTACGCCCTGCCCAGCTGGTTGTGGATGGCAATCGAACGCGCTGAGGAGCGCGGTGATCTGGGTGAGTCGGATATCGAAGAGACCCTCAACGACGCCGTCAACATGGCTTTGCTCGATCAGGAAAAAGCCGGAATAGATGTGTTCACCGATGGCGAGATGCGTCGCCGGGACTTCATCCAGAATTTCTACGGCCTGATGAGAGGCCTCAACAAGATCTCACCCAAGCGGACATTCGGCTCGGCCGGCTATGACCAGAACCCACGCTACGAAGTCACCGGCAATGTCACCGCTCCCGCTGGCCTGGGCATCGTCGAAGAGTTCGAGTACATGCGCACGCTGACCGACAAATCCTGCAAGGTCTGCGTGCCCGGTCCCATCACACTGTCACTGCCGCTGATCCTCAAGGGAGGTTACCAGGACAAAGAGGCCTTGATCGAGGACATGATCGTGATCGTCAACGCCGAGATGAAAGCGTTGGTCTCGGCCGGCGCCACCTACCTGCAGGTTGACGAACCACGCTACGCCACCAGCCACGAAGACGCCGTGAAGCTGATTGCGATTTACAACAAAACGCGCGCCGAAGTGGACGCGAGTGTCGGTTTACATTTCTGTTTCGGGAACTTCAAGGGCAGGTCACACGACAAGCGCGACTACTCCTACATCACGCCCAACCTCGGCAATGCCGAGTGCGACCAGTTCAACTTCGAATTCGCCAATCGGGAAAACGCCCAGATCGAACTGTTGGAGCAGTTGCCGTCCGACTGCCGGGTGGGAGTAGGTGTCGTCGACGTAAAGTCCTACTTCGTCGAGACACCAGAGCAGGTAGCCGCCAGCATCAGACTGGCCGTCGAGCACGTGGCCGCCGAGCGCATCGTCGTCACCCCCGACTGCGGCTTCAACCACTGCCCCCGCCACGTCGCCTTCGCCAAGATGCAGTCGATGGTGGCCGGAGCGGCGATCGTTAGAGCTGAACTCGCGGGATAGCTTCTACTGTAGTCCGCTCAGACGCACACGGATTTGTAGCCCAGCTTGACGGTGCCATCGTCGTCGATACTGGCGACCGTGTGCTTGCGGAAGTCTTCCTGCGTTTCCTTGAAGTCATCGCGGTTGTGCCCGCCGCGTGACTCCTTCCGCTCGATGGCACCCTGCGTGATGACCTTGGCTACGCGAAGCATGTTGCGTAACTCGCGGGCGGCCCGAAAGTCGTCGGTCTTTTCCAGCCGCGCTCTGCTGAACCTGATCCACAGGTCATCAATGGCGCTCAGACCCTGCGCGAGAACGTCATGCGTTCTGAAGACCCCGACGTTTTTTTCCATCAGATCTCGTAGATCCTCTCGGACCTTGGCAATATCCTCGTCTCCCCCGCTCCGCACCATTTCGTCCAACTCGTCCCGCATCGCCGTCGACGCCTCATCCGGCAACCGCAGATAATCCCGGTCTGCGATACCCCGCGCCACCATCGCCGCCGCCCGACGACCGAAAACGAAGATCTCGAGCAGCGAGTTCGTACCCAGTCGGTTAGCGCCGTGCACGGAGGCGTTGGCCGCCTCGCCCGCCGCATAGAGGCCACCGACAGTCTTCGGCTGGTAGTCCGCACTCCGCTGCTTCTCGTCGATGACCACGCGGGTATCCAGATCGATCGGGATGCCCCCCATCGTGTAATGGGCCGTCGGCCTGATCGGGATCAGATCGTGTTGGGCATCCAAACCCAACTGCGTCTTGATGGACTCGCACGCTCCTGGTGTTCGTTCGTTGAGATCCGAAATATGGCGCATGTCCAGATACACGTATTTCGCCTCGGTCTCACCGTTGAGAGCAACTCCTCTGCCTTCAACAATTTCCAGATAGATCCCGCGGGAGACGATGTCTCTGGGAGCCAATTCCAGGCGGACGTCGTACTTGTCCATGAAACGCTCACCGTTGGAATTGAGCAGATAGGCCCCTTCCGCTCTAGTCTTTTCCGATACTAGAAACCCAGGCCGTGGGTCGCGAAAACCAGCCACCGTCTCCAACTCAATCTTATCCAGCTCCCCCATCTTGACTGGAATCCCGGTCGGATGGAACTGAATGAACTCCATGTCCTGGATGGCAATGCCGGCGTCAAGCGCAAGCGCGTATCCATCGCCCGTGTTGTCTTCAGTGTTTGACGTATAGGCGAACACCTGACCACAACCACCCGTGGCCATGATCACGGCCTTGGTTTGGAAGATGTGAACGGTGTTGTCTTCCATGTTGATGGCGATGATGCCGGCCACCTGATCGTCCACACGGATCAATTGGGTAACGAAGTAACGCTCGTAAAACTCGATCGGCGTCTTTCCTTCCTGCTCCCGCGAAGCTTTGAGCTCCTGCAGTTTCCGCAGGATGGACTCGTGTAGCGCCTCGCCTGTCTTGTCACCGACCGAGTGCCCACGCGCGACGGAGTGGCCACCGAAAACTTTCAGTCGGATGGTTATCTTGTCCTCCTCTTTGTCGAAGTCCATGTCGTACTTGACCATGAGCTCGCGCATGTCGTCTAGGACCTCGGGTGCATCCTTCACCAGGATGTCGGCGGCATCGGCATCGACGAGATAGTTACCGCCCTGGATCGTGTCTTTGAGATGCAGCTCGAACGAATCAGGCCCGCCACGCTGTGCGGCGATGCCACCCTGGGCCTCGCGGGTGTGGGCCAGCTTGAACGGCACCTTCGAGAAAATGGCTACTGGTATGTCTGCTTCCGCGAGTCCTCTTCCGGCCCGCAGACCCGCGCCTCCTGCCCCGATGATGGCAACGGGGATCTGATGGATGACGGGTGGTTGACGTAAACTTTCCATGGAAGTGCTGATTCCTTTGTGGTGTAGTCACGATTCGAGAGTTGGTCAATGTATTCGATTCAAAAAAATAATAACCTCAAACATTCAGTTTCGGCAAAGCCCCGATCTACCTACAGTATCCTTCATTAATTCCCCAATCCCGCAGCATCCAGATTGACTATGACAGAGCCCCGGATATTGGATGTAATCGATTTCTCCAGATCATTCGTCGCCTTCTCCATCGGCACCCGGTCGCGCCCGCCGGGGACAATGAGTCACCATCCTGTTATCACCAAGAGCTACAGCCGTAAACCGATCGGCTGCGTCCTCACCATCGAGGATCGCAGCGTCTGCTTCGTGCTGCCTCCCGGCTGTAAGACCGAGATGCTTGGCGTTGATTCGGGCATATTCTCTCTGCCGAACGCGGACTTCGTGCCCGTGTTCTCGCACGACAGGTTTCTCGGCATCAAGACCTACGCCTTCATCGGGCTGGAGCAGGAGGTCAACCTGGCCGTCACCCCCAAGTGCAGCCGAATCGAGAGTCTGATTTGAATACAGATGTATTCGAGGATGGCGAATCGATATCCAGTCATCCCCGGGTACTCATCTGACTACGATTGAGCGGATCGTCGAGGCCGCCCACGGCCATGTTAGTCGAAACATACGCCCCACCTTCCACAACGAGTGCTATGCCGCCGTAATCCAGTACCCGGCCGAAACCATCAACGTGGATAGGCGTGAGCGGTTCTATCAAACAGACACAGGGCCGTGCTGTTACCGGATCTCCGGGGGGAGTGGGTAGGAAGAATAAAGAGGGTTGTCGTTAGTTCGGACCGGACCGCTAAGTGGCGTCGCTTCGGTGTGGGGGAACTCGGACTGCGGAGTCAAGGTCGTGTGGGCTGGTCAGAGCTGAAGAATGTCCAGTAAGAGGGCAACTCGAACGGTCAACTTCAGGCGGCAGCTACCGGGCCAGGCGCACCGGGTATCCGTTGAATCAAATGACATAGTCGAAGACCGCCTGCGCAGCGGCAGGCGCTGGCGCGTCGGTCGGTGCCCACCAGCTCATCCCCAACGTCTGCAGGCAGCGGCGGCTGGACGCCGGATCCGTCAGCGCGGCGATTACCCAAGTCGATGCGAAATACCCGCGCCAGTATTTTCAAAACAATTTAAATTGTCAAAAAACCTCATTGGCCCTACCACATCTATGTCTACCGAAAAAAGAGTATCCAAACCCCTACATTGTTTTCCAGTATCCCTTCCTTTACCACTCAGCGCACCAGTCACAACAGCACCCTCATCGCTTAATTGGATAATTTTCTTTCCATACTTCTAACTCTCGTTGCTCCTCTGAATTTGACCCGACACGGAAATTTATTTCCACTGGCAGTAAATCTACCCAATAGCCTTATACCTTTTGAACAACCGCCAAGAAATTTCAGCCATCAGATAACCCCATAAAACTCCCGTTATCGCATCGATTACAAAATGGAACTTACCGTAAACTGTGCTTGGTATTAGCATGACGACAAAAAAGGTCAAGAATCTCGCTAATTTAGGCTCATACTTAAAGGCGTAAAAAAGAGCCACAATTGCCAAAGAAACGTGTGAGCTAGGAAAGGCTGCAGTGGTTACCCCTTGACCTTGTACTGCTACCACCATATCTGTGATAAAATAACCATTCAGGGTTTCTATAGATGCTTCCGGAAACACCCAACACGGCCCCTCAACCGGGAAAAACATGTAAATAATAAAGTTGCTTAGGAATGAAATGGTGACCGCAAACTTGTAATGCTCAAACTTATACTTGTCCGGCAGGCGGTACAAAGCAATGGCCATCGATAAAAAGATGAGAAAATACGATAGATAAAAAAAACTAAAAACCTCAGTGATCAAACGGTTATCCACCAAATCGGCCAGCCAAATCGATGGTTGACTGCCGAATATAGCTTCTTCCAACTCTATGATGGTTTTTGTAAAGTGCCGACCAAAAACCATGTAACTAAGGGGGGTAAGGCCTCTGAAAATTAACGGAATAGCTAAAAAAACATACCAATCTCTAAACCAACGGAATGCTCTTGCTTTGTTTTTTTGTAGGGAAATTAAAAGAACTACGGCTACCCCGACCAAATTCACTAGGATCAAGTCGGGCCAATCTTCAATGGCATTACAAAAGATACAGATAAGAATCGACTTGAATCCCAAATAGGCTATTATAGACCACTCGAAGAGCTTTAACCGGCGGATATCGCCTTCTCCATGATATGTCACCTAGAATTGAACCAAATTAAATTCTGACGTATGCGGTATCCCAGATTCCTGTTACAGGCTATTTATAACAACTTTTAAGAAGCATAAGAGGAATATTAAAATCCGACCCAAACAACTTATACAACTCGAATAATGAATAACCAATATATTATAAATTATCATAACG
>CAYWBJ010000204.1:0-7178 GCA_964456165.1 uncultured Gemmatimonadaceae bacterium | reverse complement strand
CTCGCGAATGCCCTCGGCCAGGGTTTCGTAGTGGATCACGAGTTCCCAGCCGATCTCCTCCTGCCTCGCTCCCTTGAGCTGCTCGAGCAGCTCGCACACCCGGGTGAGGGGCAGGACGTCGTCGAGCGTTGCCGAGCCCGGCGGTTGATCGGGATGCGCCGCCACGCCTCAGCCTGCCGCCTCTTCTTCGCCGCCTGCGCCCCTCTCGTCCTGGGCCGGCGGCTCCTCGTCATCACCGCGAATGATACTGGCGAAGGCATCAGCCTTCGCCATCTCGGCGTGCAGCTCATTGCCGTGGGCGAACAGGCGCTTCATGGCCGCCCGCGGCTCGTCGTGAATGCCGAAGGTGCGCAACGCCGCCGGGTCGAGGATGGGCATCCGGTCGCCGCCGCCGTCGCCGATGCACTCGCGACGGCAGAGGAAATCGGCCAGATGGATTAGCGAGGGCAGCTCGGCGTTGCGCTCCAACCGGCCGGGCGTGTGGTGGTAAGCGATGGCGTCGACGAGCTGGTCCGGAAGGTTCCAGCGCCCCGCCAGCCAGCTGCCGACCTCGGCATGGGTCACGCCGAGGACCGCCTCCTCAGCCTTGCCGATGTAAAGATCGTCAGCGTGAGCAAGCTCGATTATCTCGCCGAACTCCTCATCGAAATACTGGCTGAGCACCAGCTTGCCGATGTCGTGCAGGATGCCCGCGGCGACCGCCTCCCCCTGGACCCGATAGCGGAGCTTGCTCGCCAGGATCCGTGCGGCCACGCCGCAGGCGATGCAGTGTTCCCAGAACTTCTGCCGGTCGAAAGCGCTATGGCCAACACCCCCGGCAAAGCGCTCGAGGATCGAAACGCTAAGTCCCAGACTCTTGACCGTCTCGAAGCCCAACACGACGACGGCGTGATTGACCGTGGCGATCTCGCGCGGAAAGCCGTAGAAGGCCGAGTTGGCCAGCTTGAGGATCTTCGCGGTCAGCGCCTGGTCCGTGGCGATCAGGCGAGAGACATCGCGGGCCGATGTCTGCGGATTGTCGATCAAGCCGATCATCTGCGTGACGACAGTGGGCAGCGTCGGCAGGCCGATAATGCTTTCGGTGATCTTGCGAAGGCGCTCTTGCTTCAGTTCGTCCAATTCGGAATGTCAGGCGTATTCGAGCCGACAGGCGCAAGCACCGGCGGCAGCGGATTCAGGCGACGACATCGATCTCGGACGAGTCCTCCCCCTGGGGAGGGCCGAGCGGATGGGACTGCGTCTCCTTCTTCTCTCGCTCCTTAGCCGAGTGGCGCTCGCTTCCCTGGTCGCGACCGGAGTCTTCCGGGTTCAACTCCGCTCCATCCGCCTCCTCGCCAGGCTGCGTCCGCGACTGGTCGACGATCTGCTGCTGCGCCATCGCCGCAGCCGTGTTGCGATGGGCCATCTCCGGATTGGCCTGCTGGGCCTGCTGCACCTTGCTGGCACCGGGGGCCTTGGAGAAGTTGTCCTGCAGATCGATTGGTCTTACCACAAGCTTCACTCCTTGCGGCAGTGCAGGGCCGAGCGGGCGGTGGCGGTATCCTGTCTGGCCCCTTCAGGACTCAGGCCAAGAAACGCGCTCTCAGCTTGGCGCGGAGTCCCAGAACAGCCTTGGTGTGCAACTGCGACACGCGGGACTCGGACAGTTCCAGCACCTGCCCGATCTCCTTGAGCGTCAACTCTTCGTAATAGTAGAGGGCGACGACCAGGCGTTCCTGCTCGGTCAGCTGCCCGAACGAATCGGCCAGCAGGTCACGCAACTCTTCCCGCTCGAGGTTCAGCAGGGCGTTCGGCTGATCGGGCGAGCGCAACGTGTCGACCAGTGGGACCGCCTTGTCGTCGCCGTCGCCGTGGGTAAGCTCGTCGAGCGACAGCAGCGAGGTCGAGCTGACGTCGTCGATCATGCGGTAATATTCGTCGAGCTCGACCCCGAGACCGGCGGCAAGCTCGGCCTCGGTTGGGGCGCGACCAAGCTCGTTCTCGAGCTTGGCGATCGTTCGCTCGATCTCACGCGAGCGGGCCCGCGTCGACCGCGGCACCCAGTCCATACCGCGGAGCTCGTCGAGAATCGACCCGCGGATCCGCAGGGACGCGTAGGTCTCGAACTTGACCCCTTTGCCGGAGTCGAAGTTGTGGTGCGCATCGATCAGGCCGATCACGCCGGCGTTGATCAGATCGTCCAACTCCACCGAGCGCGGCAGTCCTATCGCCAGGCGACCGGCGATGTACTTAACCAGCGGCAGGTAATCCTCCAATTGGCCGTCGGGCTTCTTGGGGGCCTGCTGCTCGCCATATTTCTGGCTGGCCTTGCGCGCGATCACCTTCTTGCTCATGGAATCGACTCGATCAGGTGCGGTTGCAGTACGCGCTCGAGGAAACCCGGCCCGGGGATAGGCGGACACCCCTCAAGGTCACTGAGATCGGCGGCCAGCTCCTCAATTGCGGCTCCGGCCGGCGTGAGACGGTTCGCGAGGGCAAACGGCGTCTGTTGCCGCGTCGCTTCGCGCACAGACCTATCAAATGGAATATAACCCCTGTTGTCAATCTGCGCTCCCAAAAACCGGGTCGCCATCTGCTGGAACGCACCTTGAATTCTCTCTGGATCGTCTGCCGGGTCCGCCATGTTGACGAGGAGACCGAGCCCCATGTCCGACCGCCGGTCCAGTATCACCTTCAGCGTCGCGTAGGCGTCCGCAATTGAGGTCGGTTCGGGCGTTACCACGACCAGTAGATCGTCGGCCCCGGCCGCAAATTCGACGGCATGGCGATCGACGCCGGCGGCGGTGTCGACAATCACCAGGTCGAAGCCCTGGCCGATATCCTCGGCCACACCAAGCGCCCCCAACGCCGGTGGCCAGGTCTCGCCCCGCGCCCCCGAGGCTGCCGGCAGAAGGGCCACGCCCGGTCCCAGCACCTCCATGTCCTCAACGATGGCATCCGCGCTCGTGCAGGCGCCCGCGAGCACCGACTCGATCGTGTAGCGCGGTGCGATCCCCGTCAGAATCGCCAGATTTCCTTTCCCCAGGTCGGCGTCGACCAGCAGGATCCGCTGTCCCCCGCGCGCCAACGTCACCCCCAGGTTGAGAGCGATGCAGCTCTTTCCGACACCGCCCTTGCCGCTGGGCACAGCGAGGGCGCGCGGGCTCTTGGCCATCAAGCTATACCTGCTCCTGAACAGATTCGTCCCCAACTATCTGAGTGACCAGACGCGGAAGGTTTGCCGCCTCGATCGCACCGGGCACCTCCGGACCGTTCACCAGGTACGAGACCGAGATCCCGCTGCGCACCGCAGCGCTGATTACGGCACCCGGCCGCACGAGCTCGTCGAGCTTGGTGAACAGAAGGCGCCGATTCGGGAAGACCTCGGTCGCCTCGATGAGATCCATCATGTGGTCGATACTGGCCATCCCGTCGATGACCACCTGCACTTCGTCACCCCCGGCAGCTTCCAGCAGTCGGCGCTGCCGCTCCCAACCCTGACGATCGTGGGCACCGCACCCCGGCATGTCCACCAAGACTAGTTGGGCCTTCTCGTAACGTAGCGCAATGCTGTCGAAATCTTCCTCGCCGTAGGCCAGCTCCAGCGGGATATCGATGATATTGGCGAATGCCTGGACCTGATCGACCGCGCCGACCCGCCGGTCGTCGGCGGTAATCACCACGATTCGATCCTTCCGCTTCATCGCGAAACCGGCGGCGATCTTGGCGGCGGCGGTCGTCTTGCCCGAGCCGGAAGCACCGACAAAGCCGATCGTCTTCTTCCGACGCCCGACGCGGATCATTTCCCTGTAGGACGGCAACATGCCCAGCAACGCCTCGACCGCCTTTCCGGCGACCAGTGCGCGGTCGTTCAGCTCGTCCCGCTCCAGGTTGTCGAAGAGCCACTGAACTACCCGGTTGGCGATCTCCTCCGCCAAGCCCATGTTCCGCATCCGGTCGGCGAGGCGAACGACGGGATCCGGCACCTGCAGAGTCGGTGCACCGCTGCCGTGCAGCAGGGAAACGGTCTCCTGCAGCCGCGTCAGCTGTACCGAGAGCACGGCCAGGTCACCCCCGTCGCCGGTCCGCTCCTCCTGATTCAGAGCAGAACGGCGGCCGGCCCGCTCTCCCGGATCGGCCCCCGGCGCGTCGCCAACGTCCTTAACCTGGGCCGGGCCCGGGACCGCTTCCCACGCGGCAGGAGTCATCGAGCGCAGGTACTGGACAGCCCGCTCCACATCACTGGTCAGGGGTCGCTTTTCTTCCTCCAGTCCCGGCATCGCGGTCGGATCAGGAGACGGAGAGAGGGACTCAGCGCCGACCTGGACGGCATAACGGCGCGCTGCAGCGACACCGCCGAGGCCGCGAACCCGCGACTCGCCGACCTCTGCTCCGGCGAAAGCCGCCACACCAGCGGTCGCAGTCCCCCTGGCCGGATCCAACGGCACGTCCAGGTGCCGAGCCGGAGCGACGGTCTCATCCATCGCGGCGGTGACCTCCACACAGGCCCCGTCCTGTTGATTCAAGCTGCTGTTGCCCGGCAGTTGCCTGGTACTGAGGATGACGGCGGCCTCTCCCAGCTCGTCACGGACGAGCTGCAGGGCCTCCGGCATACTCTTCGCCGCGTATTTCTTGATCTTCATAGCTCAAGCTCAGGTTTCCCACCGAGTTCACTTCGACCTCGGGGGCGATCTCGTTGTACGAGACCACGTAAAGGCTCGGAAAATTGGCGGCCGTCAATTTGCGGAACGCCAAACGGATACTGGGAGCGGTCAGCACCACCGGCAGCTGACCGTTGGCTATCATCTGATCCACCAGTTTAGAAAGGGCCTCGAAGAGCTCGCTGGCCACATCTGGGGCGACAGCGACGTTGAGTCCGGTAGGCGTGCTCTGCACACCCTCGACGATGAGCTGCTCGACGTCTCCATCGACGGTCAGGACCGCGATGCTCTCGTCCGGGGACTCTTTCACCAAAGTGTTGCAGATCACCCGTCGCAGCGATGCGCGGGCATACTCGGCCAATACCTCGACGTCGTTGATGTCGGCGTAGTCGGCCAGCACCTCGAGGATCGTACGCAGGTCTCGCACCGACACGCGTTCGGCCAGCAGCTTCTGCAGCACCCGCTGCAGTTTTCCTGTCGGCACGATGTCAGGAATCAGCTCCTCTACCACGGCCGGATAGACCCCCTTGAACTCGTCTATGAGGTTCTGGGTCTCCTGGCGCCCGAGCAGCTCTTGGGCGTGGCTGTTGATCACCTCGGTGAGGTGAGTTGCCAGCACCGCTACCGGCTCGACAACGTTGTAGCCGAGCAACTCCGCATTCTCCCGCTGTGACGTGCCGATCCACCGGGCGGGCAGCCCAAAGGCCGGGTCGATGGTCTCCACGCCTTCGATCGCCCCCTCCGCGAAACCGGGATCGATCGCCAGCAAACTCTTGGCATCGAGCATGCCGAGGGCAATCGGCTCACCTTTGATCTTGATGCGGTACTCGTCCGGATTGAGCTGAACATTGTCCCGAACCCGCACCGGCGGTACGATGAATCCCATCTCCACGGCCGCCTGCTTGCGGATCTGCACGATCCGCTCGATCAGGTCTCCCCCCTGCGTGGCATCGACTAGGGGCACGAGCTGATAGCCGATCTCCACCTCGAGCAGGTCGGTCCGCAGGTAGTCTTCGGGCCGGTCCTCAGGACGGGCCTCCTCCTCTGCCTGCGCCGCCTCCTCCACCTTGCGACGCTGCCCGACGAACCGCACGCTCAGGGCCAGGATTAGGAGCACTGTGCCAATGCTGAAGAACGGCCAGGTCGGCAGGCCGGGAATCATGCCCAGAGTAATCAGCATGCCGCCGGCGATGAAACCGGCCTGCGGCCGACTGGTGAGCTGCGTGTTGATGTCGCGGCCCAGATTGTTGTCCGACGTCGAGCGCGTGATGATCAGGCCGGCGGCGGTCGAGGTAATCAGCGCCGGGATTTGCGTCACCAGACCGTCCCCGACCGTCAGCAGCGTGTAGGTCTCTATCGCCTGCGCCAGGGACAGATCGCGCTGCAGGACTCCGATAGCAAAGCCGCCGATAATGTTGATCAGGGTGATCAGAATTCCGGCTATGGCATCACCCCGAACGAACTTGCTGGCACCGTCCATGGCCCCGTAGAAGTCGGCCTCGCGGGCGCCGTCGACCCGCCGACGGCGGGCTTACACCTCGTCGATCAGGCCGGAGTAGAGGTCGGAGTCGATCGCCATCTGTTTGCCTGGCATCGCGTCCAGGGTGAATCGGGCCGCCACCTCGGCGACGCGCCCGGCACCCTTGGTGATGACGACGAACTGGATGATTATGACGATCACGAAGATGATGAAGCCGAGGACGAAGTTGCCGCGGACCACCACATCGCCGAACGCGGCGATCAAGTCACCGGCGTCGGCCTGGCTCAGGATCAGCCGGGTAGACGCGACGTTGAGAGAGAGTCGGAAGAGCGTTAGGACCAGCAGCAGCCCCGGGAACACCGCCAGCTCGAGGGGCTTGGTGATGTATATGGTCAGCATGAGGACCAGCAACGCCAGGCTGATGTTCATGGTCAGCAGGAAGTCCATGATGTAGGTGGGAAGAGGCACGATCATCACCCCGAGGATGACGACTACCCCAACCGCCACCAGAATGTCGGTGTGCCTGCTGATAACCTGGACCCAGCGGCCGAACATGATTCCCTACCCCCTCACCTGGCCTTCCGGCGCCGCAGCTGGAAGACGAAAGCCAGGACCTCGGCCACCGCCTTGAACAGCTCCTCGGGAATCTGCTCACCGATCTGCGCCGTCTTGAAGAGGGCGCGGGCCAACGGCTTGTTTTCGACCAGCGGCACGCCGGCCTCCCGCGCCAGTTCCTTGATGCGCTCCGCAACCAATCGCTGTCCCTTAGCCAACACGATGGGAGCATCCATGGTGTCGGATTTGTACTTGAGGGCGACGGCGATGTGAGTCGGGTTGGTCACGACCACGTCGGCCTGCTCCACATCTCCCATCATCCGGCGCTGGGACATCTCCCGCTGCAGGGAGCGGACGCGCGCGCGCTGCTGGGGATCGCCCTCCTGCTGCTTGAGCTCTTCCTTCACCTCCTGTTTGGTCATCCGCAGGTTCTTCTCGTAGTCCCAGCGCTGAAAGGCGTAGTCGAGGATCGCCATGATCAGCAGCAACAGGACGATGCGGTA
>CAYWBJ010000203.1:0-5575 GCA_964456165.1 uncultured Gemmatimonadaceae bacterium | reverse complement strand
AGCTCGAATGTCTTGCTCCCCTCTTGGGGGATGAATAGAACCGTCACCTTGTCGCTGAGCATGGCGCAAATATACCGCCGCCCCGCGGATCAGTCGAACCCGCGGCGATCCAGTTCGTTGTGCACCAGGACGACGCACTGGGAGGCGAATAGCGTCGTTGGCCCAACGCTTAGCGGGCGCGCGCCCAGCCGTTCCAGGAATCGGTCCGACTTGCGCGGCATGCTCAGGTGGTCGGTGAGGAGAAAGGAAGCCGCGGGGCCCAGATTTTCGTCGCGGATGTCGCCGCCACCTGGCCGCAGATAATGGAGCCGACCGGTGGCACAGCGATCGCGCACCAGTCTCTCGAAGCTACGCTTGGCAACGTACAGGCCGTCGTCGACCTGGACCTCTTCGTCCAACCTCAGATTGCGGCCCTGGTGCAGCGCTCGCTGCAGCACCGCGAGAATTGCCACCTCGTCGAAACCGCCGAGAGAGCAGAGGTCGTCGCTCTCGAGGCGGACCGTCTTTGGCGGTGCCGATGGGCCGTCCAGGACGATCTGCAGAATCACGCTGGGGCGGATATGGCCGGCGATGAACAGGGTATTGACCACCGTGTGAGCGACGATCTCGAGAAACCCGGGCCGGTCGGCTGCAGCCAGGGGGAAATTCGCCGTAGTCGGGCCCTTACGCGCCCGCAGGATGAACTCGCGCATCGCTCTGTGCTGGAGTGTGGTATTCTCTTCAAGAGACCTGAGAAATTACGGCAATATGCCCGCAACCGTCAGCGACGGAAGAACAATCCTGATCCTGGAACAGAATTACCTGCTCGGGGACGAGGAGACCGGCGCCGGGGTCGTCGACCCGCAGCGGCGACACCGTTAGCTACCCCGAGTCGGTGACCGAGCGAGGGGTAGCGGGCCGGTCCACTAGCACCGACCGAGCGTTCGCGCAAGCCGGGAGGCACCAGTGCATCGGCGGGCGCCACGGCAGGCCCTCAGAACTGTAGCACCACCTTCACCGAGCCGGTCTCCGCCGGCCGATCGTAGGCGATCTCGAATCCCTCCTGAATCTGCTCGAAGGGCAGGCTGTGGGTAATTAGGGGACGCGGGTCCAGACGTCCGGAGGTTATCCAGCTCAGCGCCGCCGCGTAATCCTGCTCCGGGTTGGGGCCCAGTGACGTCACCAGCTTGATCTCCTTGACGAACAGGTCGCGGAACCGCACCTGCATGACGCCCTCGACGTTGAACTTGTCCGGCACGCCGAAGTAGATCATGGTGCCCTGCCGGCGCAGGATCGACGTGCAGGTGTCGAAAGTCTCCTGCTCCCCGATCGCCTCCACGGCCAGGTCGGCCATGCGGCCGCCGGTGAGCTCGCGCACCGCTTCCTCCACCTCCTGCTCTGCCGGGTTGATCACGTGGGCGGCGCCCATCCGGCGGGCCATCTCAAGCCGATGCGGCAGCGGATCGACCCCGATGACCTGGTGCACCCCCAGGTTGTTCAGCACCGCGACGAACAGCTGGCCCACCGGCCCCTGGCCGAGCACCACGGCCTCCTGGTTGATCACGTTGCCGAGCTTGAAGAAGCAGTGGATGACGGTGCCGAGGAGCTGGCTCATCAGGCCGACATCAGCGTCGAAGCCGGCCGGTAGCGGCACGCAGCCCTCGTCATCGGCCAGCACGTAATCCTGGAAGAGACCGGAGTGGAAGTGCGACAGGATGACCCGATCGCCCGGGTTGAGCTTGCCGGACGGGCATTCCTCTACCGTACCCACGCCCTCGTGCCCGGTGCTGCCCGGAGGCAGTGGATAGTCCTCGTGCATGCCGAGGAATGGAGTCTTGTCCGATCCGCAGATGCCGGTCTTCTCCATCCGCACCAGCATCGTTCCGGGCCTGGGCTCCGGTTTCTCGACTTCGATTAATTCCCATTGGCGCGGGGCTACTAGCTGTGCAGCTCTCACGGATTCTACCTCGGACGATCGGTCACTCGAGGGCACGTTGCGCAGGGGCGGCAACCCGGACTCGCCGGCCATAAGGTCGCCCATTTCCCCTCTTTGGCAACAGCCAACCAAGCCACGTTGAACCGCCCGCGGACCGGGCTTATGTTTATCCGCGCCGCCGCCGTCGACTGCCGCCGAAACGACCCCGATGAACATCGCCAAGCTGCTGACTCGATCCGCTGCCAGTTCTCCTGCCCGACCCGCCATCATCCACGGCCAGCGGCAGATCGACTACGGCACCTTCGACGCACGCGCCAATCGGCTGGCCGCCGGGTTGCGGCGGCTGGGAATCCGCGCCGGCGACAACGTCTCGGTCCTTATGTACAACCGGCCCGAGATGCTCGAGGCTATGTTCGCATGCTTCAAGCTGGGCTGTGCCGCCGTGCCGCTGAACTTCCGCCTGCACCCCAACGAGGTGGCCTACATCGTAGACAACTCCGAGTCGCGTGCCCTGATCATGTCGCCGGAGTTCGTCGAGCCGATGACGGCGATCCGGGAGCGTTTCCCCGGCGCCCAGCACCTGATCGCAGTCGAAGCCTGCGGCCAGGCGGCAACGGGCCTACTCGATTACGAACAGCTGCTGGGTGCCGAGC
Organism: uncultured Gemmatimonadaceae bacterium; assembly: GCA_964456165.1. Classification (GTDB taxonomy): domain Bacteria; phylum Latescibacterota; class UBA2968; order UBA8231; family UBA8231; genus CAYWBJ01. The sequence continues at coordinate 3,007 of CAYWBJ010000203.1, read as the reverse complement.
GCGACGCATTCGACGACGCCGATGTGGCACCGGACGACGTCGCCTGGATCTTTTACACCTCCGGTACCACCGGCGCCCCAAAGGGCGCCATGCTCACCCATCGCAACCTGCTGGCGATGACGATGAACTACTACGCTGACATCTGTCCCGGTTTCGGCTTCGACGAAGTGGTCCTGCACGCTGCGCCGCTCTCCCACGGCAGCGGCTGTTACGCCCTGCCCAACATCGGCAAGGCGGCGGCCAACGTGATACCCGCCGCGGTCTCCTTCGACGCCGGCGCCGTCCTGCAGGCCATCGAGTCGCACCGCGTAACCAACATGTTCGTGGCACCGACGATGGTACGCATGCTTATGGACACCCCTAACTTCGAGCGCTACGACCTGAGCTCAATGAAGGCGCTCTGTTACGGCGGCGCCCCGATGATGGTGGAGGATATGGCCGAGGCGATGGCGAAGTTCAGCGGCTGCCTGGTTCAGCTCTACGGTCAAGCCGAGGCCCCGATGACCATCTCCTATCTGCCGCACCAGGGACACGTACCAGACGGCTCGCCGGAGCAGATCCGTCGCCTGGCCTCGGCCGGTATTGCGCGCACCGACTGCGAAGTGGTGATTCTCGACGAGGCCGACCGCGAGCTGTCTCCGGGCGAGATGGGCGAGATCGCCACCCGCTCCGACCTGGTGATGAAGGGCTACTGGAAGAACCCCGAGGCCACCACCGAAACCCTCAGGGGCGGCTGGCTGCACACCGGCGACATGGGCTATCTGGACGATCAGGGTTACCTGTTCATCATGGACCGCTCGAAGGACATGATCATCAGCGGCGGCGAAAACATCTACCCCCGCGAGATCGAGGAGGTAATCATCCAGCATGCGGCGGTGCGGGAGGTAGCGGTGGTGGGCATTCCCGACCCGGTCTGGGGGGAGGCGGTGATCGCCATCGTCTCGCTGGTGCCGGGCAGGACCGTCGAGGAGGCCGAGCTCGTCGACCTGTGCCGGTCACAGATCGCCAGCTACAAGAAGCCGCGGCGGGTCGAGTACGTCGACGAGCTGCCCGTTAACAACTACGGCAAAATCCTCAAGCGCGAGCTGCGGGACCGCTATTGGAAAGATACCGAACGCAAAGTCTGAAAGCGGAGGACTGGTATGGTGGCTAAGAAACGCAAGCTGGGGCGCGGTGTGGCCGTCGTCGGTGCCGGCATGTCGAAGTTCGGCATGTTCGACGACCGGGACTCCAAGGACCTGTTCGCCGACGCCTTCACAGCGATGCTCGCCTCGGTCGACCGGGGGGGCGATCCGGCCGACATCGACGCGCTCTACGTCGGCAACTTCAGCAACGACTTCTTCGTCGAGCAGGCCCACTGGAGCGCCATCCTCGCCGACGCCATTGGCACCATCCCCAAGCCGGCCACCCGCACCGAGGGGGCCTGCGCCTCGAGCGCGTTGGCCTTCCGCGAGGGCGTCTTCGCCATCGCCTCCGGCTTCTACGACCTAGTCCTGGTCGGCGGCGTCGAGGAGATGTCCAAGCGTTCCACCGAAGAGGTGGCCGAGGGCCTGGCCCTAGCCGCCATTCCCTACGAGCGCCGCTCCGGCTTCACCTTTCCCGGCGTCTTCGGCACCATCGCGACCGCCTACTTCGACCGCTACGGCGCCGGCCGCGAGCACCTGATGGACGTCACCATCAAGAGCCACGACAACGCCCCCAAGAATCCCAAGGCCCAGTACCAGGTGACGGTGCGCGACATGATGGAGGCCAAGGCTGACCGCGCCCGCGGCCGCGGTCAGCAGGTGCCGGATTGGACGGACGAAAAGGCCTTCCTTTCCGATCCGCAGGCCAACCCGGCCATCGCCTGGCCGTTGCACCTGTTCGACTGCTGCCCCATTTCCGACGGCGCCGCCTGCATGCTGCTGGTCGGCGAGGAACTCGCCGCCGCCTTCACCGCCGCCCCCCTGCACGTGGTCGGCATCGGCCAGGGCAGCGGCCGCGGGCTGCACGCCGCTGACGATTTGACCTACTTCGAAGCCACCCGCACCGCCGCGGAGGAGGCCTACCAGATGGCCGACCTGCGGCCGGCCGACATCCAGTTCGCCGAGGTCCACGACTGCTTCTCGATCGCCGAGGTCATCCACACCGAAGATTTGGGCTTCTTCGCACCGGGCGAAGGCTACAGGGCCATCGCCGACGGCCAGACCCGCCTCGACGGCGCCATGCCGATCAACACCTCCGGTGGCCTCAAGTGCAAGGGCCATCCCGTCGGCGCCACAGGCACGGCCCAGCTGATCGAAGTGTGGGAGCAACTCAGGCACCAGGCCGGCGACCGCCAGGTCCCCGCCGGCAACCTCCGAATCGGTGGCGCCCACAACCTCGGCGGCACCGGCGGCACCTGCACCTTCACCATCCTGGAGCGGAGGTAACCCGTGTCCGCGCGCGCCGTCAACGACCACGGCTACGAAGCATACCTGCGCGAAGACAAGCTGATGGGCTGCCGCTGCCAGTCCTGCCAGGCCCTGTTCGTCCCCCCCCGCACCATCTGCACCAGCTGCCACAGCACCGACATGGCCTGGGAGGCCGTCTCCGGCGACGGCAGGCTCGCCGCCTTCACCGCCATCGCTATCGGCCCCGCCTTCATGGCCGAGGAAGGCTACGGTCGCGACAATCCTTACATCACTGGTGTCGTGGAGCTCGACGAAGGCCCCCGCGTCGTCGCCCGTATCGAGGGCGTCGACGCCAGGGCACCCGAGTCCATCGCCGTCGGCGCCAGCCTGCGCGCCCTCTTCCTCCACCGCGGCACTGAAGAAGCCCCAAGGACCTTCCTGGCTTTCGAGCCCGCGTGACGGGGGAGCTGCCTCGGTTTCCCGGCCGCCTCGCGGATCCCTCGATCTCTCAGGGCCCTGGATGACGCAGCTGGACCCCGGAACCAGCACCCCTGCCCGGCCCCTGGCAACGTCACAGGGGACCCTCAGACCGCTACGGGTGGAGCTGAGGACGAGAAAAAGCCAGAGCGAGCAAC
>CAYWBJ010000202.1:0-8105 GCA_964456165.1 uncultured Gemmatimonadaceae bacterium | reverse complement strand
CCGGTCGGGTTGATGTGGTAGATGGTGTCGGCGTCGAGGTAACGCGCGGGAATCACCTTCCTGATCACCTGGATCATGTCGCGGGTGATCCGCTTGTGCCCGACGGTGGGATCGTGCTGGGTCGAGATGACGACGGTGTCGACCCGGGTGGGCTTGCCGTCCGCGTATTCGACGGTGACCTGGGACTTGGCGTCCGGACGCAGGTAGCCCAGCGTGCCCCGCTTCCGCAGCTTGGCCAGGTGCTCGAGAAGGCGGTGCGAAAGCATGATTGGCAGCGGCATCAACTGCGGCGTTTCGCGGCAGGCGTACCCGAACATCATCCCCTGATCCCCGGCGCCCTGCTCGGCGTGCAGCCCCTCACCCTGGTTCACCCCCTGGGCGATATCGGGCGACTGGGTGTCCAAGGCAACCAGCACGCCGCAGGAGCGGCTGTCGAAGCCGTAGGCCGAGTCGGTGTAGCCGATCTCCTCGATGGTCTCGCGCACGAGGGCCTGCACATCGACTTGGGCGCGAGTGGTGATCTCGCCAGCGACCACGACCTGGCCAGTGGTGACCAGGGTCTCGCAGGCAACGCGCGAGCGCGGATCCTGGGCGAGCATGGCGTCGAGGACGGCGTCCGATATCTGGTCGGCCACCTTGTCGGGGTGGCCCTCGGAAACCGATTCGGATGTAAAAAGGCTTCTTCCCACGGTAATGCTCCTTCTGGTTTTGTCGCTGTTGGTTTTCTTAACGGTCAGCTCGTGATCTGCGAGTTGTCGCCGACGTTCAGGTGACTCGGCCGGCCGTTGACCATCGCGCAGTAACCGACGATCGACTCGTCGAGCACGATACCCTCGACCTGCGCTCCGGCGCCGACGATCGAATTCCGCACGACGGCGTTCCGGATCACGGCATCCTTTCCGACGGAAACATAAGGACCAATCACCGACCCGTCGATTTCCGCACAGGGATCGACGTACACCGGCGGCCGGATGACCACGTCACCCGCCACGCCCGAAAAGTTGCGCCGCGACAGCAGGTGCCGGTTGGTGTCCAGCAGGGATTCATGGGTCCCGCAATCGAACCAGGAATGAAGGGTGAAGGTGCCGAATCGTGCTCCCTTGTCGACCATAATCTGAAACGCGTCGGTGAGCTGGAACTCGCCCCGGGTGCGGAACTCCCCTGCGATCAACTCGTCGATACAGGCGAACAGCAGGGCCGAATCAGCGATCATGTTGACGCCGCAGATCGCCAGATCCGAGACGAATTCCTCCGGCTTCTCCACCAGCCTCGTCACTCGTCCGCTCTCCTCCACCACCACGCCGAACCGTCGGGGATCCTCGACCTTGCGCACCCCGAGGAGCCCGTCCCCGCCGCGCCTGACTACCTCGGCCAGGTCGGCCTCGAATACGGTATCGCCGTAGACGACGAGCAGGGGATCCGTTCCTACGGACGGGCCGGCGAGGGAGACAGCGTGGGCCAGGCCGATCGGTTCCCCCTGCTCGACGCTGACAACGGTCTCGAAATCTCCCCGCTCGCCGACGTAATCCAGGATCTGCCCCCCCTGGTGACCCACCACCAGTACCAGCTTGTCCACGCCGAGCGCACGGATCTGGTCGAGGATGTGGCCGATGATCGGCTGGCCGGAGACGAATAGCAGGGGCTTTGGTCGGGTGAAAGTGTGGGGCTGCAGCCGCTTCCCCGAGCCGGCCACGGGCACTACCGCCCACATCTTGCTGACGTCGATCGCGGTCATCGTCAGGTCTGACTCTCCCAGTAGGGCAGGAAGCCTAGGCGCTCCTGCATCACGCTCTTCAGATGGTCGCGCACCTCTGCGCCGGTCTCGAATTCAAGGCACCTTGACGCCACCCGGTTAGCCTCGTCCAGGCTGATCGACCGGATGATCTCCTTGACCTCGGGCAGCAGGCCCGGACTCATGCTCAGAATGTCGAGCCCCAGCCCTACCAGCAGCACTGTCGCCAGCGGGTCGCCGGCCATCTCGCCGCAGATGCTGACAGGCACCGCGCGGGCCAGACCGGTATCCGCCACCCGCTTGATGACAGTCAGAACGGCGGGATCAAAGGGATCGTACAGGCCGGCTACCCGCGCAGTCCCGCGATCCACCGCGAGCATGTACTGGGTGAGGTCGTTGGTGCCGAGACTGAAGAAATCGGTCTCGGCGGCGAAGCGGTCGGCCAGCAATCCCACCGAGGGCACTTCGACCATGATGCCGATCTTGCACTCGGCCTGGAACGCCTTCCCTTCGGCCGCTAGCTCGAGCTTGACCTCCTCGACTATCGAGCGCGCCTGGCGCACCTCCTGGATCCTGGAGATCATCGGCAGCAGGATCTGCACCTCGCCGCCGACGCCGGAACGCAGAATAGCCCGCAACTGGGTCTTGAACAGCTCGCTCGCCTCGAGGCAGATGCGAATGCCCCGCCAGCCGAGGAACGGATTGGCTTCGGGCGCAACGTCGAGCACCTGGGACAGCTTGTCCCCACCCAGGTCGATGGTGCGGATGATAACCGGATGGGGGGAGAGCGCCTCGACGATCTGGGTATAGGAGTGCAGCTGCTCCTCCTCGGTCGGCAGTTGATATCCCAGGTAGAGGAATTCGGTCCGGTACATACCGACGCCACAGGCGCCGTGCTCCACCGCCGCCGCGATCTCGGCCGGCAGTTCGATATTGGCCATCAGCGAGATCTCCTTGCCGTCGACCGTCGTCGCCGGCAGATCCCCGCGGGCCTGCAGATCGCGCTCGCGGCGCACCTGGCGGCGCACCTGATTGCGGTACTGGCGCAGCAGCCACGGGCTCGGTCGCACGTGGACGATGCCCTGGTTGCCGTCGACGATCACGATGTCGCCGGACTTGATCCGGCGGGAGCCTTCCTCGGTGCCGACCACCGTGGGCAGCCGCATCGAGCGCGCGATGATGCTCGTGTGCGACGTGGCGCCGCCGACATCGGTGATGAGCCCCTTGACGTAGCGGCGTCCCAGCTGCGCCGCCTCCGAAGGCAGCAGCTCGTGGATTACCACGACGGTGTTGGCGCGCAGGGCATGCAGCGCCTGGACCTCGCCCCCGGCCAGCTGGATCAGAACCTGCTTCTCGATGTCCATCACATCGGCCAGGCGTTCGCGCAGATAGTCGTTCTCTATCTGCTCGAACATCCCCTTGGTCTGCTCCAGGGTCAGCGAGAAGGCGTGTTCGGCCGAATACTGCTTGCTGCGGATCAGCTCGATCGTCTGGTCACGGACGTGGGAATCCTGCAGCATCGTCAATTGCGCGCCGAAGATCTGCGCCAGATCCGCTCCCTGCTCCATCTCCACCAGCCGCTGCGTACGCCGGATCTCCTCGGCCGCCTGGTGTACCGTCTGCTGGAAGCGCTCGACTTCCAGCTCCACCTGCGCCGGCTGGATCCGCCGGCGCGAGAAGCTGGGGATCTCCTTGTGGTAGATGAAGGCACGACCGATCGCCACGCCCGGCGCGGCGGCGATGCCCGATATCTGCTCGTGCGGATCCACCAGCGTCAAATCTGGTCCTCGAAGTTCCGAGCCAAAAGCTCGGTGAGCGCGTCGAGGGCTTCCTGCTCGTCAACGCCGTCGGTCTCCACCGTCACCTCCGCTCCCCGTTCTGCGGCCAGCATCATAACCCCCATGATGCTCTTGGCATTGATGCGCTTGACGTCGCCTTTCGACAGGTAGATCACCGCCTGGAAACGGCCCGCTTCCTGTACCAGCAGCGCCGCCGGCCTGGCGTGGATGCCAAGAGAGTTCTGTATGACCACCGATCGCGTTATCACTTCACTTCTCCCGTCAGGCGCTTCCAGACGCCGGCGCTTCATCTGCGCCGACCAGCTCGGTAACCCGTTGATGGGCGTTGACTTGCAAGAGTAGGTCCTGACCCCGCAGCCGCTCCAGCTGCTCGTGGTCGGAGGCCAGCTGGCGGTGGCGCGCCTCTTTCCCGGTATCATCGTGAGGATGGAGGTGGGGCGTCAGCGCCGCGATGCGAATGCCCTCGGCCTGGCCACGTCGCCGCATCTCAAGCGAGTTCGCGATCGTCTCGGAACCGTCGTCCACGGCGGGCAGGATATGACAGTGCTGATCGACCCGGGACACCACGCAGTCAACCCTTCACGTGGACAGCGTCGCTCAGCTCGCGCAGCTGGCTTTCGAGCCCGTTGCCCTCGGTCTCCACCGCCGATCCGGTGACGATGAAGCGGGCGCCGGCCGCCACCCTTGCCGCCGCCGTCTCGCCATCGCGGATCCCGCCGCCGACAATAACGGGCAGGCTGATGTAGTCTACGACCGCCTGCACCATCTCGGTGGGAACCGCCCGGGCCGCGCCACTGCCCGCTTCCAGGTAAATCATCTTCATGCCGATGTACTCGGCGGCCAGCGCGTGGGCCATAGCGATGTCGGCCTTGCCGCTGGGTATCGGCCGCGTGTTGCTCATGTACTCAACCGAAGAAAGAGTGCCCGACTCGATCAGCATGTACCCGGTCGAGATGACCTCGGTGCCGTACTCCCGCAACAGCGGGGCCGCCTTGGCCTGCTGCCCGATCAGCAGATCGGGATTGCGGCCGCTGATCATCGAGAGGAACAGAATGGCATCGACCAGTGGGCTCACGTGTGCTGCGCTGCCGGGGAAACTGATTACCGGAATGGCGACCTGGTCCTTGAGGCGACCGAGGAAGTCCTGGTGATTGCTGGAGAACATCAGGCTGGTACCCACCAGCAGGGCGTCGGCGCCGGCCGCGGCGCAGACCAGCGCCCGCGCCTCTAGCTCGTCCGGCGTCATCCTGTCCGGGTCGAGCAGGGTCAGGTAACCCGCACCGCGGCGCTCGGACACCTCCATAAGGTAGTCGAATGTCGACGCATCCGGCGGCATCAACGCACCAGTTCGCGAACGATTCCGGGCACGGCGTCCAGCGCTTCGTCCATCTTCTCGGGATTCTTGCCGCCGGCCTGGGCGAGATGGGGCTTGCCGCCACCGGAGCCTCCGGCCAGCCGGGCCACCCCCTTGACGACGTCGCCGGCCTTGAGCCCCCGATCTGCGATCAGGTCGTCGGTAACCACGGCGATGAAGGACACCTTGCCGCCGACCTCCGCCCCCATGACCCCCACACCCGAGCCCAGGCTCTCTCGCATGCCATCGGCCAAGGTCCTCAACCCGGCCGTCTCATCAACCTGAACGCGGGTGGCAACGACCTTGATGCCCTCCACATCCACCGCCGCCGCCGCCAGCTGACCGCCCTCCCGGTTAGCCTGCTCCCGCTGCAGGTCGCCGAGCTCACGCTCGAGGTCCCTGTTGCGCTGGAGGAGGCCGTCGACCCGGTCGGCCAGTTCCACCACCGGGCCATTCAGGAGGCTGCCAATGCGGGTTACAGCCTCCCTCTGCTCGCGCATCGACTGCTCGGCGCCGTCACCACTGAGGGCCTCGGCCCGGCGCGTGCCCGCAGCAATGCCACTGTCGGTCAGCAGACTGAAGAGGCCGATCTCGCCAGTGGCCTCCACGTGTGTGCCGCCGCAGAGCTCGAGGCTGAAATCCCCGATCTTAACAACCCGCACCCGCTCCTCGTACTTCTCGCCGAAAAGCGCCTGCGCTCCCATCTGGCGGGCCGTGTCCAGATCCTCCTCGAAGGTGGAGGTCTCCAGGTTGGCGCGGATGCGGTCGTTCACCATTCCCTCAACATCGGCCTGCTGATCGTCGCTGAGCGCTGCAAAGTGGGAGAAATCGAAGCGCAGCCGCTCCGGGGCGACCAGCGATCCCATCTGCGCGACGTGATCGCCGAGCACGTCGCGCAGGGCCTGGTTGAGCAGGTGGGTCGAGGTATGGTTGCGCGCCGCAGCCAAGCGCGCCGCGGCGTCGACCTGGGCGCTCACCGCACCCCTGACGGCAGCCGCATCGCCAGCCACCAGACGCCCCACGTGCAAGATGCCGCCGCGGCCCTTGACCACGTCATCGACCTCGATGGCGAATCCGTCACCTTCGACCCGCCCGCGATCGCCCACCTGTCCCCCCGCCTCGGCGTAGAACGGGGTCCGATCGAGCAGGAGACTGGCAGCGCCGGCAGCGTCGATCTCGACCTGCACAATCCGCGCGTCGGCGCGAAGGCGGTCGTAGCCGACGAACTCCGAGTGCTCTTCGTCCACCGTATCATCGACACCCTCGGCGGCGCGGAAACGGCTCCTGGTCGCCTCGCGGCCGCGCTGGCGCTGGGCCTCAAGCTCATTCTCGAAACCGGCCGTGTCGACCGCTAACCCGCGCTCGCGGGCCATCAGCTCGGTGAGGTCGAGGGGGAACCCGTAGGTGTCGTAGAGCTGGAAGGCGTCGGCGCCGGTGATCTCGCCCCTCTCACTCAGGCGCTCGAAGATCTCGATTCCGCGATCCAGGGTCTGCCCGAAGCTCTCCTCCTCGGAGCGAATGACCAGGGCGATGTGGTCCTTCTTCTCCGCAATCTCGGGAAACTGATCCCCCATGACCTCCACGACCGCGTCGGTCAGGCCGTGAATAAAGGGCTCGTGCTGATCCAACTGCCGGCCGTAACGGGCGGCGCGGCGCAGGATCCGCCGGAGGACGTAGCCGGCACCGTCGTTGGCCGGCAACGCGCCATCGGCGATGGCGAAGGTCAGGGCGCGGATGTGGTCGGCGATTACCCGCATAGCCACCCGGTCTTCGGCCTCGTCGGCGCGACCGCTGACCGCGGCGATGCGATCGATGATCGGTTGAAAGATGTCGGTCTCGTAGTTGCTCGGCGCCCCCTGCAGGACGCTGCAGATCCGCTCGAAGCCGAGGCCGGTGTCGACGTGGACGTCCGGGAGCGGATGCAGCGCCCCCACCTCGTCGCGGTTGAACTGGATGAATACCAGGTTCCACAATTCCAGGTAGCCGTCCCAGCCCTCGACAATGCCCTGCGGATCCTGCGCCTCGACGTCGTCACCAACGTAGATATGCAGTTCGGAGGAGGGACCACAGGGGCCGGTTTCCCCCATTTCCCAGAACACGTCCTTGGCCGGCAGCCGCACGATGTGGTCGGCGCTGACGTCGGTGCACTCGCGCCACAGCGCTTCAGCTTCGACATCGGCATCGAGCCCGTCCTGCTCATCGCCCTCGAACACCGTCGCCCAGAGCCGGCGCTTGTCGAGGCCCCAGTCCTCGGTGAACAACTCCCAGGCCCACTCGATCGCCTCCTTCTTGAAGTAGTCGCCGAAGGACCAGTTGCCCAGCATTTCGAAGAAGGTGTGATGCCGGGGACTGACGCCGACTTCCTCCAGATCGTTGTGCTTACCGGAGACGCGGATGCACTTCTGGGTGTCCACCGCGCGGGTGTAGTCCCGTTTTCCAAGTCCGAGGAAGACGTCCTTGAACTGGTTCATGCCCGCGTTGGTGAAGTAGAGAGTGGGGTCGTCACGGGGCACCACCGGGGCGCTACGGACCCGCTGGTGTCCGCGCTTCTCGAAAAAGCGCAGATACTGTTCCCTAATCTCCTGCGACGTCATTGTCCTGAATCTCCTCCCATACCTGCTGCACGGCGCTGTCGGCCGTTTCCCTGTCATAGCCGCGGCGCGAAAGATAACCGAGCATGCGGCGCCTGGCCGTGACCTGATCGAGACCGCGGTAACGCCACTGCTGCCGCAGCAGCAGGTCGGCGACTACCTCTCCGGACTCGAGGCGCTCCCGGTACTCATCCATCACAGTGTCGATCCGTCCGGGATCGACGCCCTTGCGGCGCAGGTCAAGGGCGAACTTGCGCCTGCCGGCCGGCCGCTTCTCCCGCAGCCGGGCCTCGACCCATTGTCGAGCGTACTGCTCGTCATCGAGCAGCTTCAGCCGCATCAGATCAGCGATGGCGACCTCGACATCCTCGGGCTCGAACGCAGCTTTGCGCAGGTGTCTCCGAACCTGCGCCACAGTGCGATTCCGTCCGCTCAGGTAATCGAGACCCACCTTACGCGCAGCGCGCTCGGAGCAGGCCTTTGCCGGCCGTCGCAGCCGCCTGGTCACCCCTACTCCTCCGCGCCGACGTCCTGCCCCGGCGCATCCAGTCCCAGTTCGATCCGGAGCTTCCCCTGCAGCTCCGTCGCTACCTGAGGATTGTCGCGCAAAAAGAGCTTGGCATTCTCGC
>CAYWBJ010000201.1:0-2315 GCA_964456165.1 uncultured Gemmatimonadaceae bacterium | reverse complement strand
GAGAAAACGCGGGTGGGTGATAAAGGCCGTTGTCACGTAAGTCTCCCGACGCCAATACGGAGCTGGCGCGTTGCCCTAGGATCCGGATAACCGGTGCAATTACGCTGCCCTCAAGATCGACGTGGGAGCACCATCGGAAGGCGGAGGATTCGCGTTCGTTGATCATTGGGGTGCCCTCGGCGCTGCGGGCGAAGTAGATCAGGTCGATGTGCTGATGGCCCGGCTCTATATCCTCCAGCAGGACGCAGACCGGCTGGTTGAGGACAACTACCTTGCCCCACCGATCGCGACCGGACTGCAACTCGACCCGTAGTCCGGTCTCCTCGAGTACCTCCCGGACGGCGGCATCATCGGGCAGCTCGTCAGCATGAATGTGACCGCCTGGGGGCAGCCAGGCGCCGACCTTCCGGTGCCAGAGCAGTAGGGTCTCGCACCCGCGGACGACGAAGGTGGTTGCGGTGAAGTCTCTCGAAGGAGTCATGCGGTCTTGGGACGGTCTCAGGTCATTAAATACAAAATGTTGTTACATCAGCAGATAGGCTCAGGTCTCTACGCTCGACGCCGATACTACTCAAACGGATTACAGCACTGGCTCCGCGCTTGACAGCTAGCGGAGTGCGGCCCTATACTAGGCCAAAGGTCGAGACACGCTAGGTCTTGGCCGCCTGTCAGTTAGCTACTGCGGACACATCCCGTCACAGGACCTGACAATGAGTGCAAAACTCGCCGCGCAACCTCAGTTGCGCTCCGGGCCTCATAGTCTTGACAGCGCGGTGCCGGAGAAGGTCATCTGGGCGCTGGCGGGCGACAAGGGCGGGCGGCACCGCCCGGTCGAGTCTGACCGCCAACATCGGGGTCGGTCTGACCCTCCTCGGCAACAAGGTCATCATCGTCGACTCGAAGGAGGTGGAACGGCTCGAGGATGTTCTCATCCCCCTTCCACGAGAATGCCCAAGGCCTGGGTCGATGCCTGCGGCTTCGCCAAGAACTTCGGTTACCGCCGGTTTCGCCGCCAATTTGTCAGGAACAAGAAGAAATCGACAAATCATTGACCGCTTCACCGCCCAGTCTGGAGGGCGTACCGGCTGCATCAACGATCTGATCAGTCTGATCGGAGAGAAGCAGCTCGATGTTGCCGACGTCACTCTCGTTCTGCTCGACGAGTGCCGGCCCGCGACCTTTAGGAGGTTCTTATGTCAGGCTTGAGTGTCGAGGATATGCTCCACCGGCTCGAGTTCGACCGACATGAATAAGATGCGGGCCCTGACCAAGGTCAGCGCCGAGGCCTGGTGATTTCGCTGTCCCACACGTGCTAATGAGATGGGCTTGACCGACGTGCGGTACAGGGGGACGATCGGGGACCGGGCGGTGCTACGGTGGTTCCGGCCGAAGCCCACCAGCGGCGAGACCATCGACGTATTCCAGGCCTTCCGCGACGTCCGCAAGATCCTCATTCTGCCCAACGACCGGGTTGGCGGGCTGTTCATCGGGGCGCCGTGCTGCAACCTCCTGCGACAGACCTACCCTCAAGCCCAAGTCGACCTGTTCGTCGACGAGAAGAAGGTCACCATTGCGCGGCAGATCCCTTTCGTCGACCGCGTCGTTACCGGCAGCCTCGACGCGGCTGTCTGGACCGCATCGTTCAAGCAGGTCGCCGACCGGCTGCAGCAGGAGCAGTACGACCTCTGTGTCTGCCTGGGACCGGACTGCAGCTTCCGGCTTGCCCACCTCTGCGGCTCGAGCGGAGCCCGGTTGCGCGTGGGCTTCCAGCGAGAAGGCCTGGAGCCCTTCAACGTCGAGGTCGTGCAGAAGAGCCGAGATGTCTACGAGGGGGAGCAGTACCGGTCCATGCTGCGGCTCTTCGGGATAGAGGGCGAGCCGAATTTCAAGTGGGCCATCGCCCGCGACAACGCCCCCAAGGTGCGCAAGCGCTACCTCGGCGAGGATCACGGCAATGTTCAAGTCGTGGCCGTGGATCTTGCTGCGGGGGAGGGGAACGGCCTCTCGGTGCGGCAGCTGGAAAGCCTCGTCGGCCGCATCATCGAGCGAGGAGCGATGCCCGTTCTGTTTTTTTCTCTCGCGGACAAGAAGAAGGTCGGTTATCTTAGTCGAACCCACGGCGGGCGCATCCGACCGTTCGACCAGAGCGACCTGCCCGGGGTGGCCGCCCTATTGGAGGGCTGTGCGGCCCTCGTTTCCTGCAACACAGAATTGTTGCATCTGGGCCTGGCCCTTGAGATCCCAGTGATCGCAATCCTCGAGGAGGATCCGAGGCGGTGGATTGCCTCGGAGCACAGCCTGGTCAAGGCGATCCG
>CAYWBJ010000200.1:0-2269 GCA_964456165.1 uncultured Gemmatimonadaceae bacterium | reverse complement strand
GGCCGGCAGCGGGGACACCGGGAAGTCTACCGGGGCGCCGAGTACTCGGTGGACTTCGTCCCCAAGATCAAGCTCGAGATCGCCGTGACCGACGACAGGCGCGACCAGGCGATCGAAGCCGTCGTCAGCGCCGCCAAGTCCGGCAAGGTGGGCGACGGCAAGATCTTCGTCGTCCCGATGAACGAGGCCCTGCGCATCCGCACCGGTGAAACCGGCGACGGGGCACTGTAGGCTGTAGAAGCGGGTCTGCACCAGGCGCGCTTCGTCCGCAAACACGGAAGGGTCCGGGAGAGCGCTCTCCCGGACCCTTCCGTGTTCCTCCATATTGTCTGCCGTTACCTCTCCCAAGGTAACCGGGCGGATTGATTCCTAGCCGGCTGCCTTGGCTTCGCGCCGGCGGCGGTGCAGCACGTTCTCCGTGTAGCCATTGGGCTCAGCGAGGCCACCGAACACCAGGTCCAGGGCCGCCTGGAACTCCAGGCTTGAATCGAAGTCAGACGCCATGTCCAGGTAGGCGGGGTCGCCAGCGTTCTGGCGGTCGACGATCGCCGCCATGCGCTCGAAGCTGGCCCGTACCTGGCCGGCACCTACCAACCCGTGGTGCAGCCAGTTGGCAATGTGCTGGCTCGAGATCCGCAAGGTGGCGCGGTCTTCCATCAGCGCTACGTCGTTGATGTCCGGCACCTTGGAGCAGCCGATGCCCTGGCCCACCCAGCGCACCACGTAACCGAGGATGCCCTGGGCATTGTTGTCCAGGTCGCGCTGGATCTCCTCGGGCGTCAGCTCCCTGTCCAGCAGCGGGGGCGAGAGGATGTCGGTCAGCGACGCCCGGGGGCGGCTGGCCAACTCGCCCTGCCGCGCCGTCACGTCGACCTGGTGATAATGCATCGCGTGCAGCGCCGCCGCCGTCGGCGACGGCACCCAGGCGGTGTTCGCGCCCGCGGTCGGGTGACCAATCTTGGTCTCCACCATCTCCCGCATGTTGTCCGGCATCGCCCACATGCCCTTGCCAATCTGGGCCCTGCCGACGAGCCCGGTCTCAATGCCGACGTCGACGTTCCAATCCTCGTAGGCGTCGATCCACGGCTGGGTTTTGATCTCCATCTTCGGCAGCATCGGGCCGGCCCGCATGCTGGTGTGGATCTCGTCGCCGGTGCGGTCGAGAAAACCGGTATTGATGAAGACCACCCGCCCGCTGGCCATGCGTACCGCCTTCTTCAGGTTCACGGTGGTACGGCGCTCCTCGTCCATGATGCCGATCTTCAGCGTATTGAGCGGCAGCCCCAGGGCAGCTTCCACCCGGCCGAAGAGCTCGACCGTGGCCTCCACCTCCCGCACCCCGTGCTGCTTCGGCTTGACGATGTAGACGCTGCCAGTCCGGCTGTTGGTGTGGTGGCCATTCCCCTTCAGATCGTGCATGGCGGCCAGTGAGGTGACCATGGCGTCGAGGAATCCTTCGGGAATCTCCTCCCCACCGGCGGTGACCGCGTCGGTGTACATGTGGATACCGACATTGCGCACCAGCAGCAGGCTTCGTCCTGGCAGCGCCAGCGTGCCGCTGTCCGGAGTGATGTAGCTGCGGTCCGGATTAAGCCTGCGTGCGATGGTCTTGCCATCCTTCTCTACCTGGGTCTCCAGCGTCCCCTTCATGATGCCGCTCCAGTTGCCGTAGACGCGGACCTTGTCTTCGGCATCCACCGCCGCCACCGAGTCCTCGCAGTCCTGGATGGCGGTGATGGCCGCCTCCACCACCACGTCCCTGATCCCCGCCGGGTGCGCCTCGCCGATCGGGTGGTCCGGGTCGATCTGGATGTCGATGTGGAGCCGGTTGTTCACCAGCAGCACGCTCTGGAGCCGGCCGTCGGCTTCGATGTAGCCGGCGAACCGGGAGGGATCGGCCAGACCGGTCTCACCGCCGTCCTGCAGTGTGAACCGGAGCTCTCTAGTATCACCTCCTGCGAGCCGGATCGCGCCGACGTCTTCGTACTTGCCATCGGCCAGGCCTGCGGCTGCATCGAGTAACACGTTGGTGCGGGCGACGACGAGGGCGCCGCGCCGGGAGTGGTAGCCCGCAGTTTTCTCCGCGCCCGCCTCTTCCGGAATCACGTCGGTGCCGTAGAGCGCGTTGTAGAGACTGACCCAGCGGGCGGTGGCGGCATTGAGCGCGTAGCGGGCGTTGTCGACTGGAACCACCAGCTGCGGTCCGGCCATCGTCGCGATCTCGGGATCGACGTTGACAGTGGTTATCTCGAAGTCGGGCGGCTCCTCC
>CAYWBJ010000199.1:0-14957 GCA_964456165.1 uncultured Gemmatimonadaceae bacterium | reverse complement strand
CGACCGCAAAGGTGGTCCGACCGGCGGCGACCTTGCGCGCGTTGCGGATTCCCTCGATCAGCCGGCCACGCGTCTGCAGTTCCGGCGTCATGCGATCGACCACGACCTCGAAGCCAACGTCGGGGTCGAGAGCGGCCCCGTCGTCGAGGCGGATCACCTTCCCCGCCTGACGCACGCGTAGGAAGCCGGCCCGCCGCATCTCACCGAGGAATGCGTCGGCGTCGACCATGGTTGGCCAGGCCATGGGCGCCAGGATGAGGCAGCGGGTGCCGGAGAATCCGGCTAGGACCGCATCGGCCGCCTCTTCGTCGGTGAAGCGACGGCAGACGCCACCGCACTCCGGACAGCGATACTCTCCCAGCTCATGCCAGAGACGGCCCAGGATCGCATCGAGCTCGAGGAACTGGGCCAGAGAACCGGACTCGCGCTCGCCCGCACCGAAGTAGATTGCGGGCGGCAGTCCGTCGATCCGATCGACCGCCACCCGGGCGACTCCGCCGCCGGCTCCCGACCGTTCCAGCGGCGAGAGGGCAAGCATGTAACGGCGACGGCTCTCCGCGTAGAGGACATCGTACGCCATGGTCCGCACCCCCGAACCACAGGAGCCAGTGAAACAGATCAGCTCAGTCAGCGGCAGGTGGAGGTCGACCCCGTGCAAGGGACCGTGCGTGGCACCGCGCACCGCGATTCCGGGTTCAGTGATCGAATCGCTCATCGGCCATCAGGCCGCGCTTGAATTCCAGGCTCGCCGCCGGCTCGCTACTGAAAAAACGGGTTATGCGCCCGTTCTTCGCCCACCGTAGTCGCAGGACCGTGACCCGGGTAGAGAATGACATGCTCGTCCAGCAGGAGAATCCTCTCACCCACCGCCGCCATCTGGGCGCGATAGTCGTCGAGCCTACGGGTCCCACCCAGTGACCCGGCGAACAGGGCATCCCCAACGATGGCCACGCTGTCGTGCACCAAGCTGACACCACCGGCCGTATGACCGGGGGTGGCCGCCACCGCGAACCGTTGCTGACCGACGCTGATGACGTCCCCATCGACCAACTGGCCTTCCACCTTGCGCTCCAGGCTGCCCAGTAGATGGCAGTCGGCGGCATTGATCCGCGCCGGCGCGCCAGTGGCCTGGCAGACTTCCGAAAGGGCGCCCGTGTGGTCGCCATGCCCATGAGTGAGCAGCACCTGCTCGAGCTCGAGTCCCGAAGCGTCCACCGCCTTGAGGATTTTCTCGGCATCGAAGCCGGGATCGACGACGATGCCTCTGCCGGTGACCTTGCAGCCGACGACGTAGCCGTTCATCAGGAAATCAGTGCCCAGCACCAGCATCTCGACGCTCACGTCGGTGACCGAGCGACCGGCCGGGTACAGTGGAAAGTAGCGCCCGCCGGCGCTGTCCTGCAGCTTCTGCGGATGCAAGTGCAACGCCTGCGCCAGGTGCGCAATCTCTTCCGTACCGGGCGTGAACTCGTAGCTCTCCAGTCGCTCCAGCTCCCTGCCGGTGAGTCCCACCTGCCGGCACAGCTCGGCCGCGTCGATCTCCTGCCCGCGCCGGGCCTTGCCGACGACATCCCCGAATTCGTCTTCTATCTGCATGTAAATGGCGGGCATCACTACCCTTCGGCCGATATGCTGTCGATGTACTGCTGGTAACTGTCTGCCCATTTCTCTATGGTCGAGACGGGACCGACGAGTTTGAAGAAGTAGGGCCCAACCGGGGCCATCACGATCGATCCGAGCATGCGATACCCAATCTGCGCGGAGCCCCCCCGAGCCATTGGCGCCATGCCGCCGTTGAAATCGCCGGTGATGTCGACATGAGTAACCGACATGCCAGCTACTACCGACTCCCAACGCCGCGACCGCTCCTTTGTGGAACCGCCATCGGACTGGGAAAACTGCCCATACCACCGCTCGATGTTGGCCTCGACGCTGCCTCCTTGGTTAGGACCGAAATAAAACACGGTAAGCTGTCCGTCGCTGCCTGCAGCGACGGACAGCTTGTACTCGGCCAGCCGCATGCCGGAGGGGGGGATTATCTCCCAGCCCTTGGGGACGACCACGCTTATGCCCTTCAGACTCTGGCGCGCCGAGGTGACGCCGTAGTCCGCTGCGGACTCAGCCGGTGCTAGCGCGGAGTTGCCGTTTTGCCCGCCCGCGCCGGCGGCAGATTCGTACGGCTGGTAGCCATGTTCTGCCAGGGCCTCGGCGGGCGGCTGATCGCTGTTGTTCTGGCTGCAGCCGCAGCAGAGCAGACAGGCCAGTAAGCCGCCAGCCAAGGTGGGTTGCCGCAACATCATGTATCGAACCTCGGTTGAGTTGGTCCCGGTAGTCGAGCTGGAATAAAGAGCTATTCGGGTCCGGCGCAAAGCCGTTGCCGATGCAGTGCGGGGTCGACGGTAGCGGCCATGGCCTCTACCTCCATTGGCAGCTGGAGGAAGTCGGCGACTCTGCTCGCTTGTTCCACAGGCCGGGAGACGACATCGGGATAGTCGACAGCAAGGGATCGCATGTTGTTATTGACCGCCATCCAGGCCTCCACCTCAGCAAGGTGATCGCCGAAGACCTGGGCCAGGCTGGCTTCTTGTCCGGCATCCACGGCGCCGCCCCGGGCCAGGACCATCTGGCGCTGCGACGCCAGGACCTCGCCGATCGGCCGCCGCATTAAGATCACATTGTAGTTGCAGCAGGCTGGCAGCTCGTAGAGCAGACGGGAGATCACCTTCACGCCCTTGCCGGGGGCTCGTTCCAGCCAGGGCGCCTGCTGGCCCCGGCGCAACCCCTTTACCGCTTCCAGCTCGAAATAGCCGCGCGGGTTCTCGCGGTCGGGGCCGCGCGCGTTGTCGGTCAGCAGTTCCAGACCACCCGCCTGCAGCATTGCCATCATCATCGAGGTTCCGGAGCGAGGCAGGCCGGAGACGATGTGGACAGGAGGCGGAGAGGTGACCGGCTCCACCCTGCCCTAGAAGTAGGTAGCCATGCTGAACAGGCTAACGGCAGACTTGCCCTCGGTCTCGAACGGATCCCACTCGAAGTTCTCGTCGCCACGGATGAACGCCGTGTTCAGATCAGTTGACATGCCGTCGAATGGACTTTCGAAATCGTCCGCCGACCGGCGGCGTTTCCGGCATGATGTTGTCGCAGGCACCCAGTCCTACACCGGCGGCCAGCAAGAGATATGGCAGACCTCGTTTCATGCTCGACTCCCAGTCCTTAGGCGCAGAGAAGTATTCGTCTAGGTGCAACTTGCAAATAAATTAGCCATGCCTAATGTAGCAATAGATCATCGATCAATGGAGGACAAACAAAAATCGACGCCCTGCGGGAGGCGCCGCCAATCAGGGACCAACCAGATCGGCCTGCTCGTAGGCTCGCTCGCTCTCGTCGAGCCGCCCTTTGATGGCGTAGACTCTCCCCAGCTCGCGCCAGATCAAGCTGTTGTCCGGCATCTTGGCGGAGAGGTCGACGAGAATGGGGAGCGCCACGTCCACCTCGTCCGTGCTCAGGTAGCAGACCGCGAGGTTGTAGAGGGTGTTATGGTCATCCGGATCCAGCTCCACCGCCTTCTCGTAGGCTGCGATGGCGGCTTCGTGATTCTTTTCGTTCCAGTAGAGGTTACCCAGGTTGTAGTGGGCCATCCCCCCTTTCGGCTCAAGGTCGATGGCTCGACGATAGGCGCTTTCGGCGGCCCGAAGCTGCCCCGACTCTTCGTACGCGACCCCGAGGTTGATCTGCGCTTCGGAGTCCGACGGCCTGAGGCGTATCAATGCCTCGAGCACCGCAACTGCCGACTCCGGCAGATTCTCGTGTAGGTACAACACGCCCAGGCTGGAGAGAGCAGCCGTGTCGTCGTGCTCCGTCTCCAGGATGCGTTCGTAAGCCTCGATGGCCACGACCGTGCTGTCGCGGTGGTAGGCGACATAAGCCAGATTCCGCCAGGCCTCGATCGGCTCGGGATTGATCTGGATCGCATTGCGGAAAGAGCGGCCGGCAGCCGCCAGGTCGGCGGGCTCCTCGGAGAGCTGCTGGACCCCCTGGTTGTACTCCTCGATCCAGAATTGCTGCCGCAGGCCAGCGATGCGGTCCCCATACGCCGGGTCGAGGTCCACCGCCCTGTTAAGGGCCGAATCCATGGCTGCGAAGCGACCGGTGACCGCGGCGAGTCTGCCCGCGATGAAATGAGTCTCCGGATTGGCCGGTTCCCGGGACAGGGCCGCTGTGATCTGCTCGGCCGCCTTGACATGGTTCCCCTCATCGAGGTAGAGCTTGGCAGAAGTCAGGGTGGCCGCCTGGCAGCCCAAGTAGATGCCGCCGCATGCTGCGGCCGCGAAGAGGAGTCCGCATTTCATGTCTACACCTCTTGGCGTCGACTCAGCAGATAGAGAAAAAAGGGACAGCCTACCAGCGCGGTAATCACGCCGAGCGGGATCTCGGCCGGGGCGATCAGCGAACGCGCCGCCAGATCGGCCCCGACCAGCAGAATCGCACCGCCAATCACAGCGGCCGGAAACAACTGCCGGTGGTCCGGTCCGACCAGCAGCCGCATCACATGCGGCACGATCAGTCCGACGAAGCCGACGATGCCACTGACGGCCACGGCGACTGCCGCCAGTAGAGCCGCGCCGACCAGCAGCACCCGCTTGATTTTCTCCACCTCAACTCCCAGATGCCGGGCGCTCTCCTCCCCCTGCAGAATGACGTTGAGTTCGCGGGCGAAGAACTGCAGTCCGATGATGCCAACCACTACGTAAGGCCAGATCATCTGAACGTGTTCCCAGCGCCGGGCGGCCAGACTGCCCATGAGCCAGTAGAGGACCTGCTGCAGGTCCGCGTCGCCGGTGATCATGATGAACGAGGTCAGTGCCGTCGCCATGGAGCCGACGGCGACCCCGCTCAGCAGCAGGATAGTCGTGGGCAGACGACCGGAACGCAGCGAGATCACGTATACCAGGAAGGTCACCGCCAATCCCCCTACAAAGGCGCTGGCCGTAACGGCATTGGTACCGAGGAACGAGGCGTGCAGAGCCGCTCCCATAGCGATGGTTACTCCGAGCGCCGCCCCCGAGGAGACGCCGATAATGTAAGGGTCGGCCATCGGGTACTGGAAGAACCCCTGCATGACGGCCCCGCTCTGGGCCAGCGCCGCTCCAACCAGCATGGCCAGCACCAGGCGGGGAAAACGCAGGTCCCAGAGGATAACCGAGTCCACCGCGTCACCGCGGCCAGCCAGCAGCAGGTCGACGATTCTTCCGGGCCCGATCGTCACCGGACCGCTTCCGAGAGACGCAATGGAGACCAGGACAAGGATCGCCAGGAGGAGCGGAATGCCGAGCTCGCGGCGCACGACCCTACTCAACCAACACGCCATCACGAAGCTGCGCCACCAGCCGTTCAAGCGCCTCCAGCATGCGCGAACCAGGGCGCATCATCCAGTTGGACGGCATGTGGCAGACGAGACGGTGACGAGCGGCGCCCAACGGCAGCGTTGCGAGCGACCAGCACATAATGACGAGGAGCTTCCCGATCGACGGCACGCCGCGCCTACACCTTCTCATCCCGAGCTTGCCTGGACTTCCGCGACACCGGACTGATCCGGACGCCACGGCCCCCTTCGGGAGCATCGATGTCTACCTCGATACCGTAGACGGTGCGGATGATCTCGGCGGTCAGCACCTCGGACGGCCTGCCCCGCATCTGCATGCGCCCCTCCTGCATCAGCAGGAGACCAGTGCAGTATTCCGCGGCGAAGTTCAGGTCATGGGTGACACAGAGTATGGCGATTCCCCGCTCCTGGTTCAACTCATGCAGCAGGTCGAAGACCTCCACCTGATGGTTGATATCCAGGTGATTCGTCGGCTCGTCCAGCAGGAGGATCTGCGGCTGCTGAGCCAGAGCGCGGGCGATGATGGCGCGCTGGCGTTCCCCCCCGGAAAGCTCGCCGATGTTGCGATTGGCCAGGTCGGCGGTCCCGGTCAACTCCAACACCGCGTCGATCACCCGCTGGTCTTCGCCTCCCAGGGTCTGGTACCAGCGCAGGTGCGGATGGCGCCCCATGGCCACAGTCTCCCGCACGGAAAAGGCGAATCCGGCACCCTCCGTCTGCGGCACCACAGCCACCGCACGCGCGCGCTCCTTCGCCGTCATCTCGGCGACATCGCGACCGGCCAGCTCCACCCTCCCCTCCGCGGCAGCGAGCACACCGGTGACGGTGCGCAGAAGGGTCGACTTGCCACAACCGTTGGGTCCGATCAGACCGAAGAAGTCGCCAGTCTCCAGCTCCAGGTCGACACCGCGAATCACCGGCCTGTCCCGCTGATAGCCGGATACGACCGCGTGCAGCTGCAGCAGGCTCACAGTAAAAAAAACCGATCTCGAAAGAGATCGAAATTCAGGCACCGGCTCCGGGAAACGCTCATTGCCGCTTGATGCGCACGTAGATCCAGTAGAGGAACAGACCACCGATCATGATCGCTGCGGCGATCTTGATCTCGACCGGTTGCCATGTTGCTCGGCTCTCCCGCCCGCGCATGCGGCCCTCGAAGAGTTCGTAGCGATCGCTTGGCGCCCATTGCTCAGCCCTCAGCTTGGCCCTCTTCGCCTCCTCGAGGCGCTCCTCTGCCACCAGCAGGTTGACCAGGTTGAAGTGTGCTTCGACTAAGCTTGGCGCCAACTGAATGGCTGCGGCGAACTCCCTTTCCGCCTTGCCCGTCTTGCCCGTCTTCTGGTAGCAGGTTCCGAGCCCGTTGCGGGCCAGTGCTTCGTCAGGCTTGCGACCGCTGCCTTGGGCTGACCTGGCGGCCTTGACGAAATGCACCCTGGCATCCGGGTAGCGTTCCCCGTCGTAGTAGATCAGCGCGGTGTTGTAGAGAGCTGGGAAGAGGTCCGGATCCTTGTCCAGCGCCCGCTTGTAGTAGCGTTGGGCCATCTCCATGTCGATAGCGACCCCGTTGCCGCTCTGATACTGGAAGCCGCGTTCGAAGTCGGCGGCCCCCGGGCTCCGGGCCTGCGCCGGCAGCGTCAGCACCAGGACGACGCTCCATGCTGATCGGCTCACAGCACCCGCCCCATCTGCAGACCGATGAACCAGCTCAGCCCCATCAGAAGGACCACGCCCGCAGTGAGCAGCCAACGTCTTCCGGCAGACTCCGGCCGCCGGTGTCGACGAACCCGGTTCCCGCCCGCGA
Source organism: uncultured Gemmatimonadaceae bacterium (assembly GCA_964456165.1). Lineage (GTDB taxonomy): Bacteria > Latescibacterota > UBA2968 > UBA8231 > UBA8231 > CAYWBJ01. Next base: position 7,773 of record CAYWBJ010000199.1, on the reverse strand, counting down.
TCACCTGAGCGGAGCCGCCACCACTGGACAGCAGCGGCACTTTGCCACGTTCACCATCGCTCGTTCGCAGCGGCATCGAGCGGCACTGGATGAAGGGCGCCAGCCCCTCGTAGATCCGGGACAGCCGGTCGCCGCTCTCCGCTTCGTGGTAGTCGGCCAGATGCGACAGCGGCAACCACTGGACGGGGTCGACACGAGGCTCAATCGGATACTCCAACTCGACCTTTACACGCGCTTTCTCGTAGCCGATCAGCCGGACGTAGTACGAAGGACGCAGCGCCTCGTAGTCGATCAGGCAGCAGCGGTAGCCCTCGGTGGCGAGGCGTCGCAATTCATCCTCGACCTGTACCAGCTTCGATAGGTCGTGGTCGATGCGGGCACGGACCAGTCTGTGCCTGAGCAGGCTTATACTGTCGCGTCCGCTGCCGTTACCGGCGGTTGGGTCGGCTACCATGGGCCAGAGAGGAAGATCTGGGGAGAGGTTGGGAGACGACCGCCGGTGCCTCAACCGGCGATGCGCTCTAAATATGCAACCGGGTGACGGGATCTGCCCGCTCAGGGGGTGGCCAGCGAATCCCCGGCCGCCCCCTGCCCGGTGATCAACTTCCACGGATGCTCGGTGATCTCGCGCACCGATTCGGAGGCGCGGTGCAGATTCGACAGGGTCGCGTCAATGTCGGCTTCCTTCTCCTGCATTAGCGTGTCGACGCGAGTCAGCACGTTGTCGAGCCGTTCGACACTGTGACGCAGTGCCTTCACCGCCCCCTGGATGTCACCGTGGGTGTTGGCGACCAGGCTATCGGTCCGCTCGAGCGTTCTCTCGAGCTGGACTAGGTTGCGGTCGAGGCCACCGACGACGCGCTCCATCTTGGGTTCCATCTGAGCGATGACGTCGCGGGCGGTGGAAAGCATGCTGTCGGCACTGCCGGCCACCTTGTCCAGATCCCCAGCGATGCGGTGGACGCTGTCACCTATGCGCCCAAGCTTGTAGCCCAGGTCGGCGCGGCGGATGCTCTCGCCGGCCCCACCCAGTTTGTAGGCCATGTCGGTGACCCTCGCGATCAGCTGTTTCATCCCCGGAGCTTCGCGTCCCTCGACGTGACCGCCGGCAGCGATCACTCCCTCTCCGGCGGCGGTGACGTCGAGGTGGATGAACGGGTCGCCGACCAGTCCGCTACTGCGGATTTCAGCGATCGTCCCCTGCGGCACTGTATAGGCCTCGTCGATCCTCAACGTCAGCAGGAAGTAGGCCTCACCCGGCGGCGGATGCTGTCGGAACTCGATCTTCTCGACCTGGCCGATGGTGAAACCCCGCAGCTTCACCACAGTGGCTTCGTTGATGTTGTTGAGGGCGTCGAAGCCCACGGTGACGGGATAACGCTCGACCCCGTCGCCATGCCCGAGCAGCAGCCATCCAAAGATGGCCACTGCCAGGATCACGAACACGCCGACGAGGGCCTGTCCGAATCCCCTTTCGTGGAGCAGCTTGCTGTTAGCCATGGGCAAGGTCGGTGGCATGGAGCAGACTCCGCACACATCCGTCGCCGCTCTCCAGCACATCCTGCCGGCCGCCTACCAGGCGCAGGCGCCGGCGGTCGAGAACGGCGAAGCGGTCCGCTATATCCAGGTAGTAAGTTAAGTTGCTCGACGTGATTACGCGAGTTACCGGCCTCGGTGCGGCTCCTTCGTGCACGTCGATGCCATCGGCGAAGACCGGCTCAAGCGCCAGACTGCGCACCACCGCACGGGCGGCTGCGGGATTGAGGCCGGTAGTGAGGTCGTCGAGGAGCAACATGCGCGGCTGGACGACGAAGGCGCGGGCCAGGGCGACATAGACCTTCTCCTCCCGGTTGAGGCTAACAGGCCTTCGTCCCGGCTGGTCCAGGTGGCCTTGACCAAGGGTTTCGAGAAGCAGCTGGCAACGGGCGGCAATGGCATCGGCGCCGATGACGTCGCGGAAGTGGTAGTTCAGCGGCAGTGTAATGTTCTGGAGGACATCCATGTTGTCGATCAGGCCGCCACCCCGCAGCACGCTCCCTATCTGGCTGCGCAGCAGCTGCAGCTGTACCGCACTCATCCCGATCAGGTCGACGCCGTCGACCTGTACCGTGCCGTCGATTGCGACCGATTCACCGCGGGGGAGGCCGGGCATGCCCATCACAAGACGGATAACCAGGGACTTCCCGCAACCGGCCGGCCCGGCGATGACCAGCGTCTCACCCTCCGGCACGGATAGATCGATCCGGTCAAGGAACAGGCGTTCGTTGATATACAGGGAAACACCGGAGAACGAGATCAGCGGAGCCGCGCTCATATCCAATAGAACAGGGCCGAGGTCACGGCGCTGGAGACGAAGACGAAGAACATCGACTGGATGACGCCGAGCCGCGAGACCATAGGCACCTCGAACGCGGCACGTTCGGCACGCAGTCCGTGATAACAGGAGAAGATGGCGATCACCAGCCCGAAGAGAATGCTCTTGCACAGACTGATGTAGAGGTCGAGCGAGTCCAGGGACTCGAAGACGAAATCTAGATAGAGGCTGAACGGCATGGTGAGCCGGGTGCTGGCGACGAGAAAGCCGCCGACAAGCGAGATGACGTCGAAGTATATGACCATACAGAACATGGAGATCATCGAGCCGAGCACGCGGGGAACGACGAGAAAATGGTAAATGTCGACACCCATCGCTTCGAGCACCTCCACTTCGCCCGTGATGCGATTCGTCGCCATCTGCGTCGCCATCGCAGTCCCGGAGCGGGTGATCGCAACCATGGCCGTAATCAGGGGACCGAGCTCGCGGACGATGCTGATCACCAGGATCTTGCCGATCAGGGCATCCGCGCCTACCCCCTGAAGCTGCGGCAGCGACTGGGCGATGACGGTGAATCCGAGCAGCAGGGCCAACAGGCTCAGGAAGGGCAGGGCCTCAAGGCCGGTGAAGTAGACTTGCTGCGCCGTCACCCGAAGCACGGCGCGCAAGCCCTGCCGGCGGAAGAATTGCAGCAGCGCCAGGAAGACCTCCACCGAGAACTCGAACATCTGCCAGGCGTTGGTCGCCGCGTTTACGATCCAGCGTCCCGGGGTCTGGAAGAAACCAGTGATAGAAGCCATGGCCTAGTCCCGGTGAGATCCAGCTGCCGGCTCAGCCGGCAGCCTCCCCGACCGGCGGCGTTAAGCTGGCGCCGAGCTGGCGTGCCATGGTCAGCTCGGCGTGGACAGCGCGGTAGGCCTCCCCATTGGCATCAGCGGCGCCGAGCCGGAGCGCCTCCTCGAGGCACCCCACGGCCTGCTGCACGTCGCGGGGATCACTTTGAAGGTCGGCACTCAGGTAGATCCGCGCCAAGCCCCGAAGCGCTTCGCCACGCCGTGTCGGGTCACCCCCTTCGCCATATAGCCGCAGCGCCTGGAGGGAATAGTCGACTGCCGCCTCCAGATCCGGGGCGCCCTCCTCGCCGGTCACCTGGAACAGGCTGGCCAGCTCCATGCAGCCGCCGGCCCCGGCCAGTTCGTTACCGCTTTGCTCGAACATCTCGAGCGCCCGACCGTAGGCGCGGATCCCCTTACGCAGGTGTTCAGCCTGCATGTCGGAAAGGCGGATATAGGCATCGGCCAGGCGCGCGTGGTAACGGCCGCACTGGTCCGGTTCTTCGAGGTCGACAAAAACCGCCAGCGCATTGCGGAAGTGGCGGATGGCCATCTCCAGCGAGCCGCCGTCCCCGCCAGCCGCCAGCGCCACCTGCACGTCCCCCAGCCGTCCCTGGGCCGTGGCCAGCTCGCAGCGGGCGCCGTCGCCATCCCGCTCGAACAGCGACCAGGCGCGCTCGAAACAGTTGCGGGCGAGATGGTGGCGATCTGGCCCCTCCTCCCGCAGTCCGCAGTAGGCGTCGCCAAGTGCCATCCAGATCGATGCGCGAAACCCCTCGTTGCAGGCCTCGCGGTAATAGTCGAGCGCTTCTTCCAGAAGCGGGATGGCTTCGCGGTAGCGCTCCGGCTCGAAGGGGGCGAGCTCCACGAGGGTGACCCCGAGGTTATTGCGAACTATGGCCGCTCCCTCGGTTTCGCCGGCCGCCTCGAACCTCTTCAGGGCCTCGCCGTAGAGCCGTACCGAGCGTTCTAGTCCGGCGCGGCGGTCCCCTGACCCGAGCCGGGCCCGCAAGCCGGCCAGCATAGCCAGGGACCCAGGCGACCAGGTGCCGACATCACGCGCCCCTTCCGCCTGCTCAAGGAGCTCCCGCGCGGCGGCCAGGCAATCACGCGCTTCGATCGCGTCGAGATGGACATCGAGGAATTGGAGGATGCGTTCCGGATCGGGGTTGGCCTGCAGAGCCCACAAGGAGAGCTTGACGTCCAGATCGGGCTGGGGATCCTCGACCTGGGGAATGGGCGGCTCAACGTCCGCTAGCTGCTTCCTGCGGCGAAAGGAGAACATGGCTCGCGTGATCTCGGCTGCCTCAGAACCGGAAGTTGATGCCGACGCTGATTTCTTCGTAGGAGACGGTACTCTCCTCGACCGGGAGATCGACACCGATCGCATCCTCGGCTCTCTGCGTCATCGCATCCTTTGCGAGTCCAGTAACGGAGAAGACTATGTACTGGCGCAGATCGGCGCGCAGATCGAGGCGATCATTAAGTCCGTACCGAGCGCCGCCCCCGTAACTGAAGGCGTTGCTGACCTGCAGCTTGGAGGCCTCCTTGAAAGCGTCGCGCATGGCGTCCTCCCCGACGCTGTGCGGCACGTCGGTGGAGGTGATAATGATTTGGCCGAATCCGATTCCGGCGAACGGGCTGATCCGGCCGACCGGAACATTCACCAGAATCCGCGCCTCGTAGAAGATGGCGGTTGCCGTTGACTTGGTACCATCCAGATCGCGGGTCGGATTGGCGATCATGAGGGCCGTCTCGCCCCCGAGAATGCCGCTGGAACGTCCCCAGCGCAGTCCGAAGCCGAGACTCCGTTCCAAGTCGTTCTCGAAACCTACGGTGCCCACGAAACCGGATAGGTCGGCGGTTCCAGGCACCGCCGTGGCGGCCAACAGGCCGGCCACGAGTCCCAGGGTACGAATGCGGATGGTTTTCGACATGTGGTCATTCTCGCTTTGGCGTTACGTGGCGGAGGATTACCCTGAAGGGTACAAGTCACTGTTGAAATAAGCAAGCGAATCGACTGGTACCTATTGTTTCCACTGAAGTAATACGCCTAGGGGCTCGTTGTCCCAGGCCTTAAGGCGGGCATAGCCCTCGACCGCCCGCTCCCCCGGCGGCTGATGGGTGACCAGCGGCGACACCTCGAGACGCCCAGCCGCCAGCGGCGGCAGCGACCCGATCCCCTTCGGCAAGGCCATCGACCTCCACCGCCATCCCGATCACCCGGCCCACGAAGTGGTAGCCTGTGGCGGGCGAGAACCTGCTCGCGGTCTTGGCCAGGCCCAGCCACCAGGCGCGCTCCGTTCCCGGGCTAATCATCGTCAGCTCGGCCTCGACCACGACTTTGCCCGGGTTGGCATCGGCGACCTCGGTCTCCGTGACCTCAACTTCTCCCGGCGCGGTCCAGACTACGGCCGTGATCTTCATCTTCGACCTCGCCGTTCGGGATGGTATCGTCGACGATAGGTCCGCGCCCGTACCACCAGGTGGCCACCGCTTCCGCAGCGAACCCGGCCAGCAGCGAGACGAGCCCCAGGGTGGCCCCGGAAAACCCGGCCTCCGGCAACACCAGCAGTGCCACTAGGATGGCCCCAACCCGGCAGGGTGCACTAGGGGCCAGCGCCCGTGTCTGATGGCACCGGAGCGAGAGGCCGTGAAAATAGGCCCGCACTGTCACCAGCGGCGGGAACAGGACGCACCAGAGCAAGGGCGCGCGGCAGTCCGCCACCAGGGCCGGCTCCAAAGCGAGCAACTACATATAGAATCAACTCCCGCAACGGCGTCCAGAACAGGATCAGCATGGCGGCCAGGGATATCGCCCCGCAGCCGGCCATGAAGCGCCCCACCGGCCGCAGGTCTTTCTGGCGCCGGACGAAGGCCGGCACCAGGCTGCGCATGTCGTTCAGCCAGACGTAGACCAGAAAGGCGAGATGGTAGACGATCCCGAGCGCGGCCAACGCTGCCTCGCCTCCTTCACCACGCGCGACGAACAGGTTGATAAGCGGGCGACTGAGACCCTGGAAAGCCATCACTAGCGCCAACGGCCAGAAGAATCGGAGCACCGCCGTCACTCCGAGGGAGCTGGCTTCAGTCTCTGCTCCAGCCCGGGTGCGCTCGAGTTCGCGCGCCGCGAATCTGCGGTACCCCCACCCCAGCGCCGCCAATTCGACCAGGGCGCCGGCGTAAGTAGCGACAACCGGGAGCGCTATCGGCTCGGCGCGCACGAGATCGGTGGGAAGAAACAGCAGAACCGCGGTGACGGCGGCAAAGACGTGGGCTCCGGTGGCCACCGTCAGGACCGCGGGGCGGTGGACGCGGAGCAACAGCCCCGAGAGGAACCGGTTCAACCCTTCGAGCAGCGCCGTTGGCGCCAGCCAGATCAGGGCCAGCCGCACCGACGCACCGAGCTCGGAGCTAATCCCGTGCAGGTCATCGATCGCCGTGGTGCTGAACGAGAGTGCCGCCAGGACGAGACTCATGGCGGCGCCGCAACTCAGCGCGACCCACAGAACGGTACGGCCTGCCCGTTGACTGTCTACCAGCACCAGGGCAACGCCGCGGAAATAGGAAAGGGCGTTAGTCACCAGACCGACGAGTCCCCAGGCCAGCCCGAAGGCGGCCAACGTGTGCGTCGGCCGCGGCACCCGAGCCATGCCGCCGTTGAGGACCTGGCTGCCGAACTCGGCGATCAGCTGGGTCAGAATCAGCGGCACCAGGAAGCGGGTGAGCTGCCCGTAGGCCGCCCGCTGTCCTGCCGCCCCAGTCAACCGCCCGGCGGCACCAGGAGGACGTTCACGCCCAAGTCGCGGTACTTCTGCGCCTCGCTGAATGGTGTCCGCAGGCAGACCCCAGTATTGGTGCCCGCGACAGCCTCGACGACGTGGCGCACGCAGTCATCTAGGGTCTTGAGTCGCGGATGGGGATGGTGGTGCAGACTGGCGGTCAGGTCGGTGGGGCCGAAGGCGATGCAGTCCAGGCCCGGGCGTGCCAGGGCGTAGGCGCTGTTGACGGCGGCTACCGATTCGACCTGGCACCACAGGACGCCGTGATCGTTCCACCAGGCGCCGTACTCTTCCCACCCGGCTCTCTCGCCGACGCCAACGCGGTAGGCGCCGCCAAAACTCCTACTGCCCATCGGCGGGTAGTAGAAGCTGTCGATCGCCTCGTCGACCGCATCGACGCTCTCGACCTGCGGGACCTCCACTCCCGTGGGTCCCAGGTCCAGGTAGCGGCCTATCAGGTAGGCCTCCCGGGTGTGGCGGATGCGGTAACGTACCGGCATGCCGAATTCCTGAGCGAGCTGACAGTACGCCACCAGCCGGTCGTCGCTGTGGGCGCTGTGTTGCGAGTCGGCCTGGACAAAGTCGTATTCCCTCTCGTTGAAAGCACGATCGAAGTCCTCGCGGGTCGACCAGCTGGGAAGACTGACTCCCAGGACGTGGTCGCCACTGCGAATGCGATGCTTGAGACCGCCTGCCATGGAACTACCTCCAATATGGTGATGCCTTCTCCGGGTTCTCTGGGGAAGGAGGGAGAAAAGGTAGGCTCGGGGACTTCCCCCAGCAATCGGCCATTCTTGCCGGCGGCCCATGGTCCGGCTATCGTCTGCCCCATCCACCTTCCACC
>CAYWBJ010000198.1:0-18607 GCA_964456165.1 uncultured Gemmatimonadaceae bacterium | reverse complement strand
GGCACCCGCAGCGACAAGGACGGCGAACCCGAGGAGATAACAGCCCGTCCCCAATAGTAGGAGGCGACCCCGCTGACTGCGCTCTGGCGGATAGAGGTCTTGAACGAATCCGTTCCGGTACAGGACCACCAGGAAGAGACCGGGAACCAGCGCGTAGAAAATCAGCCCCACCAGCCCCGCTTTCCAGTTGCCGCCGCCCCACAAGGCGAGGGCCGTGAACACCCAGCAGGCTACCAGAGCCGGATTGAGCAGATGTGAGAGCAGCAGTGCCAGCCGGTCCAGCCCCTTGCCCGGCTGCTCCTGGGCCAGATCAGTCATCGGCCCAGACTGGTGCCACACTCATAGAAATACCACGTTATACTATTTGAGATCAACAGATGTGGTGACATCTCATATTTTCCTAAAGAATGCGCCATCCAAGCCCGATATTATACACAGAACTACCAAGTGCTATCGAGTATGTTATAATAATCTTACATTATTTAAAGTGAAATTTATCGATACCACATTAAGAACAATTGAAAATTAGTCATATATACAATAAAAACAATCAGTTAAACGATAAATCTGCCAAACGCGGAACGATTGGCCCTGTGGGCGGCAGGTGGAAAAGGAGGCACCCATAGACTGATCTGCAAGCCCCGGAAGCCTCGGAACCCATACCAGGGGTTTCATAGGCTGCAACACCGAGTTTCCTGCCTCAAGCGGGCCGCTTGTCCGGGTTTCAGAATAAATTAGGCCATCGGCACCACGACGTGCCGGAAGTGCTCAAGGATGACACACACCATAATTGGAAACAAGGAGGTTTCTAATGCCGCTACGCGTCGCCAACAACATTGCTGCAATCAATACCGGGCACCAACTCAACGCCAACCACAAGGATCTCAAACTGCGTCTCGAGAGGCTATCGTCTGGGTTGAGAGTCAACAGCGCCGCTGACGATGCGGCCGGACTCTCAATTCGCGAAAGCATGCGAGCGCAAATCAGCGGTCTCAAGATGAACGTCAAGAACGCCGAGCAGGGCAGCAACATGTTGCAAGTCGCCGAAGGATCGCTCAACGAGGTCAACGCCATGTTGATTCGGATGCGCGAACTGGCGGTCCAGTCATCGAACAGCACCTATACCCTAGATAACCGCACATCCAACAACGCTGAATACACACAGATCGTACAAGAAATCGACCGCATCGCCCGTTCGACGAAGTACAACGATCAGAACCTGCTGACCGGTTTCGGCAAAACCTATGACGAGGATTTGTCGTCGGCGGTCGTCCAAAGCCCCGACAGCGGTCTCATCAACATCAGGATTTCCCACGCCGCCGCGGGCACCTTCACCTTCGAGGACAGCGCCGACGACAACCAGGTCACCCTCGGCAACGGCATGATCACTCAGACGCTCAGCATCGGCACCATGCTGGACGGCAACGAGGTCGGCGAAGGACGGACCGTGGTGTTCGACTTCGATCGCATCGGCATCCAGATAACGATGGCCGGAGACAACGTGGAGGGCAATGAGATCAACGTCGAACGCCCGGAAGACGGTGGTCACGGAGGCAATTACGTTGACGGCGGCCTTGACACGCATACGATCGAAATCGCGGACAGCACCGGCGGATCCTTCCAGGTCGGTCCGAACGCCGGTATAGACAACCAGTTCGAAGTAAGCATGCCTGATATGAGTGCATCCGGGAACCAACTGGGCCTTAACATTACCAATGTGAGTACCCAGGAGAATGCCCGTTCGGCGATCACACAGATCGACGAGGCGATCACCAAGGTGGCCGCTCAGCGGGGTGATCTGGGTGCGTGGATGAACCGACTCGCCTTCACGGTCTCCTTCACCCAGAACTCGATCGAGAACATGACGGCTTCAGAAGCGTCGATCAGCGATGCCGACATCGCCGATGAGGTGAGCCATTTCACCAAGTCCCAGATCCTGTCGCAGACTGCAACCGCGATGCTGGCACATGCGATGGTGGTCCCGCAAACGGCGCTCACACTCCTCCAGTAGAGAAAAAACCAGCATGGAGGGGCCGCAAGCGCTCCTCGACTTCAGGTGAAAACCAGAGGCAGCCGCGGCCGCCTCTGGTTTTCTTCATGAAGTCGAGGAGCGCCGGCCGGGCTTTACCCCCACTTCTTGCCGCTCCCCCCGCCCCGGCCATGTCCGGGACTCCCGCCATCGCCAGGCCCCCGGGGCTTGTCCACCTCAGTGCGCTCGGGCTTGTCGAGCATGAAACCGACGAACCGCTTCTGTCCGAGTGTCTTGAGGTAGTTGAGCAGGGACACCTCAGCCTCCTTGCGGTTCAGCTGGTATTTCTCGCTGAGGGCCTCGATCATCTGCCCGACGGTGTTCTTACCGTCGCAAAGCGACCATACCTCGGTGCCCAACTCGTCGAGCGTGATTTTCCGCTGCCTGGGGATGTAGAACATCTTGGACAGCAGCCGCACTTTCCAGCTGTCGTCCTGACGGGTGACCTTTATCTGCACCTCCCCGTCGTCGGTCTTCTCCCAATCCAGGGCGCTATTTCGAGCCGGCCGCGAGCTCAACATCGCCTCGCGGGTCAGTTTCGGCTGTTTCCTCGTGGCAAAGATACCCATCACAGAGATACTCGGGGAAATCCTCTTCCGCCTTCTTGCGGTAGAGGTACTCGACGACACATATCTTGTCGGAATCGGGGCAGTACCAAGCGCGGCCGTCGAGAAACTGCCGGGGACGCGGCGAGATGAACGGCAGGGGCTTGAGCAACTGCAGCCAGCGACTGCGTGGCTTGCCCAGGATGCGCAGTCCCTCGTGACCCCGGGTGTTTTCTTCGGTGATCTCGAAATTGAGATCCTTCAGCTGCTTCTTGAAGAAGACCGGGTACCAGAAGCGCATTGCGGTGTCCTGGAGCAGCATGCGGCCCAGGCTCAGCCGGTGCACGCGAAAGACCCGATTGCCCTCCTGAAAAGTAAGACTGATGTGGCCTGATTTGAGCTGGTGCTCGGTCAGGGCCAGTCCGGACGGCACCGATAATGAAAGTCCATACAGATTCCAGTGAGTCTGGTCGTCGTCGCACGGATGATCGGTCAGGGTGGGTAGAATCTGGCGAACGAGCGGCTCGATCTCCTCGTCGAGGCGACCGAGAATCCGCACCAGAACCGTGCGCCCGCAGGTGGAGCAGTTCCGCGCCAGGTTGTAGGCGCGGAAGTCCGCCTCCCAGGTAAAGATTTCGTAGTCGTAATCCTCGAGCCAACTACGGTCGTCAAGGAAATCGGCCCGGCGCCGGGCGCTGAAAGAAGTTTCGTTCTTGTCCGCCTTTTTCTGCAACCCTTCGACGTAGCGATCGACGAGCTTGGTTGCAGACACGGTGCTCGCCCGCACCCTGCTTCCGGCACCTTGCCTGCCCCCCCGCCACTCTACCTCCACCCGGACGATCTGCGCGTCGTCGAGCCGCGCGTAGCCGCTCTTGAAATCCCCCTCTACCTTGCCCAGGTTCCAGTCGTCTGGGACGCGGAGACGAATGCCATGCCAGCCGAAGTCGGTCCAGGTGATCCCGTCGCCCGACATGGCCTCAGAAAATCAGCACCGAGACCGACTTCTGGATCAGTGCGATCGCCACCGCCGCCATGCCCATCAGCGCCATTCCGCAGGCAAAGCCGACGGCGAGGAGCGGAGCGTACTGGAGCCATTGCTTCTTTCCATACTTCTTCCAGAAGTAGTAACGGGCCAGCAGCGCACCGATGATCTCGGTGACGACGAAGTGTGGCAGAGTGGTCAACGAGCGCACGAACCCGAAGATCAGCAAAATGGGTAGCCCCAGGATCGACAACAGCGCATAACTGATCAGGCCAAACGCGGTACCGGCGCCGATCACGTTCCACTTCAACGCCTGGAAGAGCCAGGGCACATCGTCCGAGCGCTGGATCCAGGCGCCGGTATACATCGGATCCTGGTCGACGGCGAAGTAGAACTGGTAGCCGGCCGGCAGAGCGGACTCCGCCTGGACGGAAAGCAACGGGCGTGGTTCGGTAATGACCGCGCCATCTTCCGGCCCGAGGAGCGTGAGTTGTGGCATGCCCGCCACGATGTCGACGGTTGAAGGATCCTTGGTCTCGAAGTGCCGGGTCACCCGCTCCTTCATCTGCACCGACTCGTCCTGTTCGAAGTACGGGTAGAAGCTCTTGGAGGCAGTCCAGGGCCCGGCCTTGCCGCGCTGACCTCTGCTTTCCAGCCACTCGTCATCCACCAGGCGGGCTCGCCAGTACCACCACTCGTCGCCGATCAGGTTGGCCGGCACCCAGTTGGCCCGGTCACCGGCCGCCGTGAGAGTCATCTCACTTTTCATCGTACCCGTGATGAAGAGACACTGCTGGTAGGCGCGCAGGCGCCACATCAGCTGCGCGTACGGATAGGAGGCCGACGGCACCGGCGCCAGCTTCCAGATGTAGGAGCCATAGAGGAAGCTGGTGAACAGCACGATCGGCACCATGAATATCTCGGCGCGGATGATGCTGGTGAACTTGGTCCCGGTGAGCTCGATCTCCCGGAACTTCTGGGTCATGGCGCCGTAGTTGCCCAGCGGGAACGGAATGAACCAGATGTCGACGCCGCGATAACCCGACAGGATGATCGTCGCCTCGCGCACGTACGGGATATCAACCGTCTGCCCGACCATACCGACAAGGCGGGCGTTCACGAAGGACTGGAACGGCGTGAAGATGAACCCGAAGAAGAGGAAGAAGCCCATGATACGGACCGACTCGGTGAACTCGGGCAACAGCCGCCAGGCGATGAAGATGATCGCCAGGGTAGCCAGCGCGTAGAGCCCGAGCGCGAGCCAGATCGGGAAGTCGCCCCGGCCCTCCGGTACGCTACTCCGCCTGACCATTTCGCCATCGACGGACACATCGCGGTTCTTGAGTGCCACGATCACCTGGTAGATGCCGATGACGGCGATGGCGATCGTCGTGCCAATGCCGAAACTCATCCAGAAGTCGACGTTGTTGACGAAGAAGGTGGTGATGGTGTCCATGCCGGGTTGCCAGTGGGTCAGGTAACCGGCATTGTACAGAAGAGGGTTGGCCACCGAGGCCGCGATCACGCCGAGGAATGTGCCGATAACGCCCCAGAAAGGTACCACCAGCCCGGCGAAGATCGGTCCCAGGTGGGCGGTAAAACCCAGCGGCGTGGCCGGAATGAAGTTGCCGGTCACCTGGGTGAAGTCGACGAACGGGATCGGGATCAACTGCACCGGCTCGGTGAGCAGCGCACCGGTGATGGCCGGCAGCGCCACGTAGAGGGTGCCGAAGACCAGGCCGATCATCGCTCCAGCCGAGAACACTCGCCAGCGCCAGGTCTCCAGACCTTGCGTGGTCTCTGCCAGCGCGGTAGCGCCCTGCGCGTTCACCGGAGCGAACGGAAACGGCAGGCGCTCGTAGTCGGAGTTGAGGCGGAAAAGCGAGTAAGCCATCGTGAACCAGGTGAAGCGCGAGATGATCATGCCGGCGACCAGGAGGATGATCGGCATGATCCAGTCTTTGTGTATGAACGTGCGCTCGACGATGGCTTCGGATTCGGCGGGAGGTGCCACCCATGTCGGGATCAGGTTGGCGATGCCGAACTGTTTGGCGGCCGGCGACTGCACCAGGTACTGGCTGTAGAGCAGGCCGTCGAAGGCCCCGGTCTCGGAGGCAATCAGCGAGCCGGCGACGTAATAGAGAAGGTAGACTTCCTGGCGCTTGAGGCTGGTGAACGAACGTTTGGTGATCTCGGCGAACAGGATGATCGTCACCCACTCGGCCGCCGCCCCCAGGCCGCCGCCGATCATCAGGCTCAGATACATGTTGCCTGGCACCATGATGAAGGCCACGAACAGCACGCCGAGAACGGCCTTGGTGGTGAAGCCGTCCTCGAACTGATCGGGGGTCTCCATCATTTCCCGATAGTCTTCGATCTCCTGATTCGGATTTCTTCCCTTGCGTCCTAACACTGGACGAATTCCTCCCTAAGCCTATGCAGTAACTTCGCTGCGGATACCCTGGATGATCTCACTGCCTTGCTCCCGGTAGCTCGTCTTGGCATCCGCGTCGACCGTCCGCCAGATGAGAAACTGCTTGCGAATCACGTTCATGAAGCGCTGGTTGACACGGCGCCAGGAGGCATCCTCACCGCTGAGACGGTGGATCTGCAGTGAGATGGCGTAGATGTTGTGTTCCGCTTCGGGAGTCGCCCGCAGCAGCACGTGCTGGCTCACCCCCAGATCGAAGGGCGCCAGCCAGATGTTCATGTCGATCTCGTACCCTTGGCCGTGTTCGTCGTCGTGGTCATTCAGCTTGGCCCCATCGGTGTAGAAGGTACCGATCGACTCCTCGCTGTAGGAGTCGAAGTAGCCGATCAGGAAGACGCAGAGGCCGAGCACCTCGTGGCCGCTGACCGTGAACGGGAACTCGAAGTTCCACTCGTCACCGTCAGGTGGCGGCAGCTTCCAGCGCCGGGTCACATCCGGCACCGCCAGCTGCGACGCCTTGCGCGCCGGGTAGATGGATGACAGCATCACCACCGCCATCACCAGCATGCTCGAGGTCACGGCCGAGAGCGACGAGTAGTTGAGCGTGAACCCCTTGAGCAGATTGAGCTCAATCAGCACCTTGGCGACGATCTGGCCGGAGAGATAGCCGGCGACCACACCCAGGACGGCATAGACGCAGGACTCGGCGATGAAAAGCCAGGCGATGTGTCCCGGAGCCAGGCCTACCGACGAGTAGACCCCGATCTCGCGGAAGCGCTCGTAGACGCTGCCCATCATCGTGTTTAGCACGATCAGCGAGGCGATCAAGATCGGCACGAATAGGTTGGCCATGCCGGAGAAGGAAGTCAACCCCAGCGAGCTGTAGATGGAAACCTTGATGTAGTCGTCCCCTTCCTCCTGGATACCGGCGAAGAGTGTCACCGCCAGGCGGGACAGGAACTCCTCGATCTCGTGGCGGACGTCCACGCCCTCGTTGAAGCGGATGGCGACCGATTGCAGCGGATTGCCGCTGCCGACGCTGCGCAGAGTCGAGTACGGGAGGATGAGGATGTTGGCCGGCTCGAGGTGGACGAACGGCTTGATGACGACCTTGGCATCCTCCAGCCCTTCCTTCTCCCGCTTCTCCTCGTCGGCCGCCTGGGTCACCGCCTGGGCGCCCGTCACCGCGAAATCGGCCGGCGTCATCACCTCGTCGTCCAGGTCCTTGAGCTCCTTCATCTTCCTAGAGTCTATGATGCCGATGACCAGGAACTGCTCGCCGAAGACGCGGATGCGGGCCTCGCCGACCTCGGACAGGTCGATGTTCAGCTTCTCGCGCGCGGACCCGAGCATGTCGCTGGGGAGAATGCAGACCCGCGAGTCGCCCGGCTCGAACCAGCGCCCGGCGATCAATGCCCGATGCAGACCGGTGACCTCCTTCTCCTGCGGCGTCAGACCGAGGACGCCCAAGGCGTTATGGGAGTGGTCACCGTACTTCATTTTTATGTGCGCCTTGCTCTTGTTGCTGTACCAGCTCCGCGGCGCCACCACCGCCCGGTCGGCGAAATTGCTGTTGGCGTACTCCAGCACCGACTCCTCCTGCGGGTTCCACGCCTTGCTGCGAATGAGGATGCCCTCGTAGAGGCCCTCGTTGTCGCGCTCGACCTGGTTGAAGCGGAGCGAAGTCTGGATCGACGTGAACGAGAGCACCGTGAATGTCAGCAGCAGCAGAGTAGCAAAGGTCAGCGCCGTCCGCGTCTTCCGCCGCTTCATGTTGGAGATCCCCAGCAGGAAGGCGGTGACCGAGGCGCTGGAGCGGCTCACGTCGGTGTCGTGGATGACCGCCACCTCCGTGCGCAGCTTGCGCATCTGCTCGTTGAAGCGCCCGGAGATGATCGACATGACCAGGATGGCCAGGCAGAGGATCACGAACGCCAGCAGGATGACAAACGGGTTGGATAGCTGAAACGCCGGGTGGACCAGCCAGAGGATGATCCAAATGAGCAGGAAGATCAGAGAGAAGCCGATGATCTGGTTCTTGATCGTCGAAGCGGTGATCAGCAACCGCTCGGTGAAGTAGGCGCAGGGGATCACCAGCGCCATGAAAAAGATGATGCCCTGAACGACGTCGTTCTGGGTCGAGCGCACGTCCGGATAGGCACGTGACTCGAGCCCTATGGCCTCGCGCGTGAAGCGGACGAAGTCCTCCCACCGCCTGCCGTTGGCGGCGACCTCCGCCGAGTCGAGGGCGACCTTGGCGCGCTCGTGCAGGTTGTCCATGCGCCGGTTCTCGATGGCGAAGCTCTTGAGCTCGCGGATCCGCGACTCGTCCAGGTTCCAGACGTCCTTGGCCGCCTGGTAGGAAGTCCGGGCGAACGAGGTGTTGGGCTGGATGTTGAAACCCTCTCCCTCGGCCAGTTCCTTGTCGGTGACGCTGGTCGAGTTGAGCAGGAGGTAGCGAAAGCCGAGAATGTTGGCACCGAACCCCATCTTGATGTTCATACCCTGGCGGGCGAACAGAACTCCGGCGGCTTCGTCCTTCGCCGAAGGGCCCTCACCGGTGGTATAGCCGTACTCCACCGGCGCGCTGTTGGCCTCATCGAAGACGTTGACGGTAGCCAGCTTGGTAAGGTAGCGGGGGTCGACGATGTCGAAGAAGTTATAAGCGACGCAGGGAAACAGGATCACCATCCAGGTCTTGTCGCGCCAGTCCATCGAGATCTTCATCGGGTAGGATTCGTCGCCCTGCACGCCCCGGTCCGGCGCATAGATGATCTTGCCACTCAGCGGATCCATGTA
Source organism: uncultured Gemmatimonadaceae bacterium (assembly GCA_964456165.1). Classification (GTDB taxonomy): domain Bacteria; phylum Latescibacterota; class UBA2968; order UBA8231; family UBA8231; genus CAYWBJ01. Next base: position 9,821 of record CAYWBJ010000198.1, on the reverse strand, counting down.
ATAGCCTTCGATCTGCAGACTCTTAATCCGGATCCGGTTGACGTAAAAGGCGCCGGTCTGGTCGACCACCTCGTAGTATTCGCCACGAACGCCCTTGTAGGACTTCTTCTTGCCGTTGCGAACCACGGCGATGGCGCCGGTGCGCGGCAGGTCGGGAACGATGCTGCGGCGCGGGAAGACCATGGTCCGGCCCCGCAGCGAGTGCACCGTGTCCTTGAGCCGCATCTTGAAATCGGGAAACAGTTCCGGGTCGGCGAAGGCCATGTGGAACATGCCGGCCAGGACGCGGATCTGCTTGCCCAGATTCTCCTGATTGACCTCCTCGAAACGGTCCAGCGGAGTATCGACCAGGAAGCGGGCGTCGTTCACCGTGACAAACGCCAGGGCCGGCGTGCCGGTGTCAAGCACGAGCTCGCTGTTGACCGAGATCTCTCCGGGCACGAAGGTCTCCCAGCTCATGCCGCCCTCGGGGCTGATGCCGTTGACCAGCACGTCGCGGCGGTCGTAGCCCAGCTCCTTGCTGATCAGCGCGGCATAGCGCATGAAGTTCTTGCCGAAGGGAGCGAAGTAGCGCTTGTAGTAGAAGCTGCTGTTGCTGTTCCAGACACCGAGCTCATCGGTCTGGGTCGACAGGTCCAGGCTGACGAACAGCTTCACGCCAAGCGTGTCGTCGGCGCCCGACCAGGCACGGAACAGCTCGATCCGCAGGTCCTCGTCGTCCACCAGCTCAGCGTAGAGCTCGCCCTGGTCGCCGAAGGTCTCTTCCCCCAGCTGCAGACCACCCGCCCGCGCAGCGATCAGACCGCTGGCCAGCGCATCCTCGAGAGCCTCACGGACGAGCAGTGAGTCCTCTTCGACCACCGCCCGGATGAGGCTCTCCTTGCCCTCGTACTGCTGGCGCCCCAACTGGTAGTTGATCCCGTCTTGACGCACGATGCCCCTGTCGATCGCGACGTCGACCGCCTGACGCACGACCATGCGATCGATGAACGGGTCCTCCTTGCGCAAATAACGCTGGACAAAATCGTCGACACCGCGCAGGCCCAGGTGGTGGGCCGAGGTGGCCAGGAAGATGACCGTGCGCGCCGGCGGATGCTGGTGGAAGTAGCGTGCCAGCTCGAGCAGCGCGGTGATGCCGGCAGCCTGCTCGGCGCCAGGGGCCAGTGCCGGCACGACCGACATGGCATCGTAGTAGGCTTCGAGGACGACGACGTCCTTCTTGAGCAGCGGATCGTAGCCGGGGATGCGGCCGATTATGTTCCAGGCGCGGCGACGCTGCCAGTCCATGCGGAAATCGAGCTCGATCTCCGTGGTGATTTCTCCGGCGGAGGCGAGGCGCTCGCGCAGGACCATGCCGTCGGCTTTGGAAATCCAGAATCGCGGCAGATCCAGAGGCATCGTGAGAAACTTCTTCTCCGCCTCGAGGTACACCGTCGAATCCGGCTCGATGAACACAACGCCTAAGGCACCGAGATTGGCTATCTGCACCCAGCGGTCGCCCGAGTTGAAGTCCATCAACACCACCGCCCCTTCGACCTCGAGGCCCTCAAGCTCGCTCAACTCGCCGTTGCCGCCATCGATCAGAGGCGCGCGCAACCCTCCGTCGGGAATCGTAGACGTCTTAACCAGATTCGGCCATATGCCGTAAATCGAAAGCTCCGGCCCACCGATGACCTGCAGCCGCCCTAGTCCCTCGTCGATCGGTATCGAAACGTCGTATTCCTGGGCCGAGACATCGGAAAGTCCAATCTCGGCGAAACTGGTCTGGATGTACTCCTTGGCCAGGTCGGCCCCCGGATAACCGGCGACCCGCGAGCCTAGGCCCGCGAAAAAGCCATGCGTGGCGGCTATGCGCTCAACCGGTGCCGTCTCGCTGAGGACCGAGAAGTCGACCTGCGCCACGACAGGTGTAGCCGACAATACTGCACTCGAAACCGCCGCCGCGAAGGCCGGGACCAGGCGACTGAGCGCACTTGAGCGCGATCCGCCAACTACGGCCTTCCTCTGCGGAAATCTGTACATGAATTCGTCCTAGGGAATGTCGCTGTCGTGCAGTCGCCGACAGCGAGAGAGATCGCCGTTTTGCTCCAAGTCCAGCAAAATAACGGGCATTTCGACCCCCTCGACAAGAGATTGCAGCACACCGGCAGGTCCGGTTTCGGCTGAGGCGACACCCGAAACCGGCGGCTCGCTGTCAGTCCCGTCCGGGAGTCGGGTTCCGGCTGGCACCGGGATCGAGGACTTTCAGTTTTCGCAGCCTCCCTTCAACAAAGTAGACCAGCAGTCCCACCAGTACGCCGCTGGCCAGTCCCCAGCCCAGGAAGAGGGGCAGAAAACTGCTCAGGCCAGGAACACCCAGATACAGCCAGGCGATAAGCAATTGGACCAATTGATGACACACGGCACCCAGGATGCTCAGGCCGACCAAGCTGAAGGCCTCTGGCGCCAGCCGGCGTGCCAGGGCCATCACCGTCAGGCTCAGCAGGCCGGCCGCGCCGCCGATGACGAAGGCGGGGCCGGCGAAGGTCCCGGTGACCAGCCCCCCAACGAGCAGCTTGACCGTCGCTACCCCCAGGGCGGCGGGAAAGCCATAGATGACCAGAACCAGCAGGGTCACCAGATTCCCCAGTCCGAGTTTCATCCAAGGGAGAATGCGGGGCGCCAGGGCCTCGAAGACGAACAGTACAAGGGCGACTCCGGCCAGGGTGGCCAGGCGGACGACGAAACGGATGTCGGTGGTCACCGACTGACCCCATCGAGACGGGCGGAAGATGCCGACCCGACCCGGATCGACACTCTGTTGGGGAGACAGACCGCCATCTCACCGGGCCGTTCCAGCCTGCCGAAGAATAGACAGATCTTGTTCGTACAGGCTGAGGCAATGATCTCCGCTCGACCGCCTCGCACGCGGATGCGGGTATTCCCCAGCGGCCCCTCCAGGACCAGTTCCTGGTCGTGCTGCAGGTCCAGGGATGGCTGCCGTCCCTGCGCCGTGTCCACTTGCAGCGGGCCCGGTTGACGGTCGGGCCCGGGTGCCAAAAGCGTCGAGATGATGACGACTAAGATAAGTCCTACCAGCAACTTATCCCACCGCGTCAGAAGTCTCCAGAGAACCTCGAACATGGTCCTGTCTGCCGATTTGAGGCACGTGGTCCCGAGGCTTTAGGCACCCCTCCCCCGCGCGCCGCGAGTGTAGATCGAGAGCCGAAGCCGGGTGCCGGAATTCTTGACACCCGATGCTCCCCCAAATTACTTTTACAATCGTTCGTTCGACCATTTGACCGTCATCTCATAGACAAAGAGATTTCCATTCGACGCGGCGTCAGCAGGGTTGCGTCTGCAAGGAGTAAGTGGACTTCATGGTCTGGTGGATAACCACCGTCGCTTGCATAATCGGAGCCTTGATTTTCCAGTATCTGTGCTCGAGCAAGATTCTGCGCATGAAGCAGGCGATCTCAATCAAGGGCATCGCCTTGCGCGACATCCGCGAGGAGGGCCAATGCCTCGACGAACAGGAAATCAACCTCAAGAACCAGCAGACGAGCCTCACCAACAGCATCAACCGGCTGCGCATCGACATCACGCAGTTGCTGCAGAAGGCGAAGGACACTGGTCTCCAAGTGGCGGAAGCCGACTTCCCCCTCGAAGAGCTTGAGGAAGAGGCTGCCGTGCTGAAAGAAGATGGACCTCCCCCTCCATAAAGTGCTGCTAAATCAGTAACATCCGCCGCATCCTGCCGGCGCTTCTGCTTTTTCCGCATCGCCCCGTGAAGTATATTCCAAGCTAATGTAGTTCCCCGACTGACCCGCGTCGCCTTCCCGGCCGTGGATGCCCTGGTCACACGGATGAAAGAAGAGCCCGCCAACGCCGCGCCGACTGTCGTCGGACCGAATCCTTCCTGGCAGATGCTCCCCGCAGAACTCGATCAGCTCCTCGAGGAGGCAAACGACCACCTCGCGCTCCAGATGCTGTTGATAGAGGTCGCCTCCTTCAACGCTCAGGCCGATTTCAAGCTGATCGCCCGAGCCTATCACTTTGCGCAGGACTACCATACCGGCCAAACTCGCCAGTCCGGTCGCCCTTTCATTCACCACTGCGTCGAGGTGGCCCGCATCCTCGCCCAGCTGCGGCTTGACGCCACGACCGTCGCTTCGGGACTGCTCCACGACGTCCTGGAAGACACCGACGCCTCCGTCCGGGAGGTCGAAGCAGCGTTCGGACCGAAGATCGCCTCCCTTATCGATGGGGTCACCAAGATCGATCGCTTCACGTTCGAGAGTCGCGAGGCCCGGCAGGTCGAGACCTATCGCAAGATGCTGCTCTCGATGGTCGAGGATATCCGCATCATCCTCATCAAGTTCGCCGATCGCCTGCACAACATGCGCACCCTAGAGTTCGTCGGAGAATCCACGCAGAGGCGGATCGCCCGCGAAACGCTCGACATCTACGCCCCCCTCGCCCATCGCTTCGGCCTGGCCCGGACCCGTTGGGAACTGGAAGACCTAAGCCTGAAGTACCTGGAACCTGTGGCCTACGGGAATATCCGCGACAAGGTGGCGATGCGCCGGCGGGAGCGGGAGACCTATATCGAGGAGTTCTGCGCTCCCCTCAAGGAGGAGCTGGCGCACAATTCGATCTCCGCCGAGATCACCAGTCGGGCGAAGAATTTCTACAGCATATTTCACAAGATGCAGGTCCTCAACAAACCGTTCGAAGAGATCTACGACCTGCTCGCGGTGCGCATCGTCGTAGACTCGGTGCGCGAATGTTACCACACCCTGGGGCTGGCACACACCATCTACCATCCGATTCCGGATCGAATCAAGGACTACATCGCCACACCAAAGACCAACATGTACCAGTCGCTCCACACCTCGGTCATCGGCCCCTCCGGCAGACCGGTGGAGATTCAAATCCGCACCCTCGAGATGCACAATACCGCCGAGATCGGCATCGCCGCACACTGGCGCTACAAGTCCGACAACATCCCGTCCAGCGATCTGGACGGCCACATGGCCTGGCTGCGGCAGGTCCTCGACTGGCAGCGCGACGCCACCGACCCAGCCGAGTTCATGGAGAACCTAAAGGTCGATCTCTTCCAGGACGAAGTCTTCATCTTCACCCCCCAGGGCGACCTGCATCAGCTGCCCCGTGGATCTACCCCTATCGACTTCGCCTTCGCCGTCCACACCGACGTGGGACTGCACTGCCTGACCGCGAAGATCAACTCCCAGATCGTGCCGCTGGGCACCGAGCTCAAGAGCGGCGACACGGTGCGCATCGTCACCTCGCCGCAGCAGAAGCCCAACCGTTCCTGGCTGCAGCTGGTGAAGACCGGCAAAGCCCGCCACTCCATCAGACGGTGGCTCAAGGAGGAGCAGTTCTCCCACAGTGTCCAGCTCGGCCGGGAGATGCTGGAGCGGGAACTCAAGCGGTTCGCCACTAACCCGGCAGCCAAGTCGCCGGAGTCGCTGTCAGCCGAGCTCGGGTTTGCCGACCTCAACCATCTGTACGCCGCCGTCGGCAGCGGCGACCTATCGGTGACGCGGGTGACCAACAAGCTCGTCCCGCCACGACACCCTCCCCGCTCGCGGCCCAAGGTCCAGGACCGGAAAGGCATCCGGATCCAGGGAATGGACGACCTGATGATCAACTTCGGCAAGTGCTGCACGCCAATTCCCGGGGATGGCATCATCGGACTGATCACGCCAGGTCATGGCATATCGGTACATCGGACCGACTGCCCGAACATCGCCGAGATGACCGAGGATCCGGAGCGGATCCTGGCGGTAGGCTGGGACCTCCAGGAGGAGCTCAGCTTCACAGTTCAGCTGCTCGTCCGCTGCGGCGACCGCAAGGCGCTGCTGTCCGACATATCGAAGGTGATCAGCGATTACGGCATCAACATCAGAAGCTCGAGCACCAGGACCGACTCCCACTCTGCCAAGCTCACTTTCTGGATCGACGTAAACGACGCCCGGCAACTCGACGGCGTGATGAGCCAGACCTCCAGGGTCAAGGGGGTGCAAGAGGTGGTGCGGGTAGACGAGGCCAACAGCGGCTGAGCCGGGGCTGGCTGACCGCCTATTCCTGTTCCTCGCTCACCTTACGCAGAATCGCCTGCTCCTCCGGGTTCATGACCGCACGGCCGAAGTGCCCCCCTACCTGCTCCTCTGCCCACGCCCTGATTATGCCGATCTGCACGGCACTCAGGTGCAAATCTTCCGGAGTATCGAGGGCCCGTTCGAGCTTGGCCACGACGCGCTTCTCGTCGGGCCAGTCTACCCGTTCCTTCCAGCTCAGGATGACTTCGATTTCGCGGCGCGTAAGGATAACCATGCTGTCGCCATCCGGCCTGTTGACACCGTAAGCGCCCGCAGCTAGATTGCGCCGGGCGTTCGGCCCTGCAGCAGGCGCTCTGACCATGTCCTACTTTCTTCCGCACATCGCCGCCATGGAGGGCTACGTCCCCGGAGAACAGCCAGACGAAGGCGGCTTCGTCAAGCTCAACACAAACGAAAATCCGTATCCCCCGTCGCCGCGGGTCATCGAGCAGCTGCGTGCGACTGACCTGGACGCGTTACGCCTTTATCCCGACCCGGAAGCTACCGGCGTGCGACGGCGACTAGCCAGCTTGTTCGGCGTCGACGTCGACCAGACGATGATCGGCAACGGCTCCGACGAGCTGCTGAGTATTATCCTCCGCTGCTTCGCCGGCCGCGGCGACGCGGTCGCCTACCCGGTGCCGACCTACAGTTATTACAAGAAACTCATACATATCCAGGGCGCCACCGAGGCGACCGTGCCCTTCGGACCCGAATTCGAGCTGCCGCCACTGCTGGCCGATACCGGGGCGCGGCTGATACTCTTGGCCAATCCGAACTCCCCTTCGGGCACCCTGATCCCGATGGCAGCGATCGAGTCCCTCGCCGCCATCCACCCGGGCATCGTTGTGGTCGATGAAGCCTACGTCGATTTCGCCGCCACCGGCTGCATCGAGCTACTCGAGCACTGCCCCAACGTCATCGTCCTGCGCACGATGTCGAAGTCCTTTTCACTGGCCGGCATGCGCCTCGGGTTCGCGCTGGCGGCAGCAGAGCTGATCACGGGCATGTGGAAGGTCAAGGACAACTACAACGTCAACCGGCTGGGACTGGTCGCGGCGGAGGCCGCCATCGATGATATCGGCTGGATGCGCGAGAATGCCCGCCGCATCTGCGCCACCCGCGACGAGCTCTCCGCCACCCTGCAGCGGCTGGGGTTCCATGTGTGGAAGTCGTCAGCCAATTTCGTATTCGCCCGCGTCCCCAAGACCGCGGCGCTGAGCGCCAGGAGCATCTACGAGGAACTCAAGCGACGGCGGGTCCTAGTGCGCTACTTCAACCAGCCCGGGCTGGACGACTGCCTGCGGATTTCGGTCGGCACCGACAAGGAGATCGGCACGCTCTTCGCCCAGCTCGAGCCCCTGCTCACCGGCTGAGCCTCAGCGCGGCGTATTCTGCCGCAGGATGCGCTCCATCAGCTCGACCTCGGCGACACCCAGCCCCAGCTGGCGCGCCACCATGCCCGGCTCATGACCGCGCGCCAGCATCTCTCGCGCGCGGTCGTAGAGCTCCTCCCGGTCATCGCGCCGGCCGCCGCGACGCGGCGTGTTGGGCGCCTGCGAGGCCGCCGCGCCCGCATTGCCGGCGGTGCCGTCCACCGTCAGCTCGCGACGCCCCTTGGCGAGCGCCGGCGGACACTCGGTCGGCACGGATGCCATGACCTCCAACCGCTGGCAAGCGGACTGGAGCCGGTTGGCGAGACGTTCCAGGTCCGCCTGGTGCCGGTCGAGCGTCTCGAGCCGCTCGTCGAGATGCACCCTTTCTGATCGCAACCAGCTCCGGAACCAGAGACCGATGCTTCCGACCAGCGCCAGGAACAGCAGGTCGACCAGAAGCAACTGCCAGAAATCCCCACTCATGGTCCGCTCGCCGCCTGCGGCTGTATCGCGTCCAGGGGCAGGCGCATCCTGAATGTCGTGCCCACACCTTGGACGCTGTCCACCGTGAGGGTCCCCTCGTGCATCGCGACGATGCTGTAGCTGACCGCCAAGCCGAGACCGGTGCCACCTTCCTCGGCGCGGGTCGTGAAGAAGGGCTCGAAAATGCGGTCGAGAACTTCCGGGGGAATCCCGCCGCCCGTGTCGGAAAAACAGATGGACACGCCGTCGTCATCGGTACAGGCGGAGATGGTCAGCCGACCGCCCTCCTGCATCGCGTTCTGCGCGTTGAGGATGAGGTTGATGAAGACCTGCTCGATCTCGCCCACATTGCCCTGGATCTCCGGCAAACGCTCATCGAGATCGAGGTCGATCTCGATGAGCCGGCTGTCGAACTGATGCCTGACCAGGTCGCAGGCCTGGGCGATCGCCGCGGCCACGTCGAAGCTGCCCCAGTCGGCCAGCTCGCTGTTGTGGCGCGAGAAGCCGAGCAGCGCCCGGATGATCTTGGATATGCGCTTGACGTTGCTCTCAACCAGGCCCAGGCCGACTAGGACACTCTCGTTGCCCTGATTCTGCGCCAGCATCAACTGCACGCGGCTCAGGATGATCTGCAGCGGATTATTGACCTCATGCGCGACGCCGCCGGCCAGCTCGCCGATCGCCGCAAACTTTGCGGAGAGCAGCAGTTGCCGCTGTGACTCGACCAGCTGATCGTGCGCCTCTCGCAGGTCAGTGTAAAGGCGGGAGTTCTCGATCGCTACCGCGGTCTGATTGGCCAGCACGCCCAGCAGCTCGAGCTCGCCAGCCGTGAACGAGTCCTTAGGGCGGCGGCAGTAGAGCGCGTAGATGCCGATCTTCTTGCCGCCGACGATCAGCGGGACGATCACGAAGCTGCCCTCCCCACCGTCGCTCGTAAGAGTATCCATGTCCTCGACGATGACCGGGCGGCGCTCGCGCAGTACCCAATCAATGATGCCGTCCTCCCACTGGGATCGCAGTTGCGGTTCCAGATCGAGCGCCCCCGAGCGCAGGCTCATCTGCGTCAGCCGCTCGCTCCCGTCATCGAGGGCGAACACGCCGCAGCTGTCGTAGTCGAGAAAACGCTTCGACAGGTTCATCAGGGCGTCGAGGATGTCTTCGATCCGGAAGCTGGAGCTAATCGCTTCGGAGAGCTCGTGGAGGTTGAGCAGCTCGTCCATCGACTCGCGCAACTCCACGTAATCCTGCTGGCCGCGGGCAAGGCGATCGTTGAGATGGCGGTTCTCCTCTTCGAGACCGTGCGTGCGGACGGCAAACTCGCGAATGCCCTCGGCCAGGGTTTCGTAGTGGATCCCGAGTTCCCAGCCGATCTCCTCCTGCCTCGCTCCCTTGAGCTGCTCGAGCAGCTCGCACACCCGGGTGAGGGGCAGGACGTCGTCGAGCGTTGCCGAGACCGGCGGTTGATCGGGATGCGCCGCCACGACTCAGCCTGCCGCCTCTTCTTCGCCGCCTGATCCCCTCTCGTCCTGGGCCGGCGACGCCTCGTCATCACCGCGAATAATACTGGCGAAGGCATCAGCCTTCGCCATCTCGGCGTGCAGCTCATTGCCGTGGGCAAACAGGCGCTTCATGGCCGCCCGCGGCTCGTCGTGAATGCCGAAGGTGCGCAACGCCGCCGGGTCGAGGATGGGCATCCGATCGCCGCCGCCGTCGCCGATGCACTCGCGACGGCAGAGGAGATCGGCCAGATGGATTAGCGAGGGCAGCTCGGCGTTGCGCTCCAACCGGCCGGGCGTGTGGTGGTAAGCGATGGCGTCGACGAGCTGGTCCGGAAGGTTCCAGCGCCCCGCCAGCCAGC
>CAYWBJ010000197.1:0-1623 GCA_964456165.1 uncultured Gemmatimonadaceae bacterium | reverse complement strand
CCGAACACAAAACCGGCGCGTAGTTGTTGGCCGACGAAGGCCGCCGCTAACGTCGGTGCGAGTCTTCCGGTCTTAGGATTCAAGCCGGAGGCGCAGCTGCACCGTATCCAGAACAACTGGCGATGTGGCAGAGGCGCCTCGGCTCTTTACCCCCACTTCCAGCTGATTCTTACCGCGATTTATCTGCCTGGCATCGAGCTTGCCCTGCAACCACTGACCTTCCTCCGGTTTGCCGCCCGGGTCGGTCGGTTCTAACCCATCGACCGCTGCGTCGTTGAGTTGCACGGAGAGGTCGTCTCCAGGAACCCAGTCCCACAGATGCAGGCTGAATTCGATACTCTCTGCACCGAGAGATCCCACATCCTCCCCCACCTGAAAACTTGCTGACGCGGGTAGTGTCACCTCCGGGATGGCGGTGAAGCTATCGGGTCCTTCAAAACACTCGATTCCGTAAAGTTTGTCTTTTCCCGCCATGGTTTCCGGTTCGCCAATTTCGCGCCACCAATGCGGTTCGCCGAAAGCGGGATTGAAAAGGTAGAGCCCATCGGCGCCGGCATTGAGCAGATTCGAGGCGGCGCCCCGCCAGGCGGCGGGCGTGCCTTCCCAACTGTTGAACGTGAGGATAAACGACGGTCTGCCGACCCGCTCGGGCTGTCCCCCATACAGCGTTTCGAGCCATTTGTCGTAATGCCTGATTTTGCCTTCGCTGGAAGCCAGAAAAACCCAGCGGCCCCAAGGTGCCCACGAGATACAAGGATAGACCGGGATTTCGTACTTGTGGCCCAAGGAGATGATATCGGTATAGGAATCGCGGAACACCGACTCCATGTTGCCACCGGGGCTGAACTGGTCGATGAGTCCTTCCTGGAGCCAGGTCTCCAGGTCCACGCCGATGTGCATACAATCCGCCAGGCCGAACGGCGTGTGGGCCGCCAGCAGCAGCGGGCGCCCGCGGCGGCTGCCGACGTCGTCAGCCATACGGCGAATGCGGCGCAGCAGGTCGTTCATTGTCTCCACGTGTTCGGGTTCGACGGGAGCTCCCTCCAGCGACTCGCGGAAGAAGGGCCAGTACTTGAAAAACTCCATGCCGATGAGCTCCACGTCGTAGCTCTCCGCCACTTCCTCGATGATGGCGAAGATGTGGTCGCGCACCTCGGGAATGGCGAAATCCAATCGCGTCCAGGCAGACCGCAAGTCGTCCCTCCCGTATTTCTCCCAATCGCCCTCCTTGCCCATCATGTATTCTGGATGCTCTCGCTTGAATTTTGCCAGACCGTAGTTATAACGGCGCGAACCCATGGGGAAGGAATCATGGATATCGTTCATGCGTAGGCACCAGGCTGCTTCCATGCCGTGCGCGCTGCTGAAGTCCAGCTGGATCTCAAGGGGATCGCGCCCGTACCTATCGATCAGTTCCAGAGGAACGCCCTTACCGAAGAATCCGCCGAGTTTGGTGTAATGCGAAAAGGTGAGCCCACCCATGGAGGTGGCGAACCAGTTGCTGTCTACCTGCGAGCCGATCAGTGGCGTGCTGCGCGCATCGAGGAAATCCTGCACCGCATCTCCCGTCTGGCGCACCATGAGAGACTCGGCGACGTCGTGTTCGTGTTCTCCGCCATCAGG
>CAYWBJ010000196.1:0-15599 GCA_964456165.1 uncultured Gemmatimonadaceae bacterium | reverse complement strand
GATTGTGAGGGGTCAATTCGTAGGTTCCCTGGGTATGTCCCACAAAAGTGACCTCCGCACCATTCCTCCCTTTCAGGCCCGGATTGAACTGCTTCTCCCGTGTGCAAATACCCGCATCCCCCCATTCACCCGGTGTTGTTGATGCGTCGAGGATGCAATATCCCTTTTCTGTTCTGGCATCACCCTTGCATTTTACCCAGTCGGTCATGGCAAAGTGATCAGACGTTTCATGTTCTTTGCGCGTCATTGCATCCATTGAGGACTCCATGGGGTTACGTACCGGGAATTGCTCTCTTCACTCCGATGCGAAGCTAGTGCCGTCCCCGCCAAACGCAAGGAAGATCCAGGATCCGACAGTCACGAGCCCGAGTAGTCCCAAGCATCCGATGCCCACATCATCTTTGGGCACTTTTTCTGATTCTACAGAGAAGTATTCTCGAAAGCCCACTCGTTTTTGTCCTGTTTATACGCTCGAGAAATATCCTTTATCCCATTATTTCAGGTACAAAGGATACAGGACCTTTTACTACAGCTTGAAGGAAAAATCGATCCTCGCGAAATTCCTCCACCGCTTCGAAATCCGGTTTGCCCAAAGACAACAACCCGGTCATCGTCGTGACAATTTCGCTAGGCGCAATGTCTGGCTGCGGACGATCCTCAAATCGGATCTGGTCCACCCGAGCGGCCAGTTGAGTGCGGCCCACCACCGCCCCGATCAGCGCCAAACCGGCATGCGAGGTAAGCGATTCGTCCCCTTGTGTAACGCGAAATTGAACCGGCCTCAACTCTTCACCTCCAAGGTGAATGGATCGTTAGCGCCAAAATACCGATCCTGCCCTCGGAGAACAACCCGAAAACGGCTCTATGACTTCACGGATTCACATTCAAGTGATTCCAGACGGACATTCCACTCCGCGTATTTTTCGTAATCCTCGGGAAGATTATCGCGACAAAGAAAATAGTCGAGTCCCCATGTGCTCATCCAATCGAAATGGATCTGCAGACCACGTCTTCCACTTTGGCGCTGTCCCGACGCCCGGTAATGGCTCTTAAAATTCGCATCAATTTGTTCATTGCGGGCACTTTCACGATCCGTCGTCGCAATATCCGGCATAATCGGCCCATGGTAGTTGGCAATCGTCAGGCACATTCCGGTGATATAGCGGCCCGCGAGCGGGTTGCCGATGTGTTCGGGGTGAAACTGATTGTCGTGCAGCTCTCCTTGCTGGGTATGCCCGGCAAAGGACACCTCGACGTAATTGGTACCTTTCAGACCCGGGTTGAACTGTTTTTCCCGTGTGGAAATACCCGCATCCCCAAATTCGCCCGGCGATGTTGCCGCACCGCAGACACCATATCCGTTTTCTGCTCTGGCATCACCCTTCCATTTGATCCAGTCCGTCATACCAGCGTCATCCGGCGCTCCAGATTCACTGGCAAAACTGTCTGAGAATCTCGGGGTCAATCCGAGGACACCAGGTTCGATCTGCACGTGAGGACTCCGTTTGACGCTGGCGCAGCTGAGTTGCCAACCGAATGTTAATTTTCACCACTCCGTGTTGCTGAAATCGGGACTCGTTTCTCGAGGTATCCGGAGTTGGGATGCTCATTAAACCAATCCTCCCAGCGGGTGTGAACCGACTCTAATTCCTCCAGCCTCCTGTCCTTATAGAACCCTGAAATTCCGGTCATGCCGGTGTCACCGGGCAGATGGTACCACATGCTTTCCGTTTCGTAGTCAAAGAGGACGAAGGTGTTTTGATACGTCCACCCGCTGGCGCTCAAGGTCAAAACCACACCATCGATTTCGCGACTGTACACGGCAGCCAAATTGACCAGCGGTCAGAACGCCACAGCGACGTGGGCCTCCCCGAATCTCTCGTTTGCCACTTCAACCGCGCTCAAGACGGTCCAGGTTGGGTAGGCCCGCTCAAACCCGTTCAGGTCGACCCCCAGCACCATCGTCGTGGCGGAGGGACTGGGATATCCGTTCTCGCCGGGAAAGATCATTTCCGGCTCGTGGAGGGAACCCGCGCCCTGCTCATCGATTTTGGCAGCGGCCGCGTGCTCGATCATCTCGGGAACCTGGGGGTCACCCGGGTGGAATGGATTCTTCACACCCACCACCATCGGGACCAGTGTCAGGGAGACGGGTTGGCCAACGAACGGAGCATCCCGATCGCCGTTCCCGCCCACGAGCAGCCCTACTTCGAAGAGGTTGAAGTATTCTGGGGTTCGCGGCAGATATACAACATCTACGACGTGCGCCAGAGCTTCTTCACCCTGGCGCAGAGCGTGCGCACGAGTCGGGTGCTGGAGGATTACGAGACCTTTCAATGGATGGGCTACCAGTTCTTCGTGCAACCGACGCCCGGGCACACCCTCGGACATATAGCATTGATCGCCGAGATCGACGGCAATCGCGTCGGCTTCAGCGGCGACCTCATGGCCGCACCGGGCAAAGTCCGAACCCTGTACGATCTCCAATACAGTTACGGCGCTGGCGACGGCTGCGACTACATGGTCTACTCCCTTGCCAAAATGCGCGATCAGGGTACCGATCTGTTGTGTCCCTCCCACGGCCAACCCTTCGGCGACACGGCACCGGCGCTGCTGGAGTTGGAACGAAAACTGCGCGACTACCTGGAGCACCGCTGGAATCTCACACCCACCCACGACATCGCTCCCATGGCCGTCTTGCCTCATCTGCTGCAGATTCCCGGCTGCTCCAACACTTGGATCGTGGCCAGCGATAGCGGCAAGGCCCTGTTCGTCGACTACGGCTCCCAGAGTCTGACCTTCATGCACTCGCTAAACGTCTACTTCGAGGCTGGCAATCGACTGCGGATGCAGGAGCACAACCTGGACTTGCTGCGCGACCGATTTGGCATTGTCAAGATCGACCTGGCGTTGCCCAGCCATTACCACGACGACCACGTCAACGGACTGCCCTATCTGCAAAAGCACCACGGCACCCGCATCTGGTGCTACGAAAACATGGTGGACATTCTGGAACATCCACACGGCTACAAGCTCGGTTGCACGTTCGCCGGACCCGTCGCGGTAGAACGGGGCTTGGAACAGGGGGAGACGTTCACCTGGGAGGAGTACGAGTTCCAGGTCTTCCACACCCCCGGCCACGCCGACTATCACATGGCCATGTTCGGCACCATAGATGGCGTGCGAGTGGCCTTTTCGGGGGACGAGATCGGGGTGGGCGCTTCCGGCTATGTCTCCAACAACATCTGGCGCAACCACGTGCACGCCAACTCACATGCCATCACCGCCCGGCTCTACCTGGAACATCAGCCGGAGTTGACCTGTCCGGGGCATGGGGGTCCGTTTCGGTTGGATGAGGCTGACTGGAAGGGGTTTCACGCCTGGTGCTACCGGACGGATTGTCGGCGATACCCAACTCCGGGACCATGGCCGTGGCGCCGGGGGAGAAGGGGGTGGTCGACTTCGTGCTGCGGGTGCCGGCCGCTGTGGCAACCGCGTACCGGCGTCGAGCCTTCACCCTGGATGCGACCATCGATGGCCAACATCTGGGCCAGCTGGCCGAAGCGGTGGCCGATCTGCGGCCGGAGCTGGACTGGGGAACGGCGGGCGAAGATCCGCGCGGCTCTCGTGCCGACGACGGCTGATTTCGCTCCAGCGCTTGTAAAGGGGGCGCATGCACGACCGGATACGGATACGGATCCGCCAGGTGATCGTGCTACCAGCAGCGGTAGGCCGGGTTGCGGTTCGCGCGCGCTTTCCCGATCCCGGCCAGTTCCCTGGCCGCGACGGGATCGCCCGCCTTGCAAAGCGAATAGACCAGCAGGTCAGAGACGAAATCGGGATTGTAACGGTACTCAGACCGGAAGAAGGCGGCAGCCGAGCCGAAATCCCGCTTGGCCAGGGCGCGGACGCCGAGCTGGTAATAGAGCTTGTGCGGCGGCGAACGCCGGTCCGGAACGGCCGGGTACGAGAGTTGGCGGGTCGGCGTGAAATCGGTGAGGTAGTCGATGATCCGCTGCATGCCGATCTCGCTGCGCAGGGCCCAGTAGACCGGAGTCTTCAGCTCAGATTCTTCGAGCAGCTGATCCAGGTGTGAAAACCTAGTGGGGCTGTCGGGCGCAACTGGTTGGTCGATCAGATCCTGAACCCAGAAATAATCGAGGGCGCTGCGGCGTAATGAGTCCGGCAACAGCCCCCGGATGTACGAAGAGCTCTCGAACAGGGGTCTGGTCCGAGCTACCGACCGCCACTCCCGATAGCGCTGGTAATCGGGGGCATCCGGAAACTCGGGCAGCTCGAGGGAAACCCGCTGCGGATAGTCGTCGAGCGCCGGCGCGACGCCGTCGAGCAGAGGGGCGAGACTTGCGGCGTCCGCGATGAAGGTGGTCGCCAGGAGTTCCGGGATTTCGAAACCGGTCTCTTCCAGGGTGGGCAGGATCTGCGGGTCCTCCCACTGCCGGCGAACGCGCGCCGCGGAAACCGGTTTGGTGCCGTGGCGCGACCCGCTCATCATCCAGTTGAATTCGTGACCCGACCACAGGGCGCAATCGGAGAAAACGTCGCAGAACCCCTTGAGAATGGCCAGGGCGCTGGGCGCTGTCAGCGAGTGGACGGGGAGCCAGTAGGTCACCATGCCGCCCTCGTTCAAGCGATCGTGGATCAGCTGGAAATACTCCTTCGTGTAGAGGCTGATAATCCCCGTGGCGTTGGGAGGGGGCGGTTCGGAGGTGATCAGATCGTAGTGACGGTCGTAGGTGAGGAGGAAGTAGCGACCGTCCTCGACAAAGACGGATACGCGAGGGTCCTCCAGCGGGTCGGAGCCAGGCTCGGGGAATCGCCTGCCGCTCAGCTCGAGGATTTCCCTCGAGGTATCGACGATATCGATACTCTTCAGCTCGCGCGTGTCCGTCAGTGCTTTTGCCGTGTTGCCGATGCCGTAGCTGATTAGCAAGGTGCGCTCGATCCCCGGGTGCAGGGCGACCGGCCAGTAGACGAACAGATTCATGTAGCGCCTGGCCGTGGCGTGGGAACTGGCCACCGAGAACCCGTTGGTCATCACCCGGTAGTAGAGCGGCTTGCCGTAGAAGTCCGTGCGCAGCAGCTGCAGGGTTTCACTCAATCCCTCGCGCACGGCGATGGTGGTCGAACCGTCACGGCGCCGCGACTGTCGGCTGGAGGCATCGAGGTGATCCTGCATGGAGCCGAACGGAAAGAGGATCAAGGCGGCGACGAACAGGAGGCCTCCAAACGGGTTCACCAGTCGGGAGCGCCGGCCGAGAGTGGGTTCGGTCTGCGATCGTGCGGCGACGGCGACGGCGCCATAGCAGCTCACCAGCAGAAAAAACGAGCCCTCCATGCCAAGATGGGGAAGCAGGAACGCCCCTGCCAAAAGGGCGCCCAACAGGCCGCCCGTAGTGTTGAAGGCGGCCAGCGCCGCGGTGGTCTCGAGGTCCGACCCGGTCTTGCGGTGAATGGCCTGGCCCAGGAGGGCGAACAGAACACCCGAGCCCAGTGCGCTCGGGAACACTAAGAGCACGGTCAGCAGGGCAATCTTCCAGGCCGCCAGATGGTAAACTCCGAGCGGATCGAACAGGGCGTAGGTGACAACCGTGGCTGCGCCGCAGGCGAGGGCGATCAGCGGCGCCCACGCATCCGACCGAGATGACCTTTTCATCCATCGGGACGCTACCAAGCCCCCCAGACCGATGCCGCCCAAAACGGCGGCCAACATGATCGCAAAGGTCAGGTTGGTGCTGCGTACGAACAGTTGCAGAAAACGGAACCAGACTATTTCCAACCCGAGCAGGACAGCTCCTGCGATAAATCCGGCCAGCAGCAAGCCACGGCATCGGAGGACCTTTGCGGCTGCCGATGCAACCGGGTTGGGATCGGCCCGACCCGGATCGACAGTCGCCGGGTGTCGTTCGACTCGTCGTGCCAGCAGGTAGGCCAAAAGTCCCGCGGAAAGATTGAGACCGCCTGCCGCCCACCCAGTTCCGCTCAACCCGAAACGCTCAATCAGCACCAGTTCCCCAACCAGAGCGCCGCCGACGGCGCCTAGGGTGTTCCAGCCATACAGCCGGCCAAGGGCGCTGCCGAAGTTGGAATCCGCCCGGCACAGTGCCCTGACCAGGAGCGGCAGGGTCGCTCCCATGGCGGCGGTTGGGATGAGCATGAGGCCGAAGGCGGCGAAAAAGCGGAAAAGATTGATGCTCCAGAAGGACTCCAGGAAGGGGCGGGACCACGGGATCAGCAATCGGGTGAGGTCCGGAAAAATGAGAACCAGGCCGATCCCGGTCGCGGCGATGACCCCTTCGAGCAGCGCGTACAGTCTGATCGGGCGTCGCACGACTGATCCGACCGCCCCGGCAAGCCCATTGCCGATTGCCAGGCCGCCCATGTACCCTGCGAGCACGAGCATGCTCGCCCAGACGCTGTTTCCAAGAGTGAATCCGGCGAGTCGAAACCAGAGGCTCTCGAATAGCAATGCGGCAGCGCCGGAGAGAAAAAAGATGAAACTCAGGGCGGCGATTTGCAGGGGCACGGTCATGGAAGCCAGGATGACAAGCGCGCCGGGAACCGGCCAGCGCTAGGGGCTCTCGTATTTCGGTTCTGTCCACCAGTTGGGAACCAGCCAGGCTTCCCGCTCCAGCTGGACTTCGCTTGCTACGGCGGCAGCCAATTTCACCTGGATCCGCTTGCCGGACCAGTCGGCAGGGGCGTTCAACTTCGCCAGCAGCCAGTTGTTGGTGCTCCAGGTTCTCCGGGCGGGTACCGTCGTGAAAGCGGCCGGCTGTCCGTCGACGGACAGGTCGAATGCAATCAGTTCGTGGATCGAGGTGCTGCGCCAAAAAGCCCCGTCGCGCCAGCATCGGAGCACCAGCCCGATCGTCGATTCCACTTCTATGGTCGGCAGGTCGACAGACCCGGAGAAGGTGCGTTTGCCGCCGCGGATCTCGCCCTCCGTCAGGCTCCAGGATAGTGCCCGGGAGGGATGGGCCGGCGGCAGCGAGGGATCGAGCGGATGCAAGGCGCCGGGTTCGGTGCTGGTGCGGTCCAGCTGTAGCAACGCCACCTCAAAAGGTCGGAGCCACCAGTTGAGCGAGTCTCCATCAAGGTAGCCGTCCGCCTTGTGGAACGCCGCCTTATCCGGGTAGAGGCGGCTGACCTGCCAGGGGCCGTCGCGCCCGGACCCGTTGCCGTCGCCTAGCCGGTGGGCTACCAGGCGGTGCTGGAAGGTGGGGTTGTGGGCGAACAGAAAAGCCCGATCCGGACCGGTGTGCAGATAGCCGTAGGGCTCGCCAAGCCATGGGTCGCCCAGTGCGGGGACCGGCCCGCTGAGCAGCTCCGCGTTCTCCCGGAACCAGGCGAGGGTCGCGGCCAAGAACCGGGTTTCGTCCTCGTCGAACAGAAAAACATTGCCCCACAGCTGGGCCATAAGGCTGCCGCGACCCAGATCCGCGATCCAGGCGTTGCGCCAGTCCTCTTTGCCCATGAAGTTGGCCCACTGATTGTCGCCGATCCAGACCCCGAGGCTGTCCTTCACGTTGGGCGGTACTTCGTCGAAAAATCGGGTGCCCTCGTCTATGTAAGTGGTCACGCTGTCCCGGTAAAACAGGCTCGGATGCGAGGAGGTGTTCGACGCCTCCATCGAGACGCCGCATTCGAAGACCGCACTGCCAAACAGGGCCCAAAACGGAGAGGAGTGGCCCCAGTACCACATGATGAACAGGTCCGGACAGGCCTCCCGGGCATCGGCGACGATCTGGATGACCACGTCCATCATGGCCTCGGTTGAATACTTGCCGGGCAGATGGTCGTGGCATTCGGAGTGACACACGTAGTGACTGGTGTCGACCTTGAACAGGCGCATCCGATTCTCGCGAATGTGGTGCAGAATCGCCTCTCGAAGGATGCCGCGGTAGGGCTCGGAGGCGGGACAGAGCATATCGTAGATGGGGAACGTATAACCGGCGGGACCGGCTTCCGGCACGAATGGCTCCTCCGGTGCCTCATTCCCGGGTCGTGGAACGAAGCAGTCCTGTACCTCCGGATTGCCGCCGCAGGACCAGCTGGCCATGGTGGCGGAAAACCAGAGGCCGAACTCCATGCCCAGCTCCTGGACGCGCTGCACGACCCTTTCCGGCCCCTGCGGCCAGAACTGCTGGTTGAATCGGGTCAGGTCCGAGGTGTGATCCTGCCAGCCAACGTCGAGCACGAAGTAGTCGAACAACTTGCCGTGCTTTTCCTGGGTGGTTTCCATCCAGTCAAGGGCCTGGAGCATCTTCTCTTCCGGAATGACCTGCTCCTCCCAGGTGGGCGCGAACGGATAGTCGTGCATACCCTCGGTCGACCAGATGGCGAACGGCTTCGGCTCGCGGTGACCGTGGTCCATGAGATAGTCACGGAAGGCCTGACGCGCCTGGCCAACGGTCGCAACGCCGAGCACCACCGGGAGGCTGCTCATGCTCTGGCCGGGCTCCAGCCGCTTTCCGGGGCAGTGCCACAACCGCATCGCGGCGCCGAATCCCTGGTTGATGCCGGCCGGATGCTCGACGCCAGCGAACAGCTGTTCGTCCAGGTACACCGGATGGCCGCGACCTCCTGTGCTGGTCTGACCATGGGTGGAGAACTCCAGCGCCACCACATCCAGCACGAGAAGGGGATCGGCCCCCGTATTCTCGAGCTCGACCCACTTGTGAAAGTACGGTTCGCCGTCGCGCAGCCGGTAGTGGACGGACAACTTCAGATCGTGCCGGCGGCTCAACAGCTGGGCGCGGATCCCGGCCTCTGCTCCCTGCCCTTCACTGCTCCAGTCGACAAGCTCGTATTCGCTAACCCGATCATAGGGCGGACCGATGGTTACGAACTGGTCGGCCAGTGAGCCGCTGAACACGTACCGCTCGTCGTCGTCATCCCGCATGTCCGGGCGCGCCCGGTGCAGGGTGCAGGTCTGCAGGGCGAGCAGATTCGGCTGGCCGAAGCGCAACTCAGAGTAGCCCGGATCGCCTGGGCTCAACTCGATAACGGCCGGTTGCCGCCAAAAGGAGTTCGCCAGCCGGTGGCCGATCAATCTTCCGTTCAGATATATCCAATACTCGTTCCAGTCGTGCTGGTCGTAGCCGCCGATGACGAACCCAATTGTTTCGCCGGCGCCGTCCGCAGGCAGATCGACACAACGCCGAAACCAGCCGTAGCCCTCGTAGCGGTTGGGGGTGCCCCGGACTTGATAGCGAAAGGAGGTGCCGAAGGGGAACTCGACCTCGTACCAGTCCTCGTCGGCCACGTCGAGGGTGTGAAAGCCGGCCAGGTAGCCGCGCTCATGCAGATGGTCGGTATCGCGCGCGGGCGAGGTTAGGTTCATCCGCCAACTGGAGATCGGAATACGCTCGCGGGCGGCGGAAAGGAGGATTGCGGCCGGCGCCGCTTCGGCTATCTCATAGTAGCGGCCGCTCCGTTTGTTGTGGATACCGCGCAAGGAGAACTGTCTGGACGTTTCTACATCAAGGCCGAGCTCTCCGTTTTCAATGCGCACGCAATCCTCCTCTTCGGTGATCATTTCCCGTGCCGGTTGCGCGAAGCGGGTGGCGATCCGGTTGCGATCTGCCAGGAGCCGTCAAGGGTCTCCACTCATTCCCCCAAAAACTCGTACCCCAGTCCGGGGGTCTGCGGAATGTCGATGTACCCATCCCGAATGGTGTACAGCGGCGGATCTTTGATCAGCTGATTGGCCTTATCCCAGTGCTCCTCTGGCGTGAGCGGCGGCGTGACTACGCAGATTTCCATCAGGTTGCAGTTGGGCAACGCGGCGGAGATCTGCAGGCCGGGCGCCAGGCCGAAGCCGTTGGAGCCGTGCAGGACGCAGCGCTTGCCGAACGCTTCGGCCAGGGTGGCGATCTTCTTGATGTTGAGAATACCGCCGGCAAGGATGGCATCGGGCTGGAGGATTTCGAAGCTGTCGTGCACGAGGTACTGCCTGAAGATCTCCAGCTTGCAATCCCCCTCGCCGCCGGTGATGGGAATGTCGACGACCTCGTTCAGGCGGGCCGATTCGTGGACCTCGCCGCGCAGGAAGGGCTCCTCCAACCAGGTTGCGCCAGCCTCCTCCAGGGCCCGGGCGACCTTGTAGGCAGTGCCGAAGTCCCAGAGCCATCCCGGACCGTGGGCGGTGCGATCCACCATGATCTCCATGCCGTCGCCCACGGCCTCCTTGACCGCGCGCACGGCGGCCACATCCTCCATGGGATCCGGGCGCCAGGCGCGGATCTTCATGCCCTTGAACCCCTTTTCCATGTAGGCGACCGCCTGTTCGGCTACCTGCTCCGGCGCCACCTGGGACTGGTCGTCGGCGCCGGGCCAGAGGCAGGTCAGGTACACGGGCAACCGCTGCTGAAAGCCGCCCAGCAGCTTGTGTACCGGCAGACCGGCCTCTTTACCGATGATATCCCACAGCGCATGTTCGATGGTCGCCCACTGCAGGAGTCCGTTTTGCAGGTGTTCCTCGATGGCATGGGGGTCCTTGCCAATCAACGCCTGGCGCGCCTGCTCGATGATGGGCCGCGGATCTTGGCGGGTGAAGGAATAGCCCACGATACCCGTATCGGTGCCGACCTTGAGCAGAGCGGAACCCGGTGGAGCATCGATCGGCATTGTCTCATCGTGAAAATCTGCGAGAATTTCGATGTGCGTGATCTTCATGGTTCCATCTCCACGTCCTCCACGTCGAGAATGAAACGGGATTCCCCCGAAAGCCTGGCCACTGTCTCTTTACACAGCCATTGACGCTGGTCGAGTTGCTGGCGCTGATCGCGACGGCAAAAAAAGGAATGCAGCCTCCAACTGTGCGCATCGCTCTGGTTGAGAGTACCTCCGTGCCAGGTGTGTGCGTTGAAGACCACGACGGTGCCGGCGGGAGCAAGCAGCTTAATCTCGCCGGGGTATTCGGCCTCCGGATCGGGAAGTTCGCTCGGATGCCGTCCACTCAGGTGAGTCCCCGGCACGATTCGGGTAGCGCCGTTCTCCGGAGTAAAATCGCACAACAGCCAGAGCGAGTTGCCGACGTAATAGTCCTCCGGCTCGACCGCTGTGCCCCAATCGGCATGTAACTTCTGCAGGCCGTGACCGGGCAGGGCGGCGCGGGCGTTCAGCGTCGAAGTCTTGAATTCATTGCCCAGAATATGGTGAATGCCCGCCAACAAGTGAGGGTTGGAGATGCACTGCTCGAACATGGGATCCTTGTCTATCAGGTTGCTCAATCGAATGGTGCCGTCCTCCTGATGGACTTCCTTGCCGGCCTCTTCGCCCTCGATCTGAGCTAGTTCATCCAGCCGGCTGACGAACCCGGCGACCTGCGCATCGGTCATGATCCCCGGGAGCAGCAGAAAGCCGTTCTCATCCAAGGAACGCTTCTCCGAAGAGCTCAACGTCTGGTCGTCGACTCCGAGGTTTTCAAGCGCAGTGGCCATGTTCATGATGCATCATCAGGTTGCGGATCCGCCTGTTCGATGCCAGGGCGGGCCGAAATGTTGATGTGTTCTGGCGCCGAACGGCTGATGCGACGGCTCCGCGTTTCTATACTTCCCGTGGGAGAGGCCTGGGAGATCGTAGCGACCCACCTTCAATACCGGCAGCGTGCCGTCGTCAATCATCACGTCCAACGATCAATCGCGGTCTTCGGCGGCAGGGTCACGACACTCTCGTTGCCCAGCTACCGAAGATTCCCGTCGTGACCTCCAGATGGATACGAGGAACTATATGGGGCATTATAAATACACTGTCAAGGCGCTGGAGGACGCGTGGGTATGATGAGCGGTAACTTGGCCGGTTCAATGGGCTGCGTGGGCCAGCCTGATCACCCGGAAGTCATCAAGACAGTGACCAGCTAACAAGCCTCAAACCGGGAATCAACATCTAATGACTACTTTACGTGCTCTAGTTCTAGTACCCTGGGATGGTACGAATCGGGTGCCCTTCAACGGGGCCGGTTTTGCCATACTGGACGATAGTGGGATTGCCTCGAGATGCCGGAGTTGAGCACGTTCCCCGCGACTGAGCAAATGTTAATTAACATAATCAATCCCGACGCCTCTTTTTCAACAAGCCTGCCCCCGGAGGACCCACTATTTTTGAATCTCCCCAATTTAGTGGGAGGTTGCCATTGGCCCGTTCGAGACATCGGAGCACAGTCACCTATTCAGAGATGTATACCGGAGTGTTGTCGCGCTTGGAGAGCATGGCGGTGATACGCTGTTTATCCAGCCGGCCAGCCGGCCCAAGCAGCAGGCTTGGATCAGCGACGTGCTCATGTGTAATCTGCTGCCAGCGTTGGATTATGCGCCTTTGATTCTGCTGCCATGTCGACGTCTTGATGTCAACCGGGTCGAAATCAAGCGCTTCAAATCCGGGTAAGGTCCGCAGCGAACGACGCGCGGCAATGCGAACTACAGTGTAAGTGTCGGTCGCCAGGTAGGCGAGATAGGGTGCAATCCAGTCAGTCCCTGCAGCTTGTTGTGCGGGCTGCCAGCCCATGCTCCACGTGACGAGGCCCCGGACAACGGCGTCTCCCTTCAGCGCCCACAGCGGCCCGGCGCCAATCGTTCGCTGCTCGGTGGTGACCTGCGCGGGTGCGTGACCATACCACTGATTCAAGTGTTTACTTGTCCACAACAACGTCCGGTCCAGATGACACAGATTGCAAGCATTGGGACGTCTCGCCGCGGTATCCTTGGCGAGATTGGGATTGCTGATTTGGTGACTTCGGGTCGCCTTGATCAAGTTCCACGAGGTGTGTGGCATGTGACAGTTGTAGCAACGGCTGCCCGACGAATTGGCGCGGTGATGCGTGTGGTCGCTCAGCTTGGTGCGATAGTCCTGGTGACATTGCAGACATGCCTCATTGGTACGCATACCGGCTTTTAGTTGGTCATCCGGAGCACTCTTGTGCATCGAATGGCAGGACAGGCAGGTAAAGTTGCCGTCTGTTGTAAAGCAGGGGCTATCGAAAACTGCCGGACCCTCCCGGCCGCCCACGCGAACCATTCTGTCCGGCCAGAACCTGTTCGGCATAGAGTTTCTCATCTCCACCGGAGGGGATCTCCGGATATCGTCCAGGTCGTCGCGGCCGGGATCGTAACATCTGAGCGTGTATTGGGAAACAGCCATGTGGCAGACGGCACATGCCTGAATCGAGCGTACCGCACCTAATTCCGCTGGATTGACGATCGTAATGTCGTCGTTAGTACTCGTGTGTAGAGCAAAACGGCGAAAGGGATTCCGGTTCTTGCGGACGTGCTGCGCTGCAGGACCATGACAGGCCTCGCAACTGATGCCGTATTCGGCTACCCGCAGCTCTTGCCGATCAGTCACCCAGCCAAAACCAGTGCTGTGACAATGGACACATTTTTCCCTCCAACGCATTTTCGGATTGCTGGGCAATTTAGTGCTAAGGAAAACGTCCCTTTGGGGAATGTGTCGGCCCAGCTCGCGCAGCCAGACGATCCCGACAGGAAAGAGTTCAAGTTTGTCATCAAGAGGATCGGTTACCCAATAGTTTTGCTGTCGATGTGAGCCCGTCATCAGCACAATGCGGAGGTCGATCGGCTTGTTGTGAGGAGCGGACAGCCCTTCCTCCCACTGTCGACGCCAAAAGGGTGACATTTTCACCCAGTACTCATTGTCTCTACGGTGCAGAACGAATTGGTTGGAACCCACCCTGCTGGTTTCGCCCCTGAACAGTCCGCCCTCGATCTCGGCCAGTACATTTCCGGGCGCCGGGGTCTGGGTCATGGATCGGTGATAGCTATCGTGCCAACTGGAATACTCAGCCGGGTGGCAGGTTCGGCAAGCCTGTGATGATACATAACCCTTAAGCTGAGACGGCGGTAAAGCTTGTCTCAACCGGATCTGGGAGGTCTCGTTCCCTGCATCAGTCACCAATCCAACATAGATGGCCGCACCTGTAGCGATCGCCACCGCGGTCGAGAGACTCGCGTAAACCCACCCACTAGTTGTCGGGCATGCACGTCTCAACCGCCGACCTCACCTTTGTGTCGTGGCGCCTCAACCTGGTCGAGTCACAGTGAGCCTGCCACCGGCGTAAGTAGTTGCCCGCATGAAGGCGCTTGAGCGAACCGTACTGTCGAGTACGGCGAGCGAAGGCAACGCCGCCAGCCGGGATGTATCGTCGGCAGGAATTGTAAGGGATTCCTGGGACGGGACACTAGTTCCTCTCTCCAACGGATTCGTTATCCTCTTCGGTTTGTTGGCGCCTCCAGAAGCTGTTAGCCGTGTGAATGGTCGCATAGAGCAAGGCCGCGCCACCGATTGGAACCAGGGCGACACCCAAGCCGGGATCACCTGAGTAGAAGCGCACGCCTCCGAGAAAAAACCCCAGCGGCAGCAGGCTCCCTGCTCCCATAAAACAACGCGATACCCACCTTGATGGCTCTGCATTGCTCCAGATGTATGGAACGCTCAACCCGAACACAATGTTAACGACGCTGATCAGCGTTCCATGCGCGTGGGCCAACGTCCATAGGTGACGACGCGTAGTAGTCTCGACAGAAAGGTACCACTCGATCTTGAGGCCGTGCAGCATTTCCAAGAAAATGCCCAAACACAGAAATACAAGCAGGGACATCCACCCCCATCGCAGGTGACTTCGGCGAATATCGTTTAGACGGACGTCCACAGTTTGACTAACCTAGTCTTGTGAATCGATTTAGAAGGAATCCACTTAGAACCCCCTTGCGGTCCCCGTTTTCGATGCGCACGCAGCCGTCGCTTTCGGTGATCATTTCGCAGGCCAGTTAAGCGAAGAGGGGGGCGATCCGGTTTCCGCGTGCCAGGAGCCGAGAGGGCCGTGCCGTTGGGGCGCAATCGACCCCCCACACCGCCAGTCCGATGATATCCCACAGGGCGTGTTCGGTGGTGGCCCACTGCAGGAGTTCATTTTTCAGGTGTTCCTCGAGGGCATGGGGGTCCTTGCCGATCAACGCCTGACGCGCCTGCTCGATGATCGGCCGCGGATCCATGCGGGTGAAGGAATACCCCACGATGCCCGCATCGGTGCCGACCTTTAGCAAACCAGAACCGGACGGAGCATCGATCAGCAGCGTCTCATCGTGAAATTCAGTGAGAACTTCGGTCGTGTGATCTTCATGGACCTGCGGTCTCCGATTCCGGTTGTGGCGGTTCCCCGGGTCCCCCCCCCAGGGCGATGTCAGTAGGCCACGCCCACGGCCTGCGCCCGCTGAACGACACCGGCGTCCGTGGCCACTCCGACTCGCGCCAGGTAGATGCCGGGCTCCACCAACTGCCGCTGATCGTCGCGGCCGTCCCACCAGTCGGCATGGGGTCCGGCGTCCCGCGGTCCCAACGAGATCTGCCGCACCCGCTCACCGCGCAGGTTGAATACCTCCAGTTCCACTTCGGCCCCGTTCAAGCGGAACAGGGTGTAGCCGATCCGCACGCGGTCGTTTACCCCGTCCCCCTGGGGAGTGAACACCCGCGGCCGGACCACCACATCGGCCAGCACCGACCCAAGCGAAGAAGCCAGCGCCACCACCCGCACCTGGTTGGTGCTCGCTTCCGGCCCGACC
>CAYWBJ010000195.1:0-1585 GCA_964456165.1 uncultured Gemmatimonadaceae bacterium | reverse complement strand
TATAGCCCAGCATGCCGCACTGACCCGCTACAGTGGTAATGATACCGGCGGGATCCACCATGCGGATACAATTGTTGAAGGTATCCGCGATAAACAAGGTTCCCGCGCTGCCAATGGCAATATCGCAGGGCCACAGAAGCTATCCCTGGGTGGCCGGCCCGCCGTCCCCGAAGACGCCGTAATTGAGGTCGATGCGCTCCCCGCTAGGACCGGCGACGGTCGTAATGATGCCGTCGAGATCCACCATGCGAATTCTGTTGTTGAATGTATCTGCCAGGTAGAGGTTGCCAAAGTGGTCTGTGGCAATGCGGCTGGTGGGCGGTGCCGATTGGCCTTCCGGGGCAAAGATCTGGGCGTCGGTCGCAGGGCCTCCATCGCCGGAAAAACCCGAGCGGCCGGTCCCGACCACGGTGGTGATGACGCCGTTGAGGTCCATCATGCGGACGCGCTGGTTCTCCTGATCGGAGATGTACATGCGCCCCAGCGGATCGAATGCCGTGGCGCTGGGTAGGTTCAACTGAGCCCGGTCGGCCGGACCGCCGTCCCCGCCATAGGTGCGACTGCCATCGCCGCAAATCGACTCGATGCGGCCGCTGCTGAAATCGTAGCGCATGATCTTTGAATTGTGCCAGGCCGACATGATCAAACGCCCCAGTGGATCGAAAGAGATATGGGTCGGATGATTGAGACTTACGGCCAGGGCCGGTCCATCGGGAGCATCCCCTAACTCGCCGGTGCCTATCAGGGTGTGCATGATCCCGGCGTCGATAATGCGCACCCGGTGGTTGTTCCAGTCGAGGATATAGGGCCTATCGTCGGGACCAAAGGTCAGATCCTGGGGCAGGTACAGCTCGCTTTCCAGGGGGTCCAGCCCCTCGTCCCCCAGACCCGCCTGCCCGGTTCCCGCGAAGGCAGTGATGTGGGAATAATCCCGGGGATATTCCCTCTCGGGCGCGGAGGGAGATTTGTCGCAGGCCGCCACCACGAGCAGCGCAAGTGCAGCCAGACCGCTTTGGCGCAAGAATTTTGCCCACCCGGACAGCGGGGACTTCATCGACTGCTTTGCCATCAGAAGGTCACGCGCCGAATGCGATGATTGTAGGTATCGGCAATGTAGAGATAGCCCTGGGCGTCGAGTTCGAGACCGGCGGGCCGATTCAGCGCCGCCTGCAGCGCGGCCTGGCCATCGCCCGCAAAACCGGCTACGCCGGTGCCGGCCACCGTGGCAATCGTGCCGCTGGACAGGTCGATGGCACGAATCCGGTGATTCAGTTCGTCGGCGATGTAGAGACGGCCATCGGAGCCCACCACGAGATCGCGCGGGTTGTTGAGCGCCGCCTCGATCGCCGGCCCCCCATCGCCGCCGAACCCGGCCGCCCCGGTGCCGGCAATGGTCTCGATGCGATCGAGCTCAAAATCGCCCCGGCGGATGCGGTGGTTGAGGGTATCGGCGATGTAGAGACGCCCCTGCGGCCCGAATGCCAGCGCCCCCCCCGGGGGCGGATTGCTGCCGTCGGGCAACCGGATCTGGGCTTCCCGGGGAGGCCCCCCGTCGCCGGCAAAACCGGCCACACCGGTGCCGACC
>CAYWBJ010000194.1:0-22095 GCA_964456165.1 uncultured Gemmatimonadaceae bacterium | reverse complement strand
AGTTCGTGCCCTACGAGCAGGCCTGGCCCAGCGGCGCGTACGAGGATCTGGTCTACCGCGCGCCCGATCTGAAGAAGATCCGCAGTTTCGTGGGTTATGATCCGAAGGTCTGCCTCAGCGACGCGCTGGCGCGCATCATCCAGTACTACGAGAGGTAGTATGCTACTCCCGCTCGCTCATTCCGCCGATCGCATGATCTTGGGAATGTGAAACCACTGCAGCTGGCCCTGGGCGTTGTAAGACTGATCCCAGGTGGTGCAGTTCAGATCAATCGCCACGACGCCGGCTGTCGGCATCCGCAGCCGACAGCCGCACAATTCCTCTATCCAGGATTCGAGACCCGGATTGTGACCGATGATCAGGGCGCTGCTGCACTCCTTGCGCAGCTCACTGATAACCTCATAGAGCGTCTGCGTGTCGGCCAGATAGAGACGATCGTCGAAGCGCGTATTGCGGGTGCGCAGACCTCCCTCTTCGAGACCGGCGACTGTTTCCTTGGCGCGAATCGCCGGCGAGCTGACCAGGTCGGGCGTGGTCTCGGCGCCGAGGAGGACGCGGGCCATGCGCGGCGCGTCTTTGAGACCCCGCTTGCTCAGCGGGCGATCGAAGTCATCGGGGATGTCGGCCGGATAGTCCGACTTGGCGTGACGCATGACTAACAGCGATTTCATTCTCTATCTCTATACTCCAAAAACAAGGCGAACGCGAGTCGGCAGCCATTCGCTGCCGGACGCGATTGCGAGGGGCTGGCCGGTGCACTCGGTCCCGACCGGTTGCGCCCTAGAATTGGCCTTGGTATGTTCTATGTATGTTCCTATGGGTCGTCCCCGACCGATAGCAGTTTCACCGCGAAACATCGTCCAGCTCAAACAGAAACGTAACAACAATTTCGGGCTTTAGCGCAATATATGCCAACCCGACCGCTTGAGATCAACCTCGACATCCAGCCCAGCAAGCGTTTCGAGTTGATCGACGTCGCCGAGTGCGTACGCGAAGAAACTAACGACATTCTTGCCGGTTTTCGCAAAGCCGTCTACTGTTCCTTTCACACCACCGCCGGCTATTTGGAGCAGGGCGTGAGCGCCCGTCTGGGGCACAGCCGCAAGCAGCTGGACCCCTTCTTCCGCCTCATCCAACGGATTTTCCCCCCCGATGCCGGTTACCTGCACGACCACATGTCGCTGCGCGACGAACTCACCGAGTCAGAGAAGGAATACGAGCCGATCAACGCCGACTCGCATCTGACGTTCATGAGCGCCGGGCCGAAAAACTGCGTCACCTACCTGCACAAGCCGGATGACCCGGTCTACTTCGTCGAGCTCGACGGCGTCTTCAAAGAGGCGCGTCGACACCGCCGCACTACGGTGCTGGCCTACGACGGCGAAGAGATCGTCGATCGCAGCCGCTTTGCGATTCCCACCTCAGCCGAGTACGCGATCGATTCCTTCAACCTGAAGGCCCCGCGTTTCGGCCTTTTCGAGCACCTCAACCGGCGTCTCGACCTCTGCGGCGTGGAGAAGGGGCGCATCGACCTGCGGCTGGTGCCCGAAGAGCGGCACGCCGGCCTGACGGTGAACGAATACGAAACGCTGCTGATGCGCGACGACCTCCCCCAGGTACTGGCCGACCCGCTGCGCTATATGATGCAACGGGGCCGGCGCCTGCTGCGCCATCCCGGCTCCATCCCGGTGAAGACACTGAATTACGCTGCGTTCGACCTGATCCATCTTTACAACGAGCTGCTCGACGCGGTGCCGGTCGGGAGATCGCTGGCGGACAAATTCATGTCGGTACTGTCGACGCCGGCCTCCCGCATGTTGCGGCTCAAGCGCAAGATCAGCCTCCTGGTCTCCACCAGTCCCGAGACCGGTCCCGAGCGGATCGTGCAGGGGACCTACCAGAGCCCGATCCTGGTTCAGCACCATCCCGCTTGCCGGGGCGTCCGCTACCTGGACATCGTCGTTCGGCGATTTAAGTGACGGCGAGGGGTGAATGCCGGTAGCCCCCTCTATCTTCAAGGCTTACGATATCCGGGGGATTTACCCAGACCAGCTGGACGAGCGGGTGGCCCACGCCGTCGGCCGTGCCTTCGTGACCCTGCTCGGTGTCGAACGCGTGGTCGTGGGACGCGACATGCGGCTGTCCGGACCGCCGCTCTTCGAGGCGCTGGTGGATGGGCTGGTGACCCAGGGCGCCGACGTGGACGACCTCGGCATGGTCAGCACCGACCAATACTATTTCGCCTGCGCCACCCTCGAAACGGCCGGCCTGATGGTTACCGCCTCTCATAACCCGCCTCAGTACAACGGCTTTAAGATGGTGCGCCGAATGCCGTACCTGCTCAGCGGCGACGAGGGCATCGACGACCTGCGCGGACTGGTGCAGCAGGGCCAGTTCCCGACGCCGGAACGCCGGGGCGCGGTGCAGCCAGTCGATCTCAGCGAAGCCTTCGTAGACAAGGTCCTGTCGGTGGTAGAGCCGGGGCGGCTGTGTCCGCTCGCGGCGGTGGCCGACACCGCAAACGGCATGGTGGGCCCGATCCTGCAGCGGGTGTTCGAGCGCACGCCGATCGAGCTGCAGGGGATGTATTTGGAGCCGGACGGCAGCCTGCCGAACCACGGTCTCGATCCGCTGCAGCCGGAAAACAGGGCCGCGCTGGAGCGCCGCGTCGTCGCCGAGGGCGCCGACCTCGGACTGGCTTTCGACGGGGACGGCGACCGCTTCTTCGTCATCGACGACCGCGGCCGGTTCGTCTCCGGCGATTTCCTCACCGCCCTGCTTGGCGAATACCTGCTTGAGCGCCAACCTGCCTCGCGCATCATCTACGACGTGCGCGCCTCCTGGGCGGTGGCCGACCGTATCGAAGCGGCCGGGGGCAGCGCCCACATGGAACGGGTCGGCCATGCCTTCATAAAGGCGCGGATGGTCGAGGAGGATGCCCTCTTCGGCGGCGAGGTCACCGGTCACTACTACTTCCGCGACTTCTTCAGTGCCGACTCCGGAATCGTGCCCGCCCTTTTCGTGCTCGAGATGGTCTCGCAGCGCGGCTGCAAGCTCTCCGAGCTGCTCGCTCCCCTCGAAGCGGAGTACCACATCTCGGGGGAGATCAACTCGGCCGTCGACGATCCGGTGGCGAAGATCGAAGAACTGGCCAGCCGTTACGGCCATGGCGATACCAGCCGCCTCGACGGTTTCTCCGCCGATTTCGGCGACTGGCACTTCAACGTGCGCGCCTCCAACACCGAGCCACTGCTCCGCCTGAATCTCGAGGCGAGGGACGCGGCGACGATGGCGGCCAGGCGGGATGAAGTGCTGGGCCTGATCCACTCCTGATCGCGCCCACCGCCGCTAACAACACTGACCTGGCTTATCCGTGGC
The DNA here is from genome assembly GCA_964456165.1 of uncultured Gemmatimonadaceae bacterium. GTDB lineage: Bacteria > Latescibacterota > UBA2968 > UBA8231 > UBA8231 > CAYWBJ01. Next base: position 18,717 of record CAYWBJ010000194.1, on the reverse strand, counting down.
CGAGCCGTTGAGCTTCCTCCGCGGGCTGTCGCTGAGCACTCTCTGCACGGGCGCCGCCTTCGCCCTGGGTTTCGCTAATCAGTCATTGCTGGCCCGTGAGCTGGGGCCACAGGCTTTCGGGACACTCCGCATCTGGTTCACGACGGTGATGCTGGTTGGCCTAATCGCCGGGGAATGGCTCAACCGCGGCAGCGCCTACGCCGTCGGGGTGGAGCGCCAGAGGGGGGCTGTGCTGGCCAACATGTGGCTCTATGGCCTGCTGCTGACCGGCCTGCTGCTGCCGCTCTGCTGGCTCGGCTCCCGCCTCGAGCTGCCCCTGGATCTGGCCGGTTCGGGCTGGGTGATACTGGCCGGACTTATCGGCCTCACCGTCATGCAGCGGGGTGGCCTCGGCATCATCCTCGGCGAGGACCGTATTAGCCTGCACGCCTCGATCCCGCTGGTCTTCATAGCCACCTATCTGGCCGGCAACGGCCTGAGCCACCTGCGCGGCGGGCTGGCGCTGGCGCAGGTGCTCGACAACTGGCTGCTGGCGGTGGCGCTGGCGGCTGTCGTTGCCGCCGTTCCGATGCTGCGGGGAGCGAAGCTGCGGTTCGACGGCGCGGCGTTCAGGCGCATGTTCGAGGTAGGCGGGCGCGGCTCGGCCTCGGTGGTCATCATCTTCCTGCTCTTTCGCAGCGACATCTACCTAATCGACCATTTCCTCGGCGAGACGCAGGTGGGCGTCTACGCGGTGGCGCTGATTTTCGCCGAACTCGTCCAGCGGTTGCCCAACATCGCCGGCGTCGTACTGCTTCCCAAGGTGATTCGCGGCGAAGACGGCGACTATGCCTTGAGTCTGCGAGTGGCCCAGGGGACGCTCATCTTCGGGCTTGCGGCGAGCACCCTTTTGGCCGGGGTCGCCGAGCCGGTGATCGAGCTGGCCTTCGAGGGCTATGGCGTGGCCTACGTGCCGCTGCTGTGGATGTTGCCGGGGCTGGTCTTCTCTGGCTTCGGATCGGTGCTCAACGTCAAGCTTGCCGGCCAGGGCTACCCGGCCGTGACCGTGTGGGCCCCGGCAGCGGCGCTGGCCGTGAACGTGGGGGCCAACCTGGCGCTGATACCGGTCTTGGGACTGCGTGGGGCGGCGCTGGCTACCTCGGTGGCCTACGCGCTCTGGGCTCTGATCGTCACCGGCGCCTTTCTCCGCCGCAGCGGCCTGGGCTGGCGGGCCTTTCTCGACCTGTCCAGGATTTGGCGCGGATGAATGCCTCGGCTCCACACCTTTGGTCCGAAACGGAACGGACCAGTATATTTGAGAACGGGTCGACCGACGCGGCAGCAGCGACCCTGATTACACCAGATAAGGACCCTGCCCCGAGACCATGACGATAATCGAATACATCCGCACCAATCAGATTGCCCTGGACCACCGCTGGTTCGGCTTCTTCCTGGTGCTCCAGGTCGTCGGCGTCGCCCTAGTCGTCTTCGACGAACTCTTGATTCTACTGCTGGCTATCGGTGCGGCGGCGGCAGCGATCTTTTTCGCCTACGTCATCGTCTATCCATGGCTGATTATTCCCCTGATCATCGGCTCGACGGCGATGGACATCACCGGGCAGCTGGAGAAGTCGCTGTTCCTGGACCTGCCGCTGACCGGTTTCCACGTGGCCTTCCTGCTGATGCTGGTTGCCATGCCGGTCAATATCTGCATCAGGCGGACGACTCACTTCCCGGATTTCGAGCTCAAGGGGCCGTTGTTCTTCTTCCTCGGCATTATGGCGATTTCGCTTACCTATTCGCCGAACCAGCCGGAGGCGACGATCAATTTCGTCCGCGTCGCCCTGCTGGTGCTGTTCATGTACCTCACGCAGATCCTCATCTATGACCGGCAGGCCATCAAGGTCGTCGTTTACTCGATGACCATCGGCGTTCTGGCCGGCTCGGTCATGGGCGCCTACCAGGTGGCCACGGGCGAGTTTCACCTGCCGGTCAGCATGGTTGGGGCGCTGGGCGCCAATGTCCCGCGCGCCACCGGTACCTTCCACAATCCCAACATCTTCGCCTCATTCCTAGTGGGCGGTGTCATCCCGCTGCTGGGGCTGGTGCTCAACCATCGGCTCAAGCTCTGGCAGCAGCTGGTGCTCGGCTTGACCTGCGTGGTCGGGTTCCTCGGGACGCTGATCACCTTCAGCCGCTCCAACTGGGTCTCCCTGGCCGCCGGCGCTTTCGTCGTGTTGTGGCTGAGTAAGAAGCTGAGGTACCTGTTTTATCTGATCGTGGTGGTCTTCGTCGTGATCGTCAGCCTGAGCTCCTTCGTACCCTTCGCCGCCTACATCTTCGACCGCTTCATCTCCATCTTCACCATCGTCGAGGAGTTCGGCACGATGGGTCGGACCTCCAGCACGACGAGGATCTACCTGGTCCTCACGGCCTGGGAGATGTGGCTCGACAACCCGGTGATCGGCATCGGCTGGCGCGGCTTCCCGACTCTGATCAACGAGTATGCGCCGCCAGGCTACCCGTGGTGGAGCCTGGTGGACGAGCCGCACACCGTCGTCGCCGCCGTCGCCGCCGAACTGGGGCTCGTCGGACTGATAGCCTTTGTCTGGTTCGTCGTTCGCACCCTGCGGCTGAGCTTGATCGGGCTGCGCGAGATGGAGGACTCCTTCCTGCGCGCCCTGATGATCGGCATGATCAGCGTCTTTGCCGCCTTCCAGGTGAACCAGATGTTCAACGGCGACTACTCGAACAACATGTTCTGGTTCTACATCGGTCTGATGTTCTCGATCCTGCGGATCGAGCGCGAGTTGCGGGTGACTTGAGAGTCCTCGTAACCTCGCATCTCTATCCTAGCTCCGCTTCCCTCACCACCGGCAGTTTCGTCCGCAACCAGGTACGCTTTCTCAAAACCCACTGCGACGTGCGCGTGATCGCGCCGACTCCGTGGTTCCCGCCGCTCCCCGGCTTCGGGCGCTGGTCGGCGTTGGCGCGGGTCGAGCGCCATGGTTTGGAGGACGGGATCGAGGTGGCGAGACCCGGCTGCTTCTCGCCGCCACACCGGTTGCTCTTCACCCGCCGGTGGCGCGCCTACCTGGCAGCTCTGGAGCGGGGGCTCCGGGCGTCGGCGACATTCCCGCCAAATATCGTCCACGCCCACTGTGCCTACCCGGATGGACGGGCCGCTGTGGAACTGGGGAAGCGGCTGGGCGTGCCGGTGGTCATCACGGTGCACGGAGCCGACGTGAACGAGCTGGTCCACGCCGACACCCGCTGGCGTCGCCTGGTGGTCGAGGCGCTGGAAGGGGCGGCGGGGGTGATCGCCAACGGCCAGGACCTGCGGCGCCGGGTCGTGGATCTCGGAATCCCCGACGACAAGGTGGAGATCGTACCAAACGGCGTTGACTGCTCCCTGTTCCGTCCCGGCGGGCGGACTGCGGGCAGCGGCGGCTGGCGCTTGATCTACGTTGGCCGTTTCACTGACCGCAAAGGGGTGGGGGTGCTGCTGGAGGCGATGGCGATCCTCTGCCGGCAGCGCGCGGACGTGCGTCTTGCCCTGGTCGGCGGCGGCGCGACCGGAGCCGCGGCTCCGTACAGACGGCGCGCCCTCGAGCTGGGCATCGCCGATCGCGTCGACCTGCACGACGAGGTGGCGTGGCACGAGGTGCCGGATCACCTGGCCGGGGCCGACCTGCTGGTCCTGCCCAGCTATTACGAGAGCTTCGGGCTGGTCCTGGTCGAGGCGATGGCCTGTGGAATCCCGGTGGTGGCCACCCGGTGCGGTGGACCCGAACAGATCGTCGACCCTGCCAGTGGTCTGCTCGTGGAGGTCGGGGACTCGGCTGGCCTGGCGCGCGCCGTCGAGAGGGTGCTTGCGGACTATGGCCGCTACGACCGGGCCGAGGTCCGCGGCCGCGTTCTGAAGAACTACGACTACCCCCGTCTGGCGGCGCGCATCCACCAGGTTTACGCGCAGAGCCTGCAGGCCGGCTGAGGTCGACTTTTCCCGCCCGTTGCCGGCGGTCGAGGGTCAGAGGTCTCCGACTAACCGGCTCCCCTCGAGATACTCCATCACGAAGCCGGCGACCATGGCATTCCCGCGCGGGTTCAGGTGGCCCATGCCTGGTCTGGGCCAGTTGGTGATCACGGCGGCGAAGTGCTCATCCCGTAGCCGTTCGGCGAACCGGGGTGTCAGCGCCAGGTAGGGCACGCCGGTGGCTTCGAGCCGCGTCACCAGAGGCTCCATGACCAGCTTGCCGTGCTCGACGTAGAAGTCGAACGAGCTGGGCGTCGGCAGCAGTACCACGAAGCCGCTCTTGCCCCGCCGCTGGCACGCTTTGACGAAACGCCGGCACAGGCGGGCGGTCACCTCCAGCGCGCCGCTGGAATGGTCCGGCTTTAGGTAGTCGATCCAGCTGGGCTGTTCGCTCACCCAATTCCGTACCTGCGGGTGCAGTGCCAGCCGCCCCAGCGCCAGGCCGAAGGGAAAGGCGAAGCGCACCGGACCCAGATCCGTGCCGGGTAGGAAGACTTCGTGTGGTAGCAGGACAGCGGGGTCGTTGGCCAGGCGCTTCGTCTGCGCGAAAGTCAGCTCGGGCAAGGGAACCAACTGTAGCGAGTCGCCGGCGACGATGAACCGCGGTTTTAGTCCCAGCGGCGATTCGCCGGTGCGCAGGTGCCGGTACTGGTTGACATTGCGCAACATGTTGATCGGGAAGAGTCCGAGAATGGAGACCGCCGCCGAATCGCCGTCATTGGTTGCGAACCGCAGCACGGCCTGGTCGGTGCCGTAGCCGCCGACGCCGAAGTTCCCCACCCGGCAGCCGGTCCGCCGGGCCAGGACGTTGCCCCAAGCCTCCGCGTGCGAGACCTCAGCCCCGTAGGTGTAGGAGTCGCCGTAGAGGCTGATGCACTCGTCGCCCGGCACCGGGAAGGCGGGCAGCGGCCGGGCTCCCGACGAGTCGTAGGCATCGCCGCGCAGGGCCTCCCGATTGGGCCATCCCAGGTGGGGATCGCGAACCGCCAGGTACCGGTCCCATGTGGGCCGATCGATCCGCGGCGCGGCGTAGAGCAGAAACGGCACGCGTACGAGCAGATAGGCGCGGCCGAACAGGAAGGCGGTGACTTCAATGCCAGTCAGCGTCAGCAGGAAGATGGCGAGGTAGCCGCCGATCAGGGCGCGACGGCTGGCCGGGTCAGACAAGGGAGTTGGTGGCGGGTGCGGGTTTTGACACGTTGGGGCGAAGACCTACCTTCCAGTGCTCCGCACCATTTTGTGAACATCCCCTCACGTCGTCGTCCCAGGTGCTCGATGCGGATCTGCATGCTCAGTTCGGTCCATCTTGTCTATGATCCTCGCATCTACCAGAAAGAGGCACGGACGCTGGCTCGCGCCGGTTTCGACGTAGTGGTCATCGCCCGCGAAGACAGCGCCGGAGAGCCTGCCGACGGCGTCCGCATTCTGCCCCTGTCCGCTGCCCGGAGCCGGCTGCGCCGGATGCTGGGGACGTTGCAGGTCGGGTACATGGCATTGCGGGAGCGCGCCGACCTCTACGCGTTCCACGACCCGGAGCTGATTCCCATCGGCATCCTGCTCAAGCTGTTTACCGGCCGTCGCGTCGTCTACGATATTCACGAAATCGTGCATCAGCAAATTCTGACGAAGGAGTGGTTGCCCCGGCCGCTGGCACGCGCGGCTGCCACCCTTTACCGGCTAGTCGAGCGGACGGCGTTGCCCCTGCTCGACGGTCTAGTGCTGGTGGTTCCTGGTCAGGTGAAGTACTACTCCAGCTACAACACCCGGACGGTGAGGAACTTCCCACTTCTGACCTATGCCGCAATGGAGGCGGAAGCGGCGGCCGGTGTCCCATCCGCGCCGGCTGCGGCGGACCGGCCGACGCTGGTCTACACCGGCTCGGTGCGCCGCATTCGCGGTCTGTACGAAATGCTCGAGCTCGTCGACCGCCTTCGCCGCCGGCTGCCGGACGTCCTGCTGCGTCTGGTGGGGCCGATCGTCCCGGCAGCCGAGCTGGCGCAGGTGGAGCAGCTGATCGCATCGCGGCAGATGGGAGCCAACGTGGAACTGTTCGGGCGGGTGTCGCACCGGGAGGTCCACCACCAGATTGTCCGCGCCGACGTCGGCCTGGCGCTGATCCACCCGGATCCGACGTACCGGGACGCCCTCTTCGTGAAGGCATTCGAGTACATGATGATGGGCCGGCCCTTCGTCGTTTCCAACACGCCCCAGTGGGAGGAGATCACCGCCGCGACCGGCTCGGGCCTGGCGGTCGACCCGCTCGACGCCGACGCGGTGGAGGCAGCTGCCCTGCAACTGTTGGCCGACCCGGGTCTGCGTCGCGACATGGGGCAGCGGGGTCGGGAGGCGGTAGCGGCGAAGTACAACTGGGGCGTGGAGGGTGAAAAGCTGATCAGCTTCTTCCGGGAACTGACCACAGCGGTGCCGGCCTGACGCGCTCCGGGCGCCGTCGCGGTTTTTTGCATAACGCGTTGATTCCAATTATGTTATACTTCGACGGCCAGAAGTCGTCGGCGCGTCCCACGACAGGTACCCCGCAGGAGTAAATGAACATACTGCTGGTGACGCCACGATTTCCGTATCCGACCCGGACCGGCGACACCCTAACCGTTTTCCACCTGCTCAAACACCTCTCCCAACGGCACGCCGTCGACCTGGTCTCCTGCACCACGGAGCCTCTGCCTGCGGCCTACCGCGACGCGATCAGGCCATTCTGCCGCACGCTGCGCACCGTGCCGGTCTCACCCGCGCGCAGCTTTATCAACGGTGCTGGCGCGGTGCTGCGCCGCCAACCCCTGCAGGCGGTCTGGTGCTACTCCCCGGTCGTGAGCGCCGCCGTCGATGAGTTGGCTGCCGGCTGCGACTACGACGTGTTGTACGCCCACACGGTGCGAGCGGCCCGGTACCTGACGGAGATGACCCGGGCGCCGCAGGCGGTGCGGGTTCTGGCGATGCAGATCTCGATGCGGCTCAATTACGAGCGGCTGGCGCAGTACGAGCGGAATCCGATCTATGGCCTCGCCTTCAAACACGAGGCCGCGCGCCTGGGGGCATTCGAGCGCGACCTGCTGGAGCGCTTCGACCGCAGCCTGGTGATCTCGGATGTCGACCGCGCTGCGATCAGTCCGGAACCAGACTCCCGCTTCTTCGAGTGCCCCCACGGGGTGACGCTGGACGCGGAGCCGACTCCGGCTGGGCGCGAGACCCACTCGATCGTGTTCTCGGGCAACATGAACTACCGGCCCAATGTGGATGCCGCTATCTTTTTCTACCGGGACATCTTCCCCCGCGTCAGGGAGCGGTTTCCGGACGCTGTTTTCTATATCGTTGGCGCCAGTCCCGACCCCAGCATTCTCGCCCTGGCCGGTGACGCAGGCGTCGAGGTCACCGGCGAGGTGGAATCCGTCTACCTCTGGCTGCGCCGCGCCGCCGTCGGCATCGATCCGCTGCGGGCCGGAGCCGGCCTGCAGAACAAGGTCCTCGAGGGGATGGCCTGCGGGCTGCCGATGGTCGTCACGCCGGTGGCCAACGAGGGCATCAGGGCAGAGCTGGGCGAGCACCTGCTTGCCGGCGAGAGCGCGGATGAGTTCGCCGACCAGGTGATCCGGCTGTTGGCCGACGAGGGGCTGCGGCGGCGTTTGGGCGCGGCCGGGCGCCGTTTCATCGAGGCGCACTGGACTTGGGAAATTCACTTCGAGCGTCTGGAGCAGATGTTCGAGGATGAGGTGGCGAAGAAGAAAGGCCGCGGCGCGCAGGATCCCCGAGAAGGGCCATGAGGCAGGGGCGCAGCAGATGAATATATCGGTGTTTGGTCTGGGGTACGTTGGTTCGGTCACCGCTGTCTGTTTGGCAGCGAGCGGCCATCGGGTCTGGGGCGTCGACAAGGACCCGACTAAGATCGAACGACTCAAGCAGGGCATTCCGCCCATTAGGGAACCGGGCCTGGATGAAAGCCTGGCGCAGGTCCTGGATGCGCGTAGCCTGACGGTGACTGCCGACGCGGAGCTGGGCGTGGCGGCCAGCGACGTCGCCCTCATCTGTGTTGGCACGCCGACGACGCTGGAGGAGGGTACTGACCTCTCCTACGTGCTTGCTGTCACCGAGGAGATCGGTTGCGGCCTGCGTGGCACCGATCGCGACTTCACCGTCCTGCTGCGCAGCACGGTGCCACCAGGTACGACGCGGGATCGCGTGCGGCCCTGCCTGGAGGCGGCAGCAGAGCGCAAGGTGGGGGAGCGACTCCAGCTTTACTTCAATCCCGAGTTCCTGCGCCAGGGCAGCGCCTTGGCCGACTTCCGCCAGGCACCGTTCACCATCGTCGGCACTGGCGTCGCGGCTGGTGCCGGCGAGTTAGACCTCGACTCGGAGACGATCGCCAAGGTCTACGGGGGGGTCGAGGCCCCGCTGGTAACGGTCACCTACCAGGAGGCGGAGCTGCTCAAGCTGGCCTGCAACGCCTACCACGCGCTCAAGATCGATTTCGCCAACGAGATCGGAGCGTTGGCACTGAAGCTGGAGGCCGACCCGGCACGGGTGATGAGCGCATTTGCATTGGACACCAAGCTCAACATCTCCAGTGCCTACCTGCGCCCCGGCTTCGCCTTCGGCGGCTCCTGCCTGCCCAAGGACGTGCGCTCGCTCAACTACCTGGCCGCGCAGCACGGTCTGCAGCTGCCGGTGCACGATGCGATCGTGCCGAGCAACGACGCCCACCTGGAGCGGATCGCCGGCGAGCTGATCACCGGCGACACCGGCACCATCGGCATGGTCGGCCTGGTATTCAAGCCCAACACCGACGATCTGCGGGAAAGCGCGGCGATGAGGCTGGTCGAGAAACTGCTCGCCGCCGGCAAGGAAGTGGTCGTGCACGAGCCGGAGATCGTCGTCGACATGCTCATCGGAACCAACCTGAATTATCTAACCCGGGTTCTGCCCGACTTCGCCGATCGCCTGGTGGATTGGCAGACCCTGCGGCAGCGGGCGGACATGCTGCTGATCACGCGGCAGGGGATCGTCCCCGAAGAGGAGCTCGTGCAGCTGGGGCTGCCCGCGGTCAACGTCGCCCAGTTGGGAACGCGGTCGGTGGGCGTGGAGGACGGCCGGTAACGCCAATGTCAACAACACGCGAGAAAATACTGCTGCTATTCAGCGATTTCTTCGCCATCAACGCCGCGTCGATCATGCTGCTCTGGCTCAAGTTCATCGGTGGCAAGATCCCCGTCGGGATCGAGCTGGCCTGGCGGGAAGCTCACCCCGGCACCGCCGCCGGCCCCACCTTCTTCTTCACCTTGTTCTGGTACTACGACGTGCTGGCGACGATCTACTTGTGCTGGATGTTGCTGATGGTGCTCAACGGCATGTACCGGGACCAGCATACCCAGTCGCGCTTCGACGAGATCATTAACGCCTTCAAGGTAGTCACCATCGGCACGCTGCTCTGGTTCGTCGTTACCTTCGACCCCAAGGACCCGCTGCCGCTGACCCGGGCGCTGATGTTCAGCTATTGGCTGACGCTGGTGGTGCTCGTCGCCGGCGGTCGGGTTGCCATCCGCAGCTTCCAGCGCCAGCTGCTGGTACGCGGCATCGGCCAGCACAACGCGGTCATCGTCGGCAGAGCTAGCCGTGGCGTGCGGCTTTTGCACGATCTACGGTCGTCCCCGGCACAGGGCTTCAACATCGTCGGTTTCGTCAGTGCCCGCGACGAGGAGAAGAAGGAGCAGGTGGAGGGGCTCCCGGTGCTGGGGTCAGAGCGGGAGCTGAGACAGATCGTCGGCGACCACGCGGTGGAGGCGGTGCTGATCGCACTCCAATCCAACTCCCACGAGGAGGTGCTCGAGATCGTCAACGCCACCGAGGGTTACCCGGTGAGCTTCAGCATCACTCCCGATCTCTACGACATCGTCACCGGCCACGTGCGCACCAACCAGATCTACGGCGTGCCGCTGATGGAGATGCGACCGGAGTTGATGTCGCCATGGGAAGAGGCGGCCAAGCGCTTCATCGACATCACCGTAGCCATCGCGGTCGGGATCCTGCTGGCGCCGTTATGGCTGCTGATTGCCATCGCCATCAAGGTGGAATCTCCTGGACCCATCCTCTTCCGCCAGGAGCGGGTGGGCCGGGGTGGGCGGCCGTTCACGATGTTCAAGTTCCGCTCGATGGTGACCGACGCTGAAGCGGGGACCGGGCCGGTCTGGGTGGGTGACCGGGATCCGCGTATAACCCGCGTCGGCGTGGGCCTGCGCGCGCTGCATCTGGATGAAGTGCCCCAGTGTCTCAATTTCCTCAGGGGCGACATGAGCCTGGTCGGTCCGCGGCCGGAGCGCCCCTACTTCGTCGAGCAGTTCCGCGAGCACATACCGTTCTACATGCGGCGTTTCAATGTGCGGCCCGGCCTGCTCGGGTGGGCGCAGTCCAAGCACCAGTTCGATATGGATTCGAAGGACTGGGTCGGGATCGCCCGGGGTCGCGTCGAGTACGACCTGTACTATATCGAGAATCTATCCCTGAAGCTGGACTTCAAGATCATGCTGCAGACGATCTGGTTCGTCCTCTCGGGCAAGAGTACCCGCTGACCCAAGACGCCGGCGCCTACTGCTATCTGACCAAGAGTTTTAGCGACGAGACGTTGGGGCAGCGTCGCCGCCCTCATCGGCCCTGCCTGATTGCCAGTCCGACGGGTGCGCGCCTACCCCCGCAGCGTCTCCAGGTTCTGCCGCACGATCTCGGCGCCGTAGCCGATGGCGCTGCCGCAGTTCATGAATCGGAAACCCCACTCGATCTTCTGCTGCATCTCGGCCACGTTCACGAGGGTAGTCCCGGTGACAATGCCGCTGCCCTCGAGCCGGCGGGGCACCTCGCGCATGATGGCCTGGACCTCCTCGGACCCGGTGTTGGTGATCGTGCCCACCGAGGCGGACAGATCGAGCGGACCGACCAGGATCACATCGATACCCGGTACCTGCTTTATCTCGTCCAGGTTTTCGAACCCCGCCTGGGTTTCTAGCTGCAGGACGAGGACGATCTCGTCGTTGGCGGTCTTTATCACCTCGTTGAAATCCAGCCCGGCGGCGACGCTCCACGTCGGCGTGAGGCCGCGCTCGCCCAAAGGCGGGTACTTCACGTAGGAGACGGCCTGCGCCGCTTCTTCCGCCGTGCTGATCTGCGGCACCATGATGGCAACGCCGCCGACGTCGCAGGCTTTCTTGATCAGGGCGCCGTTGCTCTCGGCGACCCGGATCATCGGCGCGACCCCGGCGTGGCGCATCTGCACCGGCAGGGTCTCAATCGTCTCGGTGGCCCACGCCTGATGTTCAGTATCGATCCAGATAAAGTCGACACCGGTCTTACACAGGATTGCGGTCACCAGCGGCGTCGGCGCCGACAACGAGGTGCCGAGCACGAGGTCGCCGCGCTGCAGCTTCTGCTTCAATGGGTTGGGATACATTTGATTCTCCTTGTTTTGCGCCGTTCAGGCGATGGTAAGCAGGATGACACCGCCCAGGACGATGCGATAGGCGGAGAACAGATCGGTGCGATGTGTGGCGAGGAAGCGGAGGAGAAAGCCAATGCTGAGGTAGCCGCTGACAGCGGCCGCGCCCACACCCAGGGCGACGGCCACCAGACCCGCGCCGCCGATGCCGGTCTCGATCAGGTAGCCCAGCTGCAGCAGGCCGCTGGCGCCGATTGCCGGCAGACCAAGGATGAACGAGAACCGGGCGGCGGCCGCCCGCTCCAGGCCGATGAAGAGTCCGCCCATGATCGTCGACCCCGAGCGCGAGCAGCCGGGGATCAGCGCCAGCGCTTGGCAGAGCCCGATGACCTGGACGTGCCAGAATCCCAGGTCGGCCATGGTCCGCCGCTGCGGCCCGACTCGCTCGGCCACGCCCAGCAGGGCGCCTAGCAGGATCAGGGCCGTGGCGATCAGCTGGAGGCTGCGAGCGTCGCTCTCGATGAAGCCCTGGAAGGCCAGCCCCAGCACTGCGATCGGCAGTGTACCGGGGAGGATCGACCAGGCCAGGCGGGCGTGGTTGGAGTGGTTCAGGTCGCGATGTCGCAGGCTGTCGATGGCGGCGGCGATGAGTTGGCGGATGTCGCCGGCGAAGTAGATAAAGACCGCCAACAGGGTACCCAGCTGGACGACGGCGGAGAAGGCAGCGCCAGGATCGGGCCAACCGAGGAAGTGGGGGACGACGCGAAGGTGAGCGGTGCTGCTGATCGGCAGAAACTCGGTGAGGCCCTGGACGACACCGAGCAGGAGTGCTTCAAAGACGGTCATTAACTGGAAGAAATTAACCCCGTCCGGGTTGGTTGACAAGAACGCGACCCGGGCCGTACCCTACCCGGAGACCGCAGCTTCGACACCATTCGTCGAGTCATCCCGATGACGCCACCCGTACACATTACCGACGTAGTCCCGATTCTCACGCGCCCGGGGGGCATCAATCTGGTCGTCGTCAAGGTCATCACCTCCGAGCCTGGTCTTCACGGTGTCGGCTGTGCGACCTTCACCCAGCGCTTCCGGGCTGTCCATGCGGCGATCGAGCAGCACCTGAAGCCTTACCTGATTGGCCGCGACGTCGACCGCATCGAAGAGATCTTTCAGATGGCGATGGTGCATAGCTATTGGCGCAACGGACCGGTGCTGACCAACGCCATCTCCGGTGTCGACCAGGCGCTCTGGGACATCAAGGGCAAGCGGGCGGGCATGCCGGTTTACCAGCTTCTGGGCGGCAAGTGCCGCGAGGCGGCCGCGTGTTACTCGCACGCCGGCGGCAACAGCGTCGAGGCGGCCATCGACAGCGTGCGGCAGCTACAGGCCGAAGGTTATCGCCACATCCGGGTACAGCTGGGCGGCTACGGCGGCGTGGAGTCGGAGATCCCGAGACCGGACGGGGCGCAGCCCGGCGCCTACTTCAACCCGAGGGCCTACGTGCGCGCTCACCTGGAATTGTTCGAGGCCGTGCGCGACGCCGTCGGTGACGAGGTGGAGTTGCTGCACGACATCCACGAGCGCTTGACCCCGATCGATGCGGTCGGTTTCGCCAAGGACATGGAGTGCTTCAAGCTGTTCTTCCTCGAAGACCCGCTGGCCCCGGAGGACCTGGACTGGTTCCGCAACATCCGCCAGCAGTGCGCGACCCCGATCGCCATGGGCGAGCTGTTCAACAACCCGCGCGAGTGGCAGCCTTTGATCGAAGGCAGGCTGATCGATTTCATCCGCATGCACGTGAGCCAGATGGGCGGCATCACGCCGGCCCGGCACGTGGCCGCCTTTGCTAACATGTACGGTGTGCGCACCGCCTGGCACGGTCCCGGCGACACGTCGCCCGTAGGGCACGCCGCCAATCTCCACCTGGATCTGTGGGCCCCCAACTTCGGCGTGCAGGAGTGGTGCCGCTTCAGCCCGGAGGTCTACGAGGTCTTCCCGGGCACGCCGGAAGTGCGTGGCGGCTACATGTACGCCAACGATTCGCCCGGGCTCGGGATCGATGTCGACGAAGAGTTGGCCACCCGTTATCCCTGCGTCGATCAGGTGGACGTCTGGACGCAGACGCGGCTTCCCGACGGCAGTCCGAGTCGGCCCTGAGCAGATGATGCGGGTCCTGGTCGCCAACCTAGGCTCCACTTCCTTCAAATACAAGCTCTACGACATGCCCGCGGCGCGGGTGCTGGCGCGCGGCGGCATGGACCGCATTGGCGGTAGCGGCAGCGTGCACGAATTCTGCTTCGGTGAAGGGGACGAGATCGAGCTGGAATGTGACCTGCCCGACCACGCCGCTGCCATCGACGAGGCGCTGGGCCGGCTGGTGGGTCCCGAAGGAGTGATGGCGTCGACGGCCGAGCTGGAGGCGGTGGGCTTCAAGGCTGTGCACGCGGGTGCCGTCACTGGCGTCGTCGACCTGGACGACGACGTCGTCGAGCGGATGATCGCCTATTACCCGCTAGCCCCTGCCCACAACCCAGCCTACGTGGCGGCGATCCGGCAGTTTGCCGCGGTAGTGCCGGCCGCCCGTCTGATCGGCTGCTTCGAGAGCGCCTTCCACGGCCAGGTGCCGTTGCGCCGGCAGCTCTACGCCGTTCCCTACGAGTGGTATGAGCAGTACGGAATCCGGCGCTACGGCTTTCACGGCGCCAGCCACCGTTACGCCGCCGAGAAGGTCCGCGAGCTGAACGGTCCCGGCCGCCTGCGACAGATCAACTGCCACCTGGGCGGTTCCTCCTCCCTGTGTGCCATCGACGACGGCGTCTCTCGCGGCTCCTCCATGGGGCTCACGCCGCAGGGGGGTGTTCCGCACAACAACCGCATCGGCGATCTCGATCCGTTTGCGCTGGAGCTGGTGATGCGCGAGGAGGGATTGAGCTTCGAGCAGGTGCTGCAGCAGTGCAGCGGTGCCAGCGGTCTGCTGGGCTTGTGCGGCCACAACGACGTGCGTGACATCGAGGCGCGGGCCTCGGCAGGCGACCCTCGGTGCGCGCTGGCCATCGAAGTTCTGACCACTGCGGTACGCGACTACCTCGGCGCCTACGTCGTGGAGCTGGGCGGGCTGGAGGCGATCAGCTTCACCGGCGGCATCGGGGAGAACTCCCGCACCGTGCGGCAGCAGGTGCTGGCCGGGCTCGACTTTCTAGGGGCAAGGCTGGACCCCGAGCGCAACAACCAGAGCCCGGACGCCGTCGCCGGCAGCTGCGCGCTGCACGCCGACGACAGCGGGGTTGCGATCTACGCCCTGCGGACCGACGAGGAGCTGATCGTGGCGCGGCAGACGCACGAATTTCTGACATGACCCAGGCCCGTCCCCCGCGCGGCGACCAGCGCCCGAGCCGTATTGGCCCGCGCCAGAAGCGGCTACTCCAGCTCGTCGTCGTCCTCGCCGTCTTCATGCTGGCCGACACCCTCTACCTGTCGACCAACCGGCTGGCCGACGCCCTGGACATTCAGTACTTCGCGGTTTCCGACCTCTCCCTGCCCAAGTTTTACCAAGGCATGGTGCTCTCCCACACCGGCGTCGGCCTGGTGCTGATGCTGCTGGGGTTGGGCTTTGTCGGCTGGCACCTGCCGGCAGTGTGGCGGCGCAGCCGGGTGCGGGCGATTTACACCGGTCTGATCACCCTGCTGCTCGGCCTGATTCTTTCGGTCACCGGGCTCTTCATCCTCAGCGCCGCCAACAGCCGCGAGAACGCTTGGGCGTTCTGGATCCACGTGGGCGCGGCGCTGCTGTTGCCCGTGTTTTACCTGATCCACCGCCAGGTCTCGCTCTGGAAGCCTTCGCGTCTGAGCCGGAGGTTGGTGCCGGCTGCCACCGCCGCGACGCTGGCGGCGGCGATCGCCATCCACGGCCTCAGCTACGACAGCGACCAGTACACGGTGGCGGCGGAACGTGCGTTCGCCAGCGGCACTCACCGTGGCCCGGGCGCCAAGGACCGGGTGGTCGCAGATCACAGCGATGCCGACTTCATCCCGGCCAACTTCGTGCCGCCACGGAGCCCGTTCTTTCCGGCCGCGACGACGACCACCACCGGTGATTACCTGCCGTCCCGCATCATCACCCGCGGTGACCTGCCGGAGGCGGCCCGTCTGGCCGCCGACATCGAGCGCAACGGCTTCGTCGCCGAGGAAATGATCGGAGCCGAGACCTGTGACCGCTGCCACCCCGACATCGTCGAGCAGTGGTCGCGGTCGGCCCATCGCTTCGCCTCCTTTAACAACCCGTTTTACGAGGCGACCATAAACCACATGCGGTCCACGTCGATGCACGGCAACGAGGAGCTCGAAAAGCACCTGGATGCTTTTCCCGAGCTGCACGGGCGCGAGGGCCGGGTGAAGTCGAAGTGGTGCTCCGGCTGCCACGACCCGGCGCTGATGCTGGCCGGGCAGATGACCGAGACGATCGACCGAACCACGGCCCAGGCCCAGGCCGGGCTCACCTGCCTGGCCTGCCACGCCATCGACCACATCCACGACAACACCGGTAACGGCAACTACAACATCGCCGACGCCCAGGAGGACCCGTACCTGTTCGCCGACGCCGGCACTGACCTGCGCGGCTTCCTGCACGATACGGCCCTGAAGGCGCGGCCGACGGTGCACAAGCGGCAGATGCTCAAGCCGGTCTTCCGCACATCCGAGTACTGCGCCACCTGCCACAAGGTCAGTCTCGACACCCGGGTCAACGGCTATCGATGGCTGCGCGGCCAAAACGAATACGACAACTGGCACGACAGCGGCGTGTCCCTGAACGCGTCGCGCACGTTCTACCTGCCGCCGGCCAAGCGGGTGTGCCAGGACTGCCACATGCCGCGGGAGCCGGCGCCATTAGGCGATGTCTCCGCCCGCGATGGCACCGTCCGCTCGCACCGGTTTCTCGCCGTCAACACGGCGTTGCCCTTCCTGCGCGGCGACCAGGAGACCATCCATCGCACCGAGCAGTTTCTACAGGACGGCAAGCTGCGCGTCGATATCTTTGCCCTCAAGCGAGGCGAGAGGATGACGTTCGCGCCGGAACGGCATCCGTCCCGCGTCGTCGCCGGCGAGGCGCTAGAGTTCGACGTGGTGGTCCGCAACCTGGGAGTGGGACACACCTTTCCGGGCGGCACCAACGACTCGAACGAGGGCTGGCTGGAAGTGTCGCTGCTGGACGGCGACGGGCAGCGGTTGTCGTTGAGTGGTGGCCTCCGGCCGGATGCCCACGTCGACCCGGCCGCCCACTTCTACAAGGCCCTGATGGTCGACGCCCGGGGCGAGGCGATCCACCGGCGCAACGCCCAGGACATCGTCGCGCCGGTGTACGTGCGCGTGATCGGCCCTGGAACCGCCGATGTTGCCCACTTCCGGGTTGAGATCCCGGCCGCTCTCGCCGGTTCCACCGCCACCCTGCGGGCGCGGCTGATGTGGCGCAAGTTCGATCGTGCCTACACCGAGTTCGCCTACGCCACCAACCCGGAGGGTTTTGCCCGCTTCGACCGGGTGCCGGACCTGCCGATCACTGAGATCGCCGCTGCCGAGCTGCGGCTGACTGTGGCGGCCACACCGGCTCTGCAGGACATGTCGGTCGTCCTGCCAGCCGCGGACTGGGAACGCTTCAACGACCATGGCATCGGCCTGCTGCTGCAGGGGGATACCAAGGGGGCCGCCCGCTCCTTCGCGCAGGTGGCGGAGCTGGCGCCCAAGCGGCTCGACGGCCCCCGCAACCTGGCGCGGGTGGCGCTGCGCGACGGCAGTCTTGAGCTAGCCTACGAATACCTGAGCCGGTGCGAGGAGCTGGACGCCGGCAATGCCCAGACCGCCTGGGTATGGGGAGTCGTCCTGCAGGAGGACGGGCGCTACGGCGACGCGGCCAGCGCCTATCGCCGCGTCCTGCACGACTTCCCGGAAGACCGCCTGGCCTGGCGCAATCTCGGTCGCGTGCTTTACCTGGACGAACAGTTCGACGCGGCGCTGGAAGCCCTCGATCGCGTCCTGGCGATCGACCCGGAGGACCGGGTCGCCCACTACCACCGGATGCTGGCGCTGCGCGGCCTGGGGCGCAAGGTGGAGGCCGGCGCCGCGGAGGCCGCCTACCGGACCTACCAGATCGACGAGTCGGCGCAGGAGCTCACCCGCACCTACCGCCTGCAGCATCCGGACGACAACCGGGAGGTGCAGCCGATACATATCCATCTGCTGGTGGCGCCAACGGCGGAGAACGCCGGTGACAACGCGGCGCCGGAAGGGGTCGGTTGATGCGGCTGGCAGTACTAATGGCCGCCGCGCTGCTGACGGCCTGTTCTCAGGAGGAGGAGCAGGCGCCGGTGCCGGCGGCGGAGTACGCCCGCCCGCCCGCCGCCGACTACGCTACCGGCCGCCGGTCCCGGCAGGCGCCGGAGGTCCGCTTCACCGACATTGCCACCGCTGCCGGCATCGATTTCGTGCATGAGAGCGGCGCCACGGGTGACAAGTGGATGCCGGAGACCATGGGCAGTGGCGGCGCCCTGTTCGACTACGACGGCGACGGCTGGCTCGACCTGTTCCTGGTCAACAGCCGACACTGGCGGCTGGCAGATGGAGAAAAGCCGGCCACCAGCGCTCTCTATCGCAACTTGGGCGACGGCCGCTTCGCCGACGTGAGCGCGGCTGCCGGGTTGGCGCTGTCGGCGTACGGGATGGGCGTCACGGTCGCCGACTACGACGCCGACGGCGATCCCGATCTCTACGTGACGACGCTCGGACCCAACCTGCTGCTGGAGAACCAGGAGGGCGTCTTCCGCGAGCGCGCCGCCGCCGCCGGCGTGGTCGGCAACACTTGGCGCGACGAGCGGGGGGGCGAGCACCCGGAGTGGTCGACCGCGGCCATGTGGGTGGACATGGACGCTGACGGTTGGTTGGACCTGGTGGTGACCAACTACGTGCGCTGGTCGCCGGCCACCGACATCTACACCAGCCTGGACGGCAAGACCAAGTCCTACGCCACCCCGCAGCAGTATCCCGGGTCCACCTGCCGCGCCTACCGCAACCGCGGCGACGGCTCCTTCGTCGAGGTCACCGCAGCGGCCGGGATGCTGTTGCCCCACGCCAAGTCGATGGGCATCGCCGCCGGCGACTTCGACCGGGACGGTGCCGTCGACATCCTCCTCACGAACGCTACGCACCCCAACTGCCTGCTGCCCACCCGGGGCGACGGGGGCTTCGAAGCGCTCGGCCTCGCCGCCGGGAGCGGCGCCGC
>CAYWBJ010000193.1:0-8209 GCA_964456165.1 uncultured Gemmatimonadaceae bacterium | reverse complement strand
CGACCCCGACGCGCAACACCGGGTCGGCATTGAGACGCTCGTAGCGGCCCTGCAGCAGGCCATACCTGTGCGGCTTGCCGCCCGGCGTTCCCCAGGCCCACCCGTCGGCGATGGCCGCCTCGAACTCCGGAAACTTCTCCGCCGCCGCCGCGAACGTGTTCGGGCCCCGTGGCAGGTTGTGGTCGTAGGTGGTGGCTCGGTCGCGCCGGCCGATCATGGGGACGTTGCGATCCCAGTCATCGGTCGGTCGGGGACTGGTTGCTATCATCGGCAGGGGCGAGCGACCAAAGAACCGGCCCGCGGCATTTCGCGCTCCCCCTCCCGTCGGGTCCACGTGACAGACCTGACAGGACATGTTGCACTTGCGCTGGGGAATGGGCGGGTTCACCCATTTGTTGGGGGTGACGTGACAGGTGTCGCAGGTGCGGGCCGAGCGTGCCGCGTACATCGGGGTGGCGTGCGCGGTTGCGGCCCCGAGTCCCATTGCCGCAGCCAGGAGTCGGATGATGACTAGTCGCATCGGGTCTCCGGCTCCCGCGCGATCCAGCGTTCGATGGTCAGCTTCTCCATGCTCGTCAGGCGCGGCCAGGCTCCGGGAGGCATGTCGTTGTCGACGAAGATCGTTTCCTCGACGTTCCTGAGATTCTTGACGATCGACCGGCACGACTCGAGGCCGGGTTCCACGCCGGCGGGCCTGGCCGCCGTCCGGCCCCGTCCGTCGTCGTCCCCGTCGCCCTCGTCGGTACCGGAGTGACAGGGAGTGCAGTCACGCTGGAAGATCGGATACACCTGGGCGAAGGCCGGCTTGGGGGAGACGACGTCCGGATCGGCCTCGTTGAGGGTGAGGTCGCCGGAGCCGCAGGCGGTCAGCAGGCAAACGGCGAGCCAGCCCCGCGCCGCGCCGTCGCAGAGCCTGCGCCCGATCTGTTGCATCGCGATCCCTCCGGATGGGAAGAAGCCGCAAATGTCTCCCGAAAGTGGCCAGGGCCGCAAGGGCGGGCACTGGGCGCCAGGCGGGACATGCCGGCCGTCTGCCTCCGGTTCGCGTTGCAGTTCGCCGGATCACGCCGTGATCCGATCATATATTAGGGGCGAAAGACGAGGACGTGGTCCAGCCGACGGAGCGCTGACGCCAGTGTTCCGTGACGGCGAGGTCCAGGTCTCAGGTGACCGGCCCGTGCCGACGGCACGACGGGCCGGCAGGCAATGGAGGAGGTTGGCTGTGAGCCACCCCAGACGGATCATTTGGTTCTGCGATACCGACGCGGTCGCGCGGAATCCGCACTGGCTGAAACAGCTGCGGGACGAGATTGGGTTGACCACGATCATGCCGGAGAGTTCGGTCTGCCACACCTCGGGATTTGCCGCGACACCCGGGATCGCCGCCCGGGGGCCGTTCGAGGATTGGCGTTGCCGCGAAGACCGCTGGCCGCGAGCGGCCTAGGGGATCTACCCGCCGGTCGCTGGGATTGTCGGCGGCTTCGACGACGGTTCGTTGTGTCGCCTGATCGATGCGGCCCGTGCCGTCGACATTGAGGTCTGGGGGCACCTGGGCCTGTGGAGCTACGGCGGTGACGTCTATCCGGAATGGGCGATGCAGGATCTGGACGGCCTGCCGCTGGACCGGCGCTACCAGTCCTGGGGCATTGGTCTGTGTCCGAGCAGGAGGGCCCTCAACGAATGGGTGGGCGACGGGCTTCTCGACCTGGTCGCTCGCTACTCGATCGACGGGTTCTGCGTCGATCACGCGCGGTATCCGTCTCCGGCCAACGTGCACGCGCTCTACGCCTGCGGCTGCGCAGACTGCCGCTCAGGGGCAGGTGTGCTCGGTTTCGACTTCGAAGCCCTTGCCGCGGCTGTCCGCGCGGCGCGCCGGCGGTTGGCGGCGCTGGATGAGGCTGTTGCCGCGCGTGCCCTGCGCACGGGGTGGACCGGCGTCGCGCTTCTCGACGCATTGGGTCTCGATGGCGCCGCGCTGGTGTCGTGGCTGCGCTGCCGTGCGGCGCTGGTGAGCGAGCCGATGGCCGCTTTCCGAGCCCGAGTGCGGGCGGCCAGGCCGGAGCTGGTCTTCGGGAGCGACGTCTTCGCCGCTTCTATTGCGCTGCCGGGAGGACATGACCTGGTGCCGTGGCAGGCGGCAACCGACTTCATCACGGGCGGCTCGTCGGCCGGCGGCGTCGTCGGCTGGGCGACCGGCATGGCCGATGCCGTGGCGAGCTGGTCGACCGAGCTTTCCGCGGCTGCCCGGATCGATCCCGAGCTTGCGCGCCAGCTGTGCCAGCGGTTCTTCGCCGCCGACACGCCCGTGCTGCCGGCCACGTCCACAGATGTGCGGGAGTTGCCGGTCGCCCTCCTCTACCAGCGGGAGGTGGAGCGGCTGGCGGCGCTGAGCACGGGGGCTATTCCCCTGTACCCGCCGATCTCAGCCGACGGCGATCCCGAGCTGGTACGTGACCTATGCGCGGCAGTGGGCGTATCCGGATGTCACGGGGCGATGGTGTCGGTGGACCCGGAGCGACCGGCGGCCGTGCGTGCCCTGGCGGAAGGGTTGGCCGCCGTGGGAGAAACCGAGGGGAGAGCGTCGTGAGCCGGCGCTCGGCACTAACTCAGGCCGCACCCTTCTGCGGCTGGTATTCCCGCCGGCGCAGAAAACGCTCGCCGACGTCGAAGTCCGGCTGACCCGAGACGAAGCGCCACAGCTCCACCCGCTTCATCAGCTCGTAGCGGTGATCGTTGCTCTCCCAGCCGTGGTTGGTCGACAGGATCGAGCCGATCTCAGGGTCCCCCAGGTCGGTGGTGTCGAAGAGCCTTACCTGGGGGCGGACAGGATTCAGCCGCAGCTTGTACATGTAGCGGTCCTGGTCGGTGTGGTTGCTGCGCGAACCGTGCCAGACCCGGGTGTTCCAGACGTAGATGGTGCCGGCGGGACAGCTCGCCCAGATCTTGCCTACCACGTGCTGGTAGCCGCGGATCTCGCCGGTGCGGACGTTGCGGAAGTGGGATCCGGGGACCAGGAAGGTGCCGCCCATCTCGTCTGGCGTGTCCGCTGGAAAGAACGAGAGCTGGATGTCGAAGTAGTCCTCGCGGAAGTCGATCACCGAGTCCTGGTGCATGTCCGGTCCGCGGGTTGTCCGCGCCTTGACCAGGTGGGCGGCGTGGTGGTCGTAGAGTGGATCCGGACCCACCAGCGACTGGATCAGGCCTCTTACACGGGGCAGGCGGAAGGCGTCACCGAGGGCGGTTCCCGTGGGCCACGTCTCCTCGAACGGCGTGCCGACCGCCAGGTAGCCCGAGTTGGTCTCCATCTCTTCGCGGCAGGCGGCGCACAGGTCGGGCGGTACCATATCTTCGAACTTGAGGTAGCCGGAAGCGACGAAGTGGGCCATCTCTTTCGACGAAATCAGGTGTTCGCTCATGATCAACCCTCCTCAGGCTGCATTTCGCTGAAGCGGGACAGCACGGTCTGGTAGGGGAAGGGACCCAGCTCGTAGCCGTCGGTTGCGGAACGGTGCTTGTATTCACTCATCTGGACGACCTGCCAGCCATCGCGCATGGCCGCCATCGCGTTTTCGTAGGGTGGCTGGCTCTCCTCGACCAGGTCCTTTATGCCGGTGCCCTTAGAGGCCTCGTAGCGGGCCCAGGCCGATGGCGCTACGTCCAGTGCCGGGCTGGTCTGATAGAGCACCAGAATGTCCTGTACTGCTGGCATGCAATGGCTCCTCTTGTCGCCTGGACTGGTGACCGAGACCAGGCAGGGTGCTGCCGGAATGCAACGGGATGTGTCAAAGGTCGGGGCTATGGACGCGACAGGCAAAAGGATTTTGCGATATCTTCATGGCCTGGATGACCACAAAGCTGGAGGCACCCATGTCTGAATTTCCCCGACCCGTTGCCGGCAGCAATGCCGGCGATGGCTCACCCCTGGTACTTGGCGATGAAACAGCGACAGGCGACCTCTTTACCGGTGCCCGCGAGGTCCACGTGGTGGACTGGGACGGCGATGGCGAGCGGGAGATCGTCGCCTCGGGTGGCAACGGCGAGATCAACAGCTTTCGCATCGTCGATTTCCTGTCGGACGGCACGCCCCTGGTCGACCGCGGCCTGCAGTGGGGTGAGGTCTCCCGCGCCCCGCACCGGAACGAGTGGGATCGCGGGCTGGTCGGTGTGGTAGAGGCGGTTGGGGTGTTCGACAGGGCAGTCGGGAGCGAGGCGATCCTGGCACCGCGGGGCTACTCGCTCAAGAACACCGTGGCGCTGGCGCTGGGCGGCGGGGTGCCGGCAACCCGCGATGGCGGGCGCTTGGTGGTGGTCCACGGGCGGGACGATCTGAGGCTGGGCGGTGGGCGTGTCGCGGCGCTGGACTGGAATGGGGACGGCATTCTCGACCTGGTCGTAATGGAGATGGGGGAGGAAGAGATGTGGTCCAGGAAGCCGGACGGTACCGTGCCCGAGGATCAGCGCGATCGCTACGACCGGGACGGCACCTGGTTCACCCGGTTTCCGTCACCGACGTTGCACCTGCTGCGCAACACCGCGGCCGGCGGCGAAAGGCTCGAATTCACCTATGCCGGCAAGGCGGCGGCGGTACTGCCGCGCCACACGCACCACATCGGCGCCGTCGACCCGACTGATCCGCGCGCCGGCCTGCTGCTGCTCAACTACTACGGCCACGTGCACCACCTGGCCCTGGACGCGCCCGGAAGCGAGCCGGAGTGGGGGCAGACCGCGGAGCTGCGCACATTGCACGGCGAACCCTTCAATCGCGCCACTACCCTGCAGGCCTGTATCGGCGTGTCGGACGTGCTTGAGGAGGGGCGTTACGACATCTTTGCGTCGAACAACGCCGGCAACGCCGAGTGGGCGCGGTGTTACGGCCGGGACGGCGAAGACCGGCCGCTCTACGCCGCGCCGCGCAAGGTAAAGCAGCGCAACCCGCACGTGCACGCCGGCTTTTTCTCGGTGCCCACCGTTGGCGACTGGCGCGGCACCGGAATGCCGGATCTGCTGGTCGGCGGCATCGACGGTTATATCCGTTGGTACAAGACGCTGGCCACAGATCCACTGCGCTTCGCGCCGCCCGAGCGGGTGCGCTATGGCACCACCGAGATTCGCCGATTGGCGATGCCGAATCCGGCTGGCGGACAGCACTGGGGTGGCTCGCAGAGTCCCTACGACGGGGATACGGGCGGCTACAGCAACCCGGTGCTGGTCGACTGGAACGGCAACGGCTTGCTCGACCTGGTGGTGTCGGACATGGTCAGCCTCTACGAGTGGTACCCTAACCGGGGCACGTGGACCGAGCCGGAGCTCGGACCGCCGCAGAGGCTGCATTGCACCGATGGTGAACCATTGATTGGACCCTGGAGGCAGCAGCCCGGCATCGGCCATTTCACCGACCCGGAACTGCCCGATATCGTCATCCAGGATCTCGACCTGGATCTGGCGCTGTACCGTCGTGCCGGCCACGCCGACCTGGCGGCACTGCGGTCGGGAGAGAAGCTGCGTTACGAGGACGGCTCGACGATCAAGAGCCATGGTGTTTACACGCCTCCGGGCGGCGACGGCCGCGGCAGGACCAAGCTCAGCGTGGTCGACTGGGACGGGGACGGCCTGCTCGACCTGCTGATCGGAGTGGGGCCGCAGCACGGCAGCCCCTACCGCGGTAGTTACGTGCTGCTCGCCCGCAATGTCGGCTCCAACCTGGAGCCGGTATTCGCCAGGCCCGTGATTCTGTTGTTCGACGAGGCCGGCAAGCCCCTGGAGTTCTGGCGCCACGGCGTGCACATGGCGCCGGTGGACTGGGACGGGGAGGGCGCCCTGGCGCTGGTGGCCGGGGCCGACCAGGGGCACATCTGGTACTGGAAGCCCGAGCAGTTCGGCAGCCCGGCCAGCGGCGACGCCACGGCTCCGCAGCGCCCGGAGGGGGAGGAGGGCTTCGGCCCCCGCGACGATGAGTAGGAGGGCCGGTAGGTATCTGCTCGCCCCTGGCAGATGCTCCCGGGGCAGGAAGCGCCGGGACGCCAAACGGTGTGAGGCTGGCGGAGCCGCAGCTGACGTCCCGCCTCGGAGATCATTGCAACAAGGTCTGGTAGATGCCGTTCGACTGATTGGTGGCCGCCGAATCGCGTAATGCGCCTCACTCACTCCGTATCGGGAGAGTCAGCGTGAAGAAGTTGAAGATCCATCAGGTGGACGCATTCACCACGAAGCTGTTCGGGGGCAATCCGACAGCGGTCGTGCGTGACGCCCACGTGCTGAGCGACGACGAGATGCGCCAGATTGCCTTGGAGATGAATCTGTCCGAGTCGGTGTTCCTGCTGCCCAGTGCCGAATGCGACGTCAAGATGCGGTTCTTCACGCCCCCGGGCGACGAGATCAAGTTCTGCGGTCACGCGACCGTGGGTGCCCTCTACACGATCGCCACGCAGGAGCTCTACGGCGCCGGACCGGTCGGCCGGTGCCAGCTCACCGTCGAGACCAACGCCGGACCGCTTATCGCCGACATCGATTTTGCCGTCGGCGGCGGGCCGAGCCTGACGATCGACTGCCCCACCATCGACCTGGTGGCGGCCCCCTACGAGCTCGAAGCTGTCGCTGCGGCACTTGGCCTGCGGCGGGAACAGGTGGACTGGGACAAGCCGCTCATGCTGGAGCGGACCAACGGTTACCTCTACCTGGCGTCGCCGGGTCTGCAAGCGCTGGGAGGTGTCGAACTCGATGTGCGCGGCGCCATCGAGTTCGCCGAGAAGGACAGGATCGTGGTGTTCTGTGTGATAGCCGGCGAGGCGTTCGCAGTCGGCAATCACGTCCACGCCCGCGGCTTCGCACCCCTCGTGGGAGTACCGGAGGATCCCTTTACCGGATCGATGCAAGGCGGTCTGGCCGCCTACGTCCACCACAATGGCATGATCGAGCCCGACGTGCGGATGATCGGATCGGAGCAGGGTAACTTCATCGGCCGTCCCGGCAACGTGCGGATCGAGGTCACTGCGACTGGGCCCGAGTTCACGGCCCGCATGCACGCCAGCGCCCATCCGGTCTTCGAGACGGAGCTGACCCTTCCATGAAGCCGGCGGATCGACAGATCGGCACCTACACGATCCGGCAATGGCTGTTCGACTAGGCGCAGGGGGCGTTCGAGATCGATCTGGGCGAGAGCGGGATCCAGTACCATCACGTCAGTGACCTGGAGATGGATCCCGGCTTTGACCTGAACTACGCTCAGGATCGGGGCAACGAGAAGCTGCGGACCGCGATCGGCGCCATGTACGGCGCGGCGCCCGAGCAGGTCGTCGTCACCCACGGCAGCCAGGAAGCTCTCTTCCTGTTTTACTCGTGCCATCTGGGTCCCGGCGACCACGTGGTGACCTTCTCGCCGGGATGGCAGCAGTCGTGGGACGTGCCGCTCCACCTCGGCGCCGCGGTGACCAGACTGCCGCTGGCACCGGAAGCCGACTACGCCATCGATTGGGATCGTGTCGAGGCCGTGGTGAGGGACGACACCCGCCTGCTGATCCTCTGTTACCCGAACAACCCGCTCGGCGTTGCTCTCGGCGACGAAGACTGGCGGCAGCTGGGCAAGCTGCAGGACGCCACAGGCATCGGCATTCTGATCGACGAGGAGTACCTTACCGACTACCGGGGCTCGGTGTTCTGTCGGCGGCCGAAAAGCTGTGCAGTCAGCAGCCTGTCCAAGATCTACGGCTTTCCGGGACTGCGACTGGGGTGGCTGGTCGGCGACGCAGAGACGGTGGAGCGGATGGTCAACTTCAAGCGCTACACCACTGTCTGCAATTCCTCGGTCTGCGAGTACCTGGCGCTGCAGGTGCTGCGCGATCGCGGGCGTTACGTGGAGCGTTACGAGCGCCTGCGCGGGGAGGGGCTGATCCTGCTGCGGGAATGGGCTGCTGGCCAGGAGGCGCTCGAGCTGATCGAGCCCCAGGGCACGCCGTTCGCCTACCTCAAGTTCACCGGTCCCGGCACCTCGGCGGATTTCTGCCGGCGGCTGTTGCAGGAGCAGGGGGTTCTGCTGATGCCGGGAGAGGTTTTCGAAGATCGACAGGCCGTGCGGCTGTCGTTCGGCCGCCCGGTCGAGGTGCTGCGCGAGGGGCTGGAGCGCGTCGGCGCGGTGCTGCGCTGATCAGGGGTATCGGGAGGAGGGCGATCACGACCCCCGGTCGTAGGCGGCCGACGCCAGCGGCGGACCGTG
>CAYWBJ010000192.1:0-23071 GCA_964456165.1 uncultured Gemmatimonadaceae bacterium | reverse complement strand
GAAGGATGCCATCAACGAATGCATGCGCGACTGGGCGCAATCGATGGAGGACACCCATTACGTTCTGGGCACGGCCTGTGGTCCGCATCCCTTCCCGCAGATGGTTGCCTATTTCCAGCAGATCATCGGCGACGAATGCCGCGAGCAGGTGCTCGAGCAGGAGGGCAGGTTGCCCGATCGCGTTTATGCCTGCGTGGGTGGCGGTTCCAACGCCACGGGGATTTTTCTGGGATTTCTCGACGACGCCGAAGTCGAGCTGGTGGGGATCGAAGCGGGAGGCCACGGCCTGGAGACTGGCGAGCACGCCTCCCGCTTGGCGCAACGGGTCGGCACCCCGGGGGTGGCGCAGGGTTACAAGACCTATTTCTTCCAGGATGACGAGGGGCAGATGCGGCATACCCACTCGGTCTCGGCTGGCCTCGACTACATCGGCGTCAGTCCGATCCTGGCTCACCTGAGCGAGGTGGGGCGGGTGCGGGTCGAGGCGGCCACCGATGCCGAGGTGATCGATGCCCTGCGGCGCCTGATGAAGAGCGAAGGGATCATCGGTGCCCTTGAGAGCGTCCACGCGCTGGCTGGTGCCGCCCGCGAGGTTGGATCGATGGATCGGGGTCAGACGGCTATCATAAATCTCTCGGGCAGAGGAGACAAGGACATCTTCACCATCGCCGACGCCCTGGGTGACGAGAAGTGGAATCGCTTCCTCACTGAGAAAGTCAGGGCGCAAGATTCCTCGCGGCCGCAAGAGGGCTTGCGGCCACGGAAATCCGGGGCAGGTGCGTAACAGCCGTGGATTTGACCGGTTACATCCGGGCCGAGCTCGAAGCGAAGAAGATCCTGCTGATGACCCACGTCATCGTCGGTTACCCGTCCCTTGAGGTAAACTGGCGCATGCTCGAGATCATGGCCAAAACCGGTGTCGACCTGGTCGAGCTTCAGATGCCGTTCAGCGAGCCGATCGCCGACGGTCCCACCTTCGCGCGCGCCAACCAGCTGGCACTAGAGCAGGGGATCACCCTGGATCAGTATTTCGCTTTTCTCGAGCGCGCCGCCGGCACTTTTTCTTTTCCCCATCTGATGATGGGTTACTACAACACCGCCTTCCGGCTCGGTCATGGGGGATTCTGCGCGCGGCTCCGCGCCAGTGGGGCGGAGGGTTTTATCGTCCCCGATCTGCCGTTCGAAGAATACGGTGACCTCGATGATTACAGCCGGCAGAATGACCTGACGCCGGTGTTGCTGATGACTCCGACCAATAGCGCCAAGCGGCTTCAGCAGATTGGTGCCGCAGCCCGTGGTTTCGTCTACGCCGTCGCCAGGCGTGGAGTGACGGGCGCGCGAACGTCTCTGGATCAGGCTCTTCTCGACTTCATTTCAGAGTGCAGAAAATCCACAGAACTACCTCTGGCACTTGGTTTTGGGTTGAAGAAGGGAGAGGATGTGAGGGCACTTCAGGGTGCAGCGGAAGTGGCGATTGTTGGCTCGGCGCTGCTCGAGTGCTGGGAGGATAGTGGGGAGGAAGGCTATGCCGACCTGCTGCAGGAGCTGAGCAGCAGCCGCACCTGACGGCTCGCCTAAGGCTGCCCGGAGCCCTGCTGGACGATTCGCTCGACGTACTTCCGGTAATCGCAGTCCGGCAGCGCGTCGATCAGCGCGCGCAGCCGTTGCCCATCGATGAAACCCTGGGCGTGGGCGATCTCTTCCAGACAGGCGATTTTCAGCCCCTGGCGTTTCTCGATGGCCTCGATGAAGGCGTTCGCTTCCTGCAGCGCCCAAGGTGTGCCGGTGTCAAGCCACGCAATACCCCGACCCAGTCGCTCCACGTGTAGCGTTCCCCGTTCCAGATAGGTCCGGTTTACCTCCGTGATCTCGAGTTCTCCGCGCGCCGACGGGCTCAGTTCCTTGCAGATCGCCACTACTTCGCGGTCGTAGACATACAGGCCGGGCACTGCGTAACTTGACTTGGGAGCCACCGGTTTCTCCTCGATGCCCACCGCCCGACCACGGTCGTCGAACTCGATGACACCGAAATCCTGCGGATTGCTTACGTAATAGCCGAAGATAAGGGCTCCGCCGGCGAAATCCGCCACCGCTCGGGCAAATCCGGACTCGCCTTGGAAGTAGTCGCCGTAGAAGATGTTGTCACCCAGAATCAGAGTCACGTCCTCGCCGCTGATGAACTCCTCAGCGAGCAGGAACGCCTGCGCGATGCCCTCTGGCTGGGGCTGCTCGATGTAGGTCAGGTTCAGTCCCAAATCTTGGCCGGTACCCAGAAAATCGCGTAGGAGGGGGAGATCCTTGGGCGTCGAGATGACGCAGATATCCCTGATGCCGCCGAGCATGAGCACCGAGAGTGGATAACAGACCATCGGCTTGTCGTAGATCGGCAGCAGCTGCTTGCAGACGATTCTGGTAAGGGGGTAGAGCCGGTTGCCGCTGCCGCCGGCCAGGACGATACCTTTCATCGGGCTCTCCCGTCAGTCCATGAACAGACCGCCGTTGACGTCGACGATCTCTCCGGTTATGTGCCGGGAATCGTCCGACACCAGGAAAAGGGCACAGGCGGCCACATCCTCAGGCTGTCCCTTCTCACCGAGGGGGATCTGAGTCGTCAGGTTGTCGTCGTACTGGGGTGCCCGCGTCATCTCGGTGTCGATGACTCCCGGGGCGATGCCGTTGGCGCGGATCCCGAAGGGCGCACCCTCCCGCGCCATCCCAATGATCATACTGAAGATGCCGCCTTTGGAGGCTGCGTACGGGGGGCCGACGGTGAGTCCCCCCGTCTTGGCCGCCATCGATGTCATTGAGACGATTTGACCACTGCGCCGTTCCTTCATGTGAGCCAGCGCTGCCTGAGTGCAGAGGTAGGTACCCTTCAGGTTAATGTTGATCGTTCGGTCCCAGAGCTCCTCGGTGCAGTCGTCGTAGGTGCAGAACGCGATATATCCGGCGTTGTTGACCAGAATGTCCAGATGGCCCATCTGGTTGATCGCCTGGCCAAAGCCGGCCCGCACGTCTGCCTGCGAGCTTACGTCCATGCGCAGTGCCAGTCCGTCGGTCGGCAGTGTCTCCTGGGTGGCGGTCGCCGAATCCAGGTCGATGTCCGTGACGGCGATGCGGGCCCCCTCGCGGGCGAAGGCCTGGGCAATGGCGGCACCGATGCCGCGGCCGGCACCGGTGACCAGTGCGGTTTGGTTTTCCAGTTTTCCCATCGTCAGTTTGTCCTGTCCTGTTTGGTGGTGAGGTGATCACAACACCAGCAGCATTGCCAGGGCTCCAAGAGCGGCCCCGACTACGGCCGGCCGGCTGAGGGTCTCGCGCCAGACGAATTGGGCAGCGAAGTTGTCGAGCATAACGACCGCGCAGCCTTGGATCGACCAGAACACCGTAGCGGGGACGATCGACAGGGCGGTCAGCATGGTGCCCAGCGCTCCCAGGTTATAGATCCCGATGGCGGTTCCCATGTAGAGGTCCTTTCGACGGACCGGGATGCGGCGCGCCAACACCACCAAGCTCCCCAGTCCGCCCGCGGTGAAGGCGACCACCATGAGCACCTGCATGCGCTGCGGATCGAGACCGTGATGGTGGACCCAGTTGATGCAAATATGACCGATGCCCTGCAGGGTGAAGATGGCAGACAGCAGCAGCAGGGCGCGGTTGCCTGAAATCCCGGCCGCAGACGGTCCTGCAGTGGATGAGCGGCCGCGCGTCATCAGGAACAGGGCCGCCGCCGCCATCCCGATGCCCGCAATTTGCACGCGGGTGATGGGGTTGCTCCAAATGAAGACAGATGCGCCGATCGGCAGCAGAATGGAGAGGCGGAAGGCGGTGAGGACGCCGGCCACGTCGGCGATTTCCAGGGCGCGCGTCATTACCAGCAGGGAGAGAATAAACGCAATGCCGGTAGCGATGCCAATCTTGAAGACCGGTAGCGAGGGCTCGAAGCCGTCCGTGACCAGGTAATAGACGAGGAGCAGTGCGCCCAGCACGAGATAGTTGGTCGAGACCACTACCGGCGCGTTGCAGCCGCGGCGCTGGGCGTACTTGAAAAGCTGCCCGAATAGGAAGGAGGCTGCAGCCGAACTGACCAACCAGAAGATCAAGTCGAAGCGCTACCAGAGGCCCAGATTCAGGCGTGAGATCTCCAGGTCGTGCGGGGAGGTGCTAAACAGGCTTATCGCGTTGTCCCCGGCATGCAAGTGTTCGGGGGCGCAGCGGAACAGGCGGCAGTCGGCGTTGAGTGATCGCAGACTTTCTCCCTGGTCGGGTTGGAGGATGTACTCGACGAACAGCTCGGCCCGGCGCAGGACCGAGATTTCCCGCGTCGGCTTGCCGTTGACGCTCATCGTGAAGTCGCCACCGGCGTCGATCAGCAGCAGGGCGCGCGCAGCCGGCAGCGCCGCCTTTGGCAGGGTGAGCGGCAAATCGCAGCGATCGCCTACCTGCAACCGGAGGGGCAACTGGCCCGCTGGATCCAGGGCTGGCAGGCGATTGTGATCCGAGGCGACCGAGAATAGCAGTGGCTTGGCTGCCGCTGAGGACTCGGTCGCCAGTGGCTCCAGCCAGTGGTAGGGCGGCGAGGCCATGTATTCGGTCCAGCAGGGATAATTGAACAGGTAAATGCCGTCCGCGCCGGAGGCGTAGAGGCCGAGCGCGGCTGCGCGCAGCGACTCGGGGCAGTGAACCTGGAGTCCGTGGTCGAACTGGATGTCGGAATAGATCGGGATCTCCCTGGATCTGAGGGGCGATCGCAGCGAGCCGAGCGGCATGTGGAACTCGGTGGTCAGGAATGCGCTCGCAACGAGCATGTCGACCAGGCCCTCGCGGCCCCAGGCCTCCAGGTCGATGCCCAGCCGACGGCACCCCTCGGCGGTGGCGGGAATCCGCGCCGAAAGCGTAAGGTCATCGCCGGCGATTTGCCGTGCCGAGGCCATGAACTCGGTGAGGCAGTTGCGCTTTTCCCATACTTCCTGGGCGGTGCCCGAAAGGTGGCGAGGATAACGCATCCAGTCCAGCTGGAGGCCGTCGAAGTCGTACCTGGCTACGAGCTCGACGAGCAGGGACAGCAGGTAGTCGCAAACCTCCGGGTGGGTCAGGTCGAGGCAGCGGTCCATCGCGTCGCCGCTGTCGTTGCGGGCGGCGGCGGGATCGACGGCGTACTCGGGATGTTGGTGACTTAAATCCGAACGGTTGGGATGGTTGCTCGAGCCGGGCGCGTCGTTGATGCGGAAGGTGACGAAGGTCTCCTTGCCGGCATCGCGGAGGGCCTTGAGGAACAGCCCGAACGGGTCGACGCCGGCGGCGTGCAGATTCTGCAGCCGGTCGTTGGTGCTGTCGACTTCGCCGATGCTGGTCGGAAAGAGGAACTGACCGAGACGGTTGGGACAGAGGAGATAGGTGGTGACCAAGTCGGGGCAGGCTTCGATGGTATCAGCGATCGAAGTCTCAACGTCATCGGTCATGGTATGTGAGAAGAAGTTCGAACCGTCGTTGTCCAGGCAGAACCGCTGGGTCATTGTCTAACCTCCGAGCGTTTCGCCGACCAAGGCGTTGCTGCAAGTTTACTAGGGATTCCACAAAGAGTCAATCGAAAACGCAACTAGCCGATGGGATACAAGTCGCTTCTAAATAAGAAGTTGCATCGATTTTTTCGCACGCGTTTGCAGCTTTTGCATGGGATCGTGGAACGGCTTGGATGGTGCGCCGTCCGGCTGGCGTTCCTGCTGTTGTTCGGTTGTGTCCCGGTTCCGGACAGGGCGGCCCCTGCCCCGGCCACGGGGATGGTGGGAGAGCTCGAGGCCCGTCTCCAGAATCGGGCGGTCCCCGGCTTTAGGGCTGCGGGCAAGAGCCATGCGTCGTCCCTCTGGCTGCGGCCGTTCTACCGCCAGCGCTCCTTCCGTCTTGCCTGGAGTAGCGCGGCAGGCCCTCTCCTCCGGAGCGACGAATTGATCGCCTGGCTGGATCAGGTGGAGGACGACGGACTGCGCCCCGGCGACTTTCGCCTCGAGCTGATTCGCCGAGTTAGGGCAGATTGCTCGAGGCGGCTTTCAACCGATTGTGTGGTCGATCTCGATCTCCTGCTCACCGATGCCTTCCTGCGCTCCGCAAGTGCCTTGCACCGGGGCGAGTTGGTGCCGGAGGAGCTCCATGTATTCTGGGAGGTTAAGTCTACTAAAGTAAACTTGGCCAGCCTTTTACGAACTTCTATTGATCTCGATCAAGTCGTTGCCAATCTCGATGCGTTGCGCCCGACGTTGAGTGGCTACTTGCGACTGCGAACTGTCTTGCGTCGCTATCGCGCATTGGCCGACGGCGGCGGCTGGGGGCGGGCGCCGGCAAGTGGGGACAGGTTGCAGATGCCGGATGTGGCCGCGCGTTTACGCCGCCGCTTGCGTCTGACGCGCGATATGCCCGGGCATGACGAAACCAGTGGCGCCGATCTGGCCGGTGCACTCGGTCGATTCCAGCGGCGCCACGGCTTGACCGGTACGGGACGCCTGGACGCGGCCACCGTCGCCGCTCTCCAAGTGCCGCTGGAACGAAGAATCGAACAGTTGCGCCTGAATCTCGAACGGTGGCGGTGGTTGCCCCACCGACAGAGTAGCCGTTACCTGCTCGTCCGCATCGCCGATTACCAGCTGGACATCATCGAGGACGGCGCCGTCGTCGACAACATGCGGGTGATTGTCGGCAAGCCATTCTGGCGTACGCCCATCTTCAGCAGCTGGATCACCCAACTGGTCCTCAACCCCCGCTGGCACGTGCCCGCGTCGATTGCAGAGGCCGAGATTCTGCCGTTGGCCCGGTCGAATCCCGGCTATCTGGAGCGCAACCGGATACTGGTCCATCGCGTGGTCGGAGATTCCCTCCAGCTGGTTTCGAGCCGAGAGGTGGACTGGCAGCACGAGGGGGTGGGGAGCGTTCGGCTTACGCAGCTCCCTGGCGAGCGCAATCCGCTGGGGCGTTTGAAGTTCCACTTCGACAATCCCTATGGAGTGTTTCTCCACGACACGCCCAGCGTCGAGCTCTTCGCCGCCGAACGCCGGGAGTTCAGTCATGGCTGTATTCGGGTGGAGCGCAGCCTCGAGCTAGCCGCGTACGCTTTGGCGGGCGAGAGCAAGGTGGGCGAGCTGGAGGGTTGGGCCGAAAGCGACCGGACGCGACTGCTGAAGTTGGCGACGCCGCTACCGATCTACGTCATGACCTGGACGGCCTGGGTGGACGAGGAGGGTGTGCTGCAGTTCCGCGATGACCAGTACGGGGCCGATGCTAGGCTGCGTTCCCGCCTGGCATCGCGCTTGCGGTAGCTCTCCGAGCTCTGTCCCGAGGCTAGCTGGGGCGGCTGCTGCGCAGGGGGTTGCTGCGGGTGAACCGCGTCTTCTCGGCGTTGGTTACCTCGAGCCAGGAACGGTACGGCGTGCCGGCTGCGCCCGCGCTTGCGAAATCACATAGCCTTACCTTCCTCCTCCGTTGGGCGGTCAGGTCGACGGCGACGATCGTCGGCCAGCGATCGTCATTGGCGACGAGGCGACTGGACAGATTACGCGCGTCCAATGTCGGCACCCGGTCGGGGTCGAACGGGTTGAGTCGACGGTCGTAGGTCAGCAGCACGGGCCCCCGGTAGATTGAACTCTTGCCGCGGCATTGTTTCTCCCCGACCCAGTAATGCAGTGACATGTCCAGGTCGAGCAGAATCCGGTCGCCCCGCCTCCATGAGCGGTGCAGTTCGAGATAGTTCCCCGGGCTCGCGCCCCGCACCGGCGCGCCGTTGACCCGGACGCGGGTGTGAGCGGACCAGTAGGGAATGCGCAGCATCAGGGTGAACTCGGCGGAATTGCTGGGGGTGACGGCGATCTCGACGCGCCCCCGGCGCGGGTATTCGGTCGTCTGCGTCAGAGCCACCTCAAGACCGCGGCCCAGGCGGGCGGTGATCCGGCCCGGACCATAATAGTTGAGGGCCAGACGGTCACGGGACGACATCACCGCCCAGTCGCCGATCATCCCCAACCCCCGCGGCCCGTTCACACTGCAGCAGTTGAGTTCGGGCGTGCCCTCGCGGGCCTGGAAGACGATGGTGTGTGCACTGGCCTCGCGGACCCCGTCCATCGGGGTGTTGTAGGTCACCCAGCGCCCGGTGTGGGAGTGGAGGCCGACGATTGAATTGATGGTCGCGAGCTCGATCTCGTCGGCGACGATCGAATCGCCCGTGAGCCGCAGCATCTCGACGCCCATGGCCACCCAGGCCACCGTGCAGCAAGTCTCGATCGCGCCCTGGTGGTAGGGGTTGCCCTGAGCCTTCTCGCCCGAGGTGAAGCCGCCGTTGTTGTGCCTGTCGGTCTTCACGATGCTCCACCAGTGGTGCTCGAAAGCGGCTCGGTAATCCTCGTTGCCCGTTATCCAGTAGAGTTCGGACAGCCCCATGATCGGGTGCAGGCTCTCCCAGCGCGGTTTCGGAGTCTTGTAGAAGGGCACCTGGCAAAGCCCGGTCCGCAGGTAGTCGCCGGCCAGCGGCCCCTTGCCGCTGGTTGCGGCGAACTCGTCGACGATCTGTTCCGCCATCCTGAGGTGGCGCGGGTCCCCGGTCTTCCGGTACAGCAACGCCAGCGAATGGACCACGGCCAGGTTCATCTCGGTGCTGCCGGTTTCCACCAGGCGCGGCCTGCCGGCCTTGCGGCCGAGATAGCGTCGGCAGATCAGATCGGCGATGCGGACGGTGCATTCGAGCGCCCGGCGGTCCCCGGTGGCGTCGTGCCACAGCATCAGTCCCAGGGAGATGTGGTAGTGGCCCCAGGTGTCCCAGGTCTGCTGCCACCGGGCGTTGCTCGCCTGGTTGGTCAGCCGGTCCTTCCTGGACCAGGGGCCGAGGTAGCCGTCCTCGGCTTGCAGGTCGATCAGTTCCGCGACGAAGCGGCGGAGGTATCGGCGCAGTTTGGCTTCACCGGTTAGCCGCAGAAGCTGAACCGCGCTCGTGAGGTATTTGCCGGCGAACTCACCGGCCCACGGTACCATCTGGCGAGGCGGTGTTCGATCCCGGTCGCGGAACATTTCCAGCATGGCGGGGTTGGAGTCAGGGGCCACCAGCAGCCACTGGTCGGTGACTCCGGCGAGGTAGTCGGCGAGGGGCCCGACGAGTTCGTACCGGATCCTGGATGGGGTCTGCAGCTGGGGTTGGATCGGCATGGTGCCTCCAGATCGCGTCCGTGGTGATGGCTGAGTGTAGGTACAGGGCAACGGGGCGGCAATTCCCAGCAGGAAGACACAAAAAAAGGGACGCAAGCGAAAGCTTCCGTCCCTTGAAGAGCTCTCGTTGGGAGCCTGTCTACTTCACCAGTGTCATCCGGTGGGTCAAGCCGCCTTCCGGGGTCTGCAGCCGGTAGAGGTAAGTGCCGCTGGCCAGGTCGGAGGCATCCACCGAGACCTGGTAGGTGCCGGCAGTCCGCACACCGCTGACCAGGGTTCCAAGCTCGCGACCGAGTACGTCGAACATCACCAGCTCGATCCACCTTCCAGATAAGTGATGGTGCCGTGTGGTGTGTCCTGCGACACCACTACTGCGCCGACCACGGTTTCGCCCGTCTGCTGGTCCACGACCACGCCGCCTACCATCCGGCAGGGGCGAGACCATCTGTATGACAGAAGCTGGCCATCACGAGGCAGGCGAATGATGCCATTCTGTTACGTCGCATCATCGAGTTTCTTCCCTATGAGTACTACTTGGCAAACTGATGAGGTTAAAACTAGGTGGGCGTCATGGCGGTCCGGTTACGCCGGCACGCCGCGTTCTGTCACGCGCAGCCGGCCGCTGCGGCGCACGGTTAGGTTCTTTAATGACAGACGGCGGGCTGCGAAGGCATTTTCCTTGACAGAACTGCCGATCCCGTAACGCTGACGTAACACAGCTGTAACATTGCGGCGGTTAATTTGCTCTGTTCGTGGGTGCGTTACCGTTGTATTACGTTATCAAAGTCGCACCTCAAAGAGGGTATAGAGGAATGCCAAATCGGACAGGCTCCAAGGCTCTACTGCTCGCGTTGCTCGTTTCAACTGCTACCGCTGCCGCCGGTGCCGACGGCAAGCTGAAGGGGATCATGTTCGGCGACTACTATGCCGTGCTCAGCGCTGATGACGACGATGTCGAGCGCCCCCCCGAAAAGCGCAACGCGTTTCAATTCAGGCGCATCTACTTGACCTACGACAGGAGCATCGACGACACCTTCAGTACCCGGTACCGGCTGGAGGCCAAGGATGCCGGCTTCGGCAGCGGGAGCAATATGGAGCCGTTCGTCAAGCACGTCTATCTGAAGTGGAAGAAGGGGCTGGTCGGCGCGGATCTCTACCTTGGTCTGTCTGGAACACCGACCTTTTTGATCGCCGACAAATCCTGGGGCTATCGTCCAGTAGAGAAGACTATGCTCGACCTCAACAAGATTGGTTCCTCCTCCGATCTGGGTGTGGCGCTAAAGGGGAAGTCCGGTAAGCTGGGCTACCACCTGATGGTCGGCAATGGCCAGGGGAAGAAGTCCGAGGAGGACAACGGCAAGATGCTTTATGGCTCGCTCTCGATGGAGGCGGTCGCGGGCATCACGGTCGAGGGTTACGCCGACTTCAACATGCTTCCTGCGGATAAGAACCAACTGACGATCAAGGGGCTTGTGGCGGTGAACAAGGAGGGTTTCAGAGGTGGGATCGAGGGGTTCTCGCGGACCAATCGGGGGAAGGGGGCCGCCGGTGCGGATGAAACCATCACCGGTCTGTCGCTCTTCGGCACGCTGCCGCTGTCTGATTCTCTCAAAGGCTTCGGCCGGCTCGACAAGGTCAGCAACGACGCCACCGACACCAGCGATCTGCTGGTGATCGCCGGCCTGGATCACTCGCTCTCCGAGAACATCCACCTGATACCCAACCTGTACATCCAGATGGGCTGCTGCGATATGCCGGATGGGCCTGACCCCAACATCCAGGCTCGCCTGACTTTCTTCTATAAGTACTAAGCACGACGCAGACACTGGCTCAACGAGGAGACGATGATGCCAATTCGCAGATCGATCGGTTTCGCAGCGGCCGCGCTCGCTATGGCGCTCGCCGGTCAGGTCGAAGCGCGCACGGCGATTCAGAACAAGGGATCCGATACTCTGGTCAACGTCGCTCAGGCCTGGGCCGAGGCCTACAGCAAGAAGGACACGGCAGTGGCAATCGCGGTCTCGGGCGGTGGCTCGGGCACTGGCATCGCGGCGATGATCAACGGCACTGTGGACATCGCCAACGCCAGCCGCAAGATGAAGCAGAAGGAGTTCGACATGGCGGTAGAGCGCGGACAGACGCCGGTGGAGCACATCGTCGGCTACGACGCGCTGGCCGTCTACATCCACGCTGACAACCCGGCCGAATCCTTCAGTGTCGAGGATCTGGCCAAGATCTACCGGCGCGGCAAGGAGTATGACAACTGGTCCGACCTGGGCCTCATCGTGCCCGGCTGCAAGGGCAACAAGATCGTCGTCGTCAGCCGCCAGAACAACTCCGGCACCTATGTCTACTTCAAGAGGGCGGTGCTGGGGAAGAAAGGTAAGTACCGGCAGGGCACCCTCGACATGCACGGATCCAAGGATGTTGTGGACCTGGTGGAGAAGACGCCGTGCGCCATCGGTTACAGTGGCCTGGCCTACGCCACCGACCACGTCGGGATGGGCTGCCTAACGACCGAGGTGGGCAAACCGTGCGTGAGCCCTTCCGTCGCGACCGCCTCCGATCGCACTTACCCGATCGCACGGCCGCTCTTCATGTACACTGATGGCGAGCCGGAGGGGGAGGTGAAGATCTATCTCGACTGGATCATGAGCGACGAGGGGCAGTGCATCATCCTCGAGAAGGGATACGCTCCGATCCGGGTTGTGACCTGCAAGTAGAGCCACCCCGCCTAGCGATGGAGGCTGGTCCATGAGCCGTTACGAGGAGCGCCTGCAACGGGATCTTGCAAATCTGAAGATGCACCTGGGCAAGCTCATTCAGGAGGTGGAAGGTGCGGTGCGGGATGCGGCCGGCGCCCTGCTCAGCGGGGACCACGGGATGGCCTACACGGTCATACTCTCGGACCTGCCAGTCAACCGCGCCAGCCGCGAGCTAGACCAGCTCTGTCACAGCTTCATCGCAGTCCACCTGCCTTCGGCCGGCCACCTGCGCTTCGTCTCGGCGCTGATGCGGGTTAACCTGGAACTCGAGCGCATCGGCGACTACGCGGCGACCGTATGCCGCGAGTCGGTGCAGCTCGGGGCCCGGCCAGCGGGCACCCTCGCCCGGGACCTAGAGGCGCTGGCAGAGGTGGCCAGCCAGATCCTGCAACAGGCCGACGCCGCCTTCGTCGCCGATGACGCGGAACAGGCCAGGGCGACCATGGGGATGTCGGATCGTGTCTCTGCCGCCTTTACGACGGCCCACCGGCACCTACTGGCCGAGGGGGGCAGCGTCGAGCGCCGCGACATCCTCGCCTACCTGGCCATCTGCAACGCCCTGCGCCGGGTCGGCCGCCAGGCCAAGAACATCTGCGAGGAAGCGGTTTTTGCGGCCACCGGCGAGATGAAGGCGGCCAAGGTCTACCGCATCCTCTTCCTTGACGAGGACAACTCCAGCCTCGGGCCCCTTGCCCAGGCTGTGGCGCGTCAGGGGTACCCGCTCAGCGGCGAATACGACACGGCTGGGCGCGGCGCGGCGGAGCAGCTCGACGCCGGACTGGTCGGCTTCCTCGGCGAGCGGGGGATCGACATCGGTATGGTGGCTCCGACGACACTGGACCTGAACGACCACCATCTCGCCGATTATCACGTCATCGTGGGATTGCAGGGGGCGGTCGCATCGTATGTCGAAAACGTGCCCTACCACACCATCGTCCAGGAGTGGTCGGTGGGGGACCCGCCTGGTGACGAGCAGGCCCGTCTCGACTACGAGACTGTCTACCGCGACGTCGCCTACCGGGTACGTGAACTGATGACCGCTTTGCGGGGAGAAGACGCACCCTGAAGATGGGCGCCGGGGCTGCCGCCAGGACGGGTGCGATGCCGCACGACCCGGACCGCCGGAACTTCGACTGGTACGTCGATCGCGCTGTCCAGGTGGTCGTCTTTCTCTGCGGCATCTCAGCCATCATCTTCATCATCGGGATCTTCGCCTTCATCGCCAAGGAGGGCTACGATTTCGTCGCCGGCATGGACTGGGGCGAGTTCTTTCTCACCACCTACTGGTTTCCCAGCGACGACGAGGATCCGGAGTTCGGGATCCTGGCGCTGATCGTCGGAACCGCCAGCGTCACGGGTCTGGCGATGCTGGTGGCGATCCCGTTTTCCCTGGGCGCTGCGATCTACACTGCTGAATTCGCTACCGGGAAGACCCGCGAATCTCTCAAGGTGCTGGTCGAGCTGCTGGCGGCGATCCCGTCGGTGGTCTGGGGCTTCATCGGCCTGAGCATCATGAACCCGCTGATCATCCAGGTATTCGACACGCCCGTGGGACTCAACGTGCTCAACGCCGGAGTGATCCTAGGACTGATGGCGGCTCCGATAATGACCTCCATCGCCGAGGATTCGCTCAAGGCGGTGCCCGATCGCTACCGGGAGGCGGCCGAAGCAATGGGGGCGACTCGGTGGCAGGTAATCCTGAAGGTCGTCCTTCCGGCGGCCCGGAACGGCTTGCTTGGGGCGGTATTGCTGGGCGTGGGGCGCGGCTTCGGCGAGACGATGGCCGTGCTGATGGCGACCGGTCATTCGGTCAACATCCCCGGTAGCCTCTTCGACTCGGTGCGGGCGCTGACGGCGACGATAGCGGCCGAGCTCGGTGAAACGGCCGTCGGCTCGGAGCATTACCGCGCCCTCTTCGCCATCGGCATTTTCCTCTTCGTCATCACCTTCCTCATCAACCTCTGCGCCGACCTGGTCGTGCGGGGCGTGCGGGAAAAATAGCGGACGTGTTCGAAGCCACCGACCTGAACGTCCGGAACGCGCGGATACAGCGCCTCTACCGCACCCTCTTCGGCCTGATGACCGGCCTTCTCATCCTGCCGGTCCTGATCATCCTCGCTATGCTGGCCTACAAGGGGGGATCGGCGATCTCTCTCGATTTCCTGCTCTCCGACCCGGCCGACGGGATGACGGCCGGCGGTGTGTTTCCGGCCTTGGTCGGCACGATCTGGATCGTCGCGGTCGCCCTGCTCATCTCGGTGCCTCTGGGCGTGGCGGCGGCAATCTACCTGAGCGAGTACGCGCCGGACAACTGGGCGACCCGGGTGATTAACCTGGCCATCATCAATCTGTCGGGCGTGCCCTCCATCGTGCACGCGCTGTTCGGCGTTGGGGCGTTCGTCATCTTCTTCGGCTTCGGCACCAGCATCCTGGCTGCCAGCCTGACCCTCGCGATCATGACGCTCCCGGTGGTCATCGTCGCCACGCGGGAGTCGCTGCAGGCGGTGCCGATGGCCTTCCGCGAGGCCTGCTGGAACATGGGCGCGACCCGCTGGCAGACGATCCGGCGCGTCGTCCTGCCCAACGCGGTCAGCGGTATTCTAACCGGCGTTATTCTCGAGGTCTCCCGCACGACCGGGGAAACGGCGCCGATCATGTTCACCGGCGCCGTCTTCTTCACGCCGTTCCTCCCGCAGGGCATCTTCGACCAGACGATGGCCATGTCCCTGCACCTGTTCGTCGTCTCTACCCAGGTGC
This sequence comes from uncultured Gemmatimonadaceae bacterium, assembly GCA_964456165.1. Lineage (GTDB taxonomy): Bacteria > Latescibacterota > UBA2968 > UBA8231 > UBA8231 > CAYWBJ01. The sequence continues at coordinate 8,369 of CAYWBJ010000192.1, read as the reverse complement.
CGGGCGTTCCGGAGAACCTGCCCTATGGCGTTGCCCTGGTGCTGATCGCCCTGGTGCTGGTGATGAACAGCGTCTCCATCGCCTTCCGCATGTACCTGCGCGGCCGCAAGAAATGGTGAGCTCACTGCCGGTGGGCCCGAACCAGGTCGAGGGGGGCACGATCGGGACACCTCCCCCCAAACTGGCGGTGCGCGACCTGACAATCCGCTACGGCGGCGTGACCGCGCTTAGCGACATCACCCTCCAGGTCCAGGAGCGCGAGATTTTCGGCATCATCGGACCTGCCAACGCCGGCAAGACCTCCTTCCTCAAGGCGCTCAACCGCATGAACGACTTCAACGCCAACATGCAGGTAAGCGGCAGCGTGCTTTTCGACGGGCGGGAAGTGGCGACGGCGCGCAACATCTACGCCCTGCGGAGCCGCATCGGCGTCGTTTTCCCGCTCCCGGTCGGACTGCCGTTGACCGTCTACGACAACGTCGCCCTGGCACCGCGTCTGGCCGGGGTCAGGGCCCGGGCAGATCTTGACGTGGCGGTCGAGCGCTGTCTCCGCCGTGCCGCCCTCTGGGACGAGGTCAAGGACCGGCTCGATTCGTTGGGAAGCATGCTCTCGGGTGGGCAGCAGCAGCGGTTGACCATCGCTCGAGCCCTGTCGCAGGAGCCGGACCTGCTGATGCTCGACGAGTTCTCGATCGCCGTCGATCCGGTCACCACGATGCGGATCGAGGATGTGCTCAAGGAGCTCAGGGACGAGATGACGGTCATTCTGGTCACCAACCTGGTGCAGCAGGCCCGGCGCCTGGCTGATCGCACCGCCTTCTTCCTTGGGGGCAGCTGCGTTGAGATCGGCGACACCGAAGATCTGTTCACCGGGGCGGTCACCGACCAGCGCACCCGGGACTACGTGGAGGGCAAGTTCGGCTGATGGATGCGGCAGCTGGACCGGCGAACGCCATTCGCACCGAGAGCCTCAGTCTCTGGTACGGCGACTTCCAGGCCCTGTTCGACGTGGACCTGGAGATCAAGCGGGGGATCATAACTTCGCTCATCGGGCCGTCCGGCTGCGGCAAGTCCACCTACCTGCGCAGCGTCAACCGGATCAACGAGCGCCTCGGTTACGTCCGCATCGAGGGGACGATCGAGGTTATGGGGCAGAACGTCTACGGCCCGAACGTGGAGCTGGTGCAGGTGCGCAAGCAGGTGGGGATGGTCTTCCAGCGGCCCAATCCACTGCCCATATCGATTCGTGACAACGTTCTGTTCGGTCACCGGCTGCATGTCGGCAAAGCCGTCGGCCGCAGCGAGCAGGAGGAGATCGTCGAGCGCACGCTGCAGCAGGTGCTGTTGTGGGACACGGTGAAGGATCGGCTCGATGGGCGCGCCACCGAGCTGTCCCTGGAGGAGCAGCAGAAGCTCTGCATCGCGCGCCTGCTGCCGGTCAAGCCCACCGTCCTGCTCATGGACGCGCCCTGCTCGGCACTGGATCCGAAGGGGACCGAGGCGGTAGAGGACCTGATCTGGGAGCTGCGGGGGGTCTACACCATCCTGATCGTCACCCACAACATGGCCCAGGCCCGCAGGGCCAGCGAAGAGTGCGTCTTCATGCTGCTCGGCAAGGTGGTGGAGCACAGTCGGACCGAAGAGATGTTCGTCACCCCGGCTCACCGGGAGACCGCAGACTACATCGAGGGGCGTTACGGGTAGCCAGCCCTGGCACCTATTTCCTCGTCGGTCCCCTCCCGGTGACCGCTGATCGACATTCCGCGCATGGCCGATCTGGCGCCCGCCATGGTGAAGGACGCGCTGGGCCCCTTCGTCCATCAGAAGGTAGATCAGGCCCGCCGCGTTTGCCGCCAGGACGAGGAGCTGGACAAGCGGCGGGATCAGAAATTCCGGGAGTTGCTGACCTACATTGACGACATCAACTACCCGGACACGGTCGAGCGCGGAATCCTGCTGGTCATAGGCTACCGTCATCTGGAGAGAATGGGGGATCACGCCTCGAACATATCCGAAAACGCGGTCTTCCTGGTGGAGGGCCGCATCGGGCGACACCAGCAGCAGAAGTGGTGGGGAAACGAGGGGGCGGATCTGAACCAGAAGGGGGAGCGCGCGAATGAGCGGTAAAATCCTAGTCGTCGAGGACGACCCCGACATCCAGGAGCTGGTCTGCTACAATCTGCAGCAGGCCGGGCTTGAGACGATCGCGGTAGAGGGTGGCGAAGCGGCGATCGACCGGCTCGAGGTGGAGACGGTCGAAATGATCGTCCTGGATCTGATGCTGCCCGGCATGGATGGGCTCGAGGTCTGTCGCTGGCTCAAGCAGCAGCCCCAGTTGCGCGAGATCCCGGTGCTGATGCTGACTGCGCGGGCCGAAGAAGTCGACCGCATCGTCGGCCTGGAGCTGGGCGCCGACGACTATGTTGTGAAGCCGTTCTCGCCGCGCGAACTCGTGCTGCGGGTGCGGGCGGTTCTGCGCCGGGCCGAGGGCCGGGATGATGACGCCGATGGCGACCGCATCCAGGCTGGGCCTCTCCTCATCGACGCCGAGGGCCACCAGGTATTCATGGACGGCAAGCTGCTCGAGCTGACGACGATCGAGTTCAAGCTCCTCAAGACTCTGGCTCAACGGCGCGGCCGGGTGCAGACCCGGGATGAGCTGCTGAATGTAGTCTGGGGTTACGAGTACGGCGGCTATGCCCGCACTGTCGATACGCACGTGCGCCGGCTGCGGGAGAAGCTCGATGCCGCCAGCAGCCTGGTCGAGACCGTCCGCGGTGTCGGTTATCGCTTCAAGAGGGTACCCGGCTAAGTGCCCTATCGCAGAAATATGTCGACATTGTTCCGCCTATCCATCCCTGCTCACGGCGTTGCCTGCGCTCGCCGTATACCGCTGTTACGGCTCGCTCATGTGCCCTGTGAGTGGGGTGCCTCGGCGGCCCAGTTTCGTCAACCTACCTCTGCGACGGGTAACTAGTGCGACTCCACTGGAAGTTGATGCTGACCTACGTCCTGATCGTCCTGGTGGTCATGGCGTGCGTCGGTGTCTACCTCGATCGGGCACTCAACGACTTCCTCATCGATCACCTTGCGAACACCCTGAAGAGGGAGGCGCAGCTGGCCGCCACGATCTGGGAACCCAGCTCGGAGGTTGATCCGGTTGAGGTGGATCGGGTGGCCGACATGGTGGGAGAGCGCCTCGACCTGCGCGCCACGATCATCACCGGCGACGGGGTGGTGCTGGGCGATTCGCGGGTGGCGACCATAAACCTCGGCTCGCTCGAAAACCACGCCGACCGTCCCGAGTTCATCGAGGCACAGCGGGGGGAAGTGGGCCAGAGTCTGCGGTTCAGCGCGACCCTGGGGCAGGAGATGCTCTACGTGGCGCAGCTGCTGCGGCGCAACGGTGACGGTCGGACCGTGCTGCGGTTGGCGATGCCGCTGCACGAGGTACAGGTGCTGGAGGGCAGCATCACCACAGTCATCTGGATCGGCTCTACCATCGGGCTGCTTATCGCGGTCGTGCTCGCCTACGGCGTCTCCCGCTTCGAGAGCCGGCCGATCGAGCAGATGATCCAGGGGGCCCGGCAGATGGCGGCGGCTGTCCCTGGCGCCGAGGCCAGGATCCCGACCGCCACCACCCGCGAGCTAGATGAGCTGAGCGCCGCCTTGAAAGAGATGTATGGGCAGCTGCAGGAGCGGATGAGTCTGGTGACTACCGAGAAGGTGCGCCTCGAGGCGATCCTCGAGAGCATCAGCGAGGGCATCATGGTCACCGGTCGCGACGGCAGGGTGGTACTGGTGAACCAGGCGCTCATGCGGATCTTCGCGATCGAGCAGCCGGCGGTGGGATACCTGCCAATTGAGCTTATCCGCAATGCCCAGGTCGCCGAGACGGTCGAAGCGGTGCTGGAGAATGATGAGGAGGTGTCGCACGAGCTGACCCTGGCCGGCGGCCCGGAGCGGCATCTGGACGTGCACATCGGGCCGGTGCGGCGCGAGGAGGAGTGCATTGGCGTCGTTGCTGTGTTCTACGACATCACGCCACTGCGCCACCTGGAGCGGGTGCGCAAGGACTTCGTCGCCAACGTCTCTCACGAGCTGCGCACGCCCCTGACGGCGATCAAGGGCTACGCCGAGACCCTTTCCGAGGGGGCGCTCGACAACCGGCAGTCAGCCGAGCGATTCGTCCGCATCCTGGAGTCGCACGCCGACCGCCTCACCCATCTGCTCGATGATCTGCTCGACCTAAGCCGTCTCGAATCGGAGAATCTGGAGCTGGAGCGGGGCCGCTGCCGACTGCGGCGCCTGGCCGAGGCCGCGGTCGCCCCGGTGCGCCAGCTGGCGCGGCAGAAGAGCATAGACATTCGCGTGGAGGTTGAGCCCAGTCTCGAGGTCGATGTCGACGGCAAGTTGATCGAGCAGGCGTTGATCAACCTGGTGGACAACGCCGTGAAGTACACCAACGAGGGTGGCACGGCCAAGATTAGCGCGCGCCCTGTCGAGGCCAATGGGCCGCCGGCCAAGGTTGCGGTCGAGGTGTCCGACACCGGCATCGGCATTCCCGCCGAGGATCTCGTCCGGGTCTTCGAGCGCTTCTACCGTGTCGACAAGGGGCGTTCCCGCGCCCAGGGTGGGACCGGCCTGGGGCTGTCGATCGTCCGCCACATCGTCGAGTCACACGGCGAGAAGGTCTATGTCGACAGCGAGCTGGGGCGGGGGACCACGTTCGGCTTCACGCTACCTGTGGCATCGGCCTGAGTCCCCGGCGGGCTGTCGAGCTGCGCCGTCGTCGCGTACATTTCGCTCCCATCCGCTCTTTACCACCCTCTACCCCAAAACTACGCCCTTGAAGCACGCACTTCCCATCCTCGTCGTGCTGCTGGCAGCCTGCAGCGGGGACGGGGGCGATTCCGATGATGGTCAGAGTGGTTTCGTGGCTCGAGGCCGGGCGCTGTTCGCGCGCAACGGTTGCCAGACCTGCCATGGGGACCAGGGCAGGGGAGACGGGGGCCTGGCGGCCAGCCTGACGCAGAGGCCGCGGGACTTCCGCGACCGTTCCGCCTACCGCAACGGCTATCAGGTGGAGGAGATCGCAGCGTCGATTGCCGAAGGGCTGCCGCCTGCGATGCCGGCTTACTCGCATCTGAGCGGGCAGACGCGGCTCCTGCTAGCCCGCTTCATCGCCTCCCTGCAGGTCGAGGGTTTCGAGGAGGTAGCCGGGGCTATGGTGCGCGTGGAGGCGGCCTGGGCCCGGGCCTCGCTGCCGCCCCACCAGACGGCGGCGGTATTCATGGTTCTGCGCAACGAATCCAGCGCCGAGGCAGCGCTCGTCGGCGCTGTTGCCGAAGCGGCTGACAGCGTCGAGTTCCATCTGACGAGCAACGCCGGCGACATGATGCAGATGCGCCGGGTAGGGCAGCTGGCCATACCTGCAGGGGGCAACCTCCAGCTGGTCCCGGGCCGTCTTCATCTGATGTTGTCGGGCCTGCGCCAACCGCTTCTGGCGGGCAGTCGGTTACCGCTGCGCCTGCAGTTCGCCGACGGCGAGGAAATCGCCGTCGAGGCGCAAGTGCGCCAGCCGTGAAGGCCGCTCTCGGCCTGGTTCTCCTGCTGGCGGCCGGTGGTTGCGGGGACCACGCGGTGGTGCCGCCCCTGGACCGCTATGAGCTCGGCGGCGAGTTCTCCCTCACCGACCAGGCGGGCGAGCCGTTCCAGCTCGATGCCCTGCGCGGCCAGGTTGTGGCGTTGTTCTTCGGTTACACCCATTGTCCGGATTTCTGCCCCCTGACCCTGTCCAAACTGTCCCGGGTCAACGAGCTGCTCGACGACCAGCTGCAGGTGCTGTTCGTCAGCGTTGACCCCGACCGGGACGACACCGCCCAGCTACGGGCCTATCTGAGCGCGTTTGACCTGTCGGTGACCGGCCTAACCGGCACGGCGGAGCAGATCGCGCAGGTGACACGTCAGTACGGGGCCGGCTTCAGGCGGCAGGAAGAGGGAGAGACGTCCTACATCATCGATCACACGTCGCGCACCTACCTGATCGACCGGGAAGGGGTGGTGCGTTATCTCTTCTCCAGCGAGGACGCGGCGGAGCTGATGGCCGCCGTGATCGAGCAAGTGCCCTGATGGCCGGTTTTCCGGCCCCTTGTTAAATTCACACGAATACTAGAAATCTGAACCATCGGAGGTAGTTCGATTGAGAAGCAACGCATCGCGTCCGCCGTGCGCCGTGCGCAGGTGGCGGGCGATCATGGTTGCCGCCGGAATGGCGGCCGCGGTTCAGGCTGGAGTCGCCGGGGCCCACGAGCTCGAAACCAGCTACGCCAGCGTCCAGGTCCGCGGCGACACCATGGCCATCGAGTTCGCCATCGAGTCGGCCGACATCACCGGGGGCTTCGCGATCATGCCCAGGTACGGCGACAAGGCCAGCGGCGAGGAGCTCATGGCCAATGGGAAACGGGTGTCGGAGTACGTGACGTCCAGGTCGCGCATCACCGCCGACGGCACGGTCGTGAGCTGGCCGCAGGCGCGGATGCGAACCGGCACCGACGAGGAGGGCAACATCTTTCTGCGCCTGCTCTACGTCATCGGTCTCGATTCCGAGGTAGTCGATCTGGGACTTCGGATCGACCTGTCGGAGAAGTTCTCCGAGGATCACAAGACACTGGCGAAGCTGTTCGCAGAGGGGTTTCCGTCCCAGCAGACGGTGTTCTCCAGCTCCGAGCCGGAGCGCTACTTCACCGTCGGGGAGGAAGTGAGCCTTTGGGCGAACGCTGTCGAGTTCACCGTGCTGGGCATCGAGCACATCTTCATAGGTTACGATCACATCATGTTCCTGCTGGCCCTGATTATCGTCGGCGGCCGGCTGATCGGCATGGTCAAGATCGTCACCTCGTTTACGGTCGCTCACAGCATCACGCTGGTGCTGGCTGCGCTGGAAATCGTCACGCTGCCGGGCAAGTGGATCGAGGCGGGCATCGCCTTCAGCATCGCCTATGTGGCGCTAGAGAACTTCTGGCTCAAGCGCTCCGACCTGCGCTGGGTGATCACCTTCTTCTTCGGTTTGGTCCACGGCTTCGGCTTCGCCAACGTGCTGCGCGAGCTGGGGCTGCCGGCCAAGGGGCTGGCGGTCTCGCTGGTGACCTTCAACCTCGGTGTCGAGATCGGCCAGGTCTGCATCGTCGCCATCCTATTCCCGATAATCCTCTGGGTGAGCTCGCGACCGTTCCGGCAGCGGGTGGTGCAGGTCGGCTCTGCGATCATCTTCCTGTTCGGTCTCGGCTGGCTCATCGAACGGGTGTTCGAGCTCGATTACATGCCCATATAATGACCGCCCGATCGCGCCTCCTGCGGCTGCTGCTTTTGGCGCTCGCCGCTGGCGACGTGCATGCCGCCGTCCTGATCGACCAGGCCGAAGGGTCCGGTGTTCTCGATCCCCTGACTGCCGCGATTTACCGGGTGCAGGCGGTGCGCAACCCGGAACTGGTGCCGGCCCAATACCGCGAGGAGCCGGAGATCGCCGTCTGCGGGACGCCGATCGTGAGCGCGGCCGGCGCCATGCTGCGCGACCTGGAGGGCGATGATCGCCGACGTCTGGCCAAGGCGCTGACGCGGCCATCGCGAGATCTGGAGCAGGTGACCGCCTCCGGCCACTTCAAGGTGCACTATTCGCTCGTCGGCGCGGGTGCGGTCGACGATACCGACGACGACGGCAACGGCGTGCCCGACTACGTCGATATCACCGCCGCGGTGCTCGACAGTGTATGGGCGATACAGGTGGAGCAGATGGGGTATCCGCCCCCGTTGTCCGACATCGGCTTCGGCGGCGGCGACGAGCTCGATGTGTACATCGTCGAACTGGGCAACGCCGGCGTCTATGGCTTCACCTATCCCGAGGACAGCAGCGGCTTCACCACCTACAGCTACATGGAGCTGGACAACAACTACACCGATCCGCTCTACCGGGAGACGAAGGGGCTTGATGCCCTCAGAGTCAGCATTGCCCACGAGTTCTTCCACATGATTCATTTTACCTACTACCAGGGCAACGAAACCGGTTGGTGGCGCGAGGCCTCGGCCACCTGGATTGAGGATGTCATCTATCCGGAGGTCGATGACTACCTGCAGTACGTTCCCTCCTTCCTGTTGACAACCCATCGCGCGCTCGACGAACGTCAGCGCGGCGGCGACTTCAGGGTCTACGGCCTGTCGCTGTTCGCCCATTTTGTCGACCAGCGTTACGGTCCCGATCTGATCCGCGGCATCTGGAGTCGGATCGGTGACAGCCGCAGCGGCGGCCTTGAACAGTACGATCGTGCCCTGCGCGACGGCGCCCGGGTCGGCCTGGATGCGGCCGTGAGCGA
>CAYWBJ010000191.1:0-5225 GCA_964456165.1 uncultured Gemmatimonadaceae bacterium | reverse complement strand
CAACTGGGCGATGTGATCGATGTGGTCGGCTACCGACTGCACGGTAGCTGCGGTCCGCTGCTCGTAGGGCGGGATCTTGCGCTGCCAGCCGGGGTCCAGCATCCAGGCGTCCAAGGCAGCGCCGATCACGCCGTTGCGGTCGGCCACCGAGCGGATCATCTCGTCGGTGAGCTGACGCTGGCCGTCGACGAGGGCGCGGCAGTTGTGGTGGGAGGCGCAGATTGGTCCGTCGTAGGCATCCAGCAGCTCCCAATGGGCTTGGTCGGTCAGGTGGGTCACATCGACGATGATGCCGGCCGCGGCAAGGGCGTCCAGCAATGGGCCGGCGGTAGGCAACAGGCCGCCCTCCGTGCCGGTGCCGTGGGAATAGGAGCTGATGCCGTAGTGGCTGATGCTTACCATGCGCAACCCGAGCTCGTACCACTCCGCCACCTGGTCTGGACCGGTGATTGGGTCGGCACTTTCCATCGCCAGTACCAACCCGATAGGGGTGTCGGCCGTCGGGGCGTCCCAGGCCTCGAGCGTCGCGTCGAGATCGCGGACTGAGCGCACGAAGCGGATGTGTCCGTTGCGCTCGAGGGCCTGGTAGTACGCCAGGTGACCGCGACCGACGCCGTGGCATTGCGCCTGGCAGTACATCCCGGTGCGGGTCCACAGATCGTTGGGATCGATGCGGCTCATCACCGTGCCGCAGACCAGTCCGATGTGCCCGCGCCGCAGGTCAGGCAGCGTGGTGGTGCAGGAGCCGAAGCTCTCCAGCGCCGCCACCGGGGCGTGGGTGCGCACCGTGGCTGCGGGTTGGGTGATGTCGCGGTTCAGCTGCAGCGCGTTGAAGGCCAGATCGAGGTGGGCGTCGAAAAGCAGCAGGGAGTAGTCGCTCATCTCAGCTGCTCCATGATTCGCGCAGGAAGCGCAACAGGTTGCCGTGGGCGACCTGCGCCCGGTCGGCGCAGCTGAAGCCGCGGCGCTCGAGGATGTCGAGGAACTTCTGCAGGTCCTCGATGGTATCGTAGTCGACCGGTGCCCATTCCCGGCCGAACCCCCCGTCCAGGTCGCTACCGATGGCCACGTGGTCGCAGGTGCCGGTCAGCTCGCAGATGTGGTCGATGTGCTCGATCACGGCTGACATGGTGCGGGTGGCGGCAGCTTTGGCGACATCGTGGTCGTCGAAATTCAGGCGCGGATTCAGCATCGGCTCGGCGAAGACCATGCCGATGACGCCGCCCCGCTCGGTCACCGCTCTGATCATCTCGTCGCTGAGATGGCGCTGTCCCGGGACCAGGGCACGGCACATGCAGTGGCTAGCGTGCACCGGGCCGTCCCAATAGTCGATCAGCTGCCAGAAAGTCAGGTCGGAAGCGTGGGTTATGTCGAGGACCATGCCGGCCGCCCGCATCGCGTCGAGCAGGGGATAGGCGTCGGCGTACAGGCCGCCGCGGGTGCCGGTGCCGTGCCCCCAGGTGTTGACCCCGAAGTGGGTCAGGCCGACCGACCGCAGACCAGCGTCCCACCACTCGGCGACCTGATCGGGGCCCTGGATGGGGTCCGCGCTCTCCATCGAGATCACGATGCCGATGGGCGTGTCCGGGCTCGGCTGTTCCCAGGCGGCGACGCAGGAATCCAGGTCGGCCGTGCTGCGGATGCGCGTGATCTCGCCCGCCGCCTCGAGGGCCAGGTAGTAGTTGAGATGGGATTGACCGATGCCGTAGGTGGCCATCTGAGTGCGGCAGCCGTCGTTCATCATGGCGGTTGGTTGCTGCACCCGCGACATGATGGTAGCCAGGGCGATGCCGACGCAGCCGGCCCGCATTTGCGGCAGCGCGACCGTCGCCACCCCCTTGCCCTTCGCCTCGACACCGCGGCGTTCCCGCAGCGAATCCGGGTGTGCCTGATCGCGTGGGAGCGGTGGATCCTCGCGCTCTCGCAAGGTCTGCACCGACTGCGTGAGATCGCGGCGATGGAACAGGGCGTTGAAGGCCAGGTCGAGGTGGCCGTCGACCACCAGCATCCGCTCCGACATCGACTACTCCACCAGAAAGCGTCGCATCACATTCTCGTCGACGGTAACGCCGAGGCCTGGGCGCTCGGGTGCGTGGACGTAACCATCGACGACTGTGAAGCGCTCCTGCGTCAGCTCGTGGCGCAGGGGGGAGTCGGACATGCAGAACTCGAAGATCTCGCCATGCGGCACCGCCGCTAGCCCGTGCAGCGAGGCGGCGATCGTGATGCCGCTCTTGAAGCTGTGGTTGACCACCTTCCGGTGGAGGCGATGGGCCAGGCGGCCGACCTCCACCATAGTCGTGATGCCACACCGTCCCGGGTCCGGCTGGACCCAGTCGACGCCACCCTCGCGCAACAGCCGCTCGAACTCGGACATGCGGGAATCTGCCTCGCCGGCGGCTATGGGGATCGGGCTGCCCGCGGACAGGCGCCCGTACCCCTCCACATCCTGCGGATGCAGCGGCTCCTCGAGCCAGAATGGCCTGAACTCGGCGAACTGGTGTGCCCGGCGCAGGGCCGTCTTCCAATCCCATACCTGGCCGGCGTCGATGAGGATGTCGACCTGCTCGCCGGCACCCCGGCGCGCTTCCCGGACCAGGCCGACATCGGTCTCCTCGTCGTCACCCATGGGACCCCAGCCGAACTTGATGGCGGTGAATCCTTGGTCGGAGAACTTGCGGGCGCGCTCGTAGGTGGCCGCCGGCGTGTCGCCGAAGAGGACCGAGCAGTACGCCCGGAATGCGGTTCGGTGCGGGCCGCCGAAAAGCTGGTAGACGGGGCGCTCAGTAGCCTTGCCCAGGATGTCCCACAGCGCGAGTTCGACCCCGGCGATGGCGTGGGTGCCAGCGGCGGTGAGGCCGTAGTAGCTGATCGCCTCGGTCATCTTCAGCCGGCAGGCCTCGACGGCCAGGGGGTCTTCGCCGACCAGGACATTGGCCAGGCCGTTGGAGATCTTGTGTGACAGGGGAGCTTCGACGATGGCCTTGACTACGGTGGGTCCCGAATCGGCCTCGCCCCAGCCGGTGATGCCGGCGTCGGTGTCGACCTGGATGAGGCACGTGTCCTGCGTGCCGTCGGCGGCTGCAGTGACCTCCGGCAGACGCAGGTAGTGGGCGGATACCTGGGTAATCTTCATGCGGCGATGTCAGAAATTGAAGACGGTTTCGATGGTTGCGATCTTGCGCCGCTCCAGCTTGAGGTCGGCGCCGCGGTCGAAAACGTAGCGGATGTCCCAGTAGATCGAGACGCCGCCGGTCATTTCTAGGCCGAGCTTGTAGCCGTAGAAGGTGTCTTCGGTGGACTCGAAGAAACCGTCCTCCGAGCCCGGGTCGCCCTCTTCATTGAGACCCAGGCCGATGTTGTTCTTCTGATAGTAGGCCTGGGCGAGGGCCAGCCTGGGGATGCTCTCCAGGAGACTGGGCGCCAGGCGAACGTTGGCGTGCACCTGCTGTTTGGGAGTGGCCGCGGTAAGGTACTGGTAGTCGGCCGAGGCGTAGAGCAAGTCGGCGATTGCGGTCCCCAGGCGTCCGAACACGCCGGACACGGTATCGTGCCGTCTCAGCAGCGCGTCCTTGGGCGTCGCCCTGCCGGAGGCCACGTCGAGGCGGGCGCGGTCGACCTCGTACAGGTTATCGAAGTAGCCCGAGTCGAAGTCGTCGCGGAAGTGGCGGAACTCGATCTGTCCGGTCAGCGGCCCCATGCCGAGCCAGAGGCCCGGTGCCGCCACTCCCATCCCCTCGGCCTTGCGGTTGCCGGCAGCTACCCCTTGAGAGTTGGCCGCCGCCGGCGACAGCTGGTCGTCGTCGTCGAGGAGGAAGGCCAGCTGGCCATAGAGCTTCAGCTGCAGACCCTTCCCCTCTATAAGCGGGTAGGCAGCGTCGAGGCCGAAGATGGCGAACTGGTCCCGGTCGATGCCGCTCTTGTTGAAGGGAGTCTTGCGGTTTACCACGGTGTCGATGGGGAACTTCTCGTTGCCGTGCTTGTCGTTGAGGGCTTCTAGGTCCGCGATCAGCCCCGCCGACAGGCCGCTGCCGGGGTCCACATCGATTTTGCCGTCATTGTCGTCGTCGCCATCCAATTCATCCTGGACGCGGTCGCCGTCGTTGTCCAGGGCCCACGCGGCGTTGTCGGGGAAGGCGTCAACCGCATCCGGAAAGCCGTCGCCGTCGCCGTCGCGGAGGCCGCCGTACTGGTCGAGATCGACCACGTAGCTGACGCCGATTTCGAGCTTGCCGGCAGGCCGCCCGAAGAGACGAATGCCGATCAGCGCGCTACCCTCCTCGAAATCCTGGAAGTTGTTGATCATGCCCTCGGCACCCCAGTTGCTCCCGCCGATGCTGTCGAGCTTGAACTGCAGGCCCGTCTTCTTTATACCAGGGTACTGGAGTGTGTTCCGGTAACGGTCCATGATCAGGCCGTACCCCAGGGTGACATCGTCGAGGGCGCCGACCTTCAGGTAGGTGTCGTCGTCAGGGCGACCGTAGCGGACGTAGTAGATCTTGCGAAGAAAGGTGTCGATCCCCTCGGTGGAGCTGCCGAACTCCCAACCGCGTTCGCTGAAATCACCGTCCTCTTCCAGGAAAAGCTCGACGTCGAGCACCAGCCCCCAGTTGCCCACCGGGATGTCGGGTCGAAAGCTGAGCCGGTAGAGCTGCTGCCCGTCGACAGTCACCGTTCCCATGCTGCCGCTGTAGGCGGCCGCGGCACTTGGATCGTCGTCGGCGCTGGCGCCGACGCTGAGGGCGATGGCGGTGGCCAGTCCGAAAGCGGTCCTGCGGATGGTCAACATCATGGCGCTCCTGTCGTTGCTGCGGAAGAGATGAAGTTGGGAATATGAACCTAAGATCGGGACGTTGCGGTGGTGGCGCCACAAGCAGCCCTGCGGTGGGAACGGGATTGAGTGGATTCAGCGGCTCTTAAAGGACTCTTCCTGGATCCTGAACTCGGGGCCCCTTGAGCGTCAGAGGCTCCTCGCCGATGCGGAGCTCGATGCCGAAGAAGAAATCTTTGGCGACGTAGATGCCGGCCTGCATAGAGGTGTCCTGCTGCCGCCTGCCAATCTCCTCGAGCCACTTCTCCAGCCTTGCGTTGCGGTACCCCAGAGCGCGATATATATATACCTATTGTAAGGTTGTGTTGTAAGGTTGTGTTTTGTTGTGTCACATTATTGTGGCTCTTGCGTCAGGAAATGTTAATCTGATAGCAGGAGGCGCGCCCGTCGGGTC
>CAYWBJ010000190.1:0-28753 GCA_964456165.1 uncultured Gemmatimonadaceae bacterium | reverse complement strand
TAATTGTTCCCGCTTACGAACAAGCCGAGCAAGGCGACTACAGCTTAGTGAAAGAATTACAAGAAGTACTTAATCACCCCTATGAAGAACAGTCGCAAGCCATTGAAGAGAAATATTATCGCTTAAAACCAAAAGCGTTTTTTAACGCTGGTGGAATTTCGCATTATAGTTGTTCGTCTTAACACCATAAATCGCGGATAAATTGCCGTTACCTTCCTGATTTGCGCCGGAAGATTGAGACTATTCCATTGTTTCTACTCGGATGTGGAATCGTTTTAATCAGCTGCTTAGTCGACGAATAACTTGACCCATCGGGGTAGTCCGCGAGGTTGGTCAAAACCATGCGGCGGCGTCACCACGGGGCCGTGAGGGTTGGCTCGCCGACGAACCGCTGCATCCCCAGCTGCAGGCCCACGCGCGTCCGCGGCGGCAGGATGACCTCGATCGTGCTCGCCTCCACCTCGACAGCGCGCGGCACTGCATCGACGTGGACGGTGGTGAAGCGGTGTTCCCTCATCCCGCCAGCCTGCACCAAAACCCGGCGGTGGACCGCGCCCAGGTTGACCAGCATCAGCTTGCAGCCACGGTCGGTAGGTCGCGACACCAACGCCGCCACGTCCTCGGGCAACCCCGGCCGCCGCCGCTCGAGGTCGAAGTGCCGCAGTCGGGTGACGAGCAATCCGCCGTTGTAGTGCGGCAGCGGCCCTCCGGTCGTCAGCTGCAAGAGGCCCTCGCAGGTCACCGGATTACGCCGCTGGAAATAGAAGTCACCGTAGGTCGCCGGGTCCTGCTCGTCCTTTTCCATAAACTCCAGCCGCGTCCGCACCTGCTCGAGATTGTGCCGCAGGATGCGCTCCGGATAGTCTTCGAAATCGCCCAGGGCATAGGCCATCCAGCCGCCGTCGTGGCCCCCCTGGTCTTTGGTGTGGTGCCAGGCGTTGATCGCGAACGGATCCCCCGACTTGCGGCGGATCCGCTCGAAGCGATCGGCATCCTCGGACCGCATCGACATTGACCAGAGATGGGCGACGTCGGAGGGATGCATCGGCATGAACTCGAACCATCCGTTCCGCTGCAGTACCCGCCCCTGGTCCGTCGTCAGCGGATACCGGAGCCAGGCAGCCGGTTCGTAGTCGACCCGTCCCTCGTCGTATTTGTAGGGGACGTAGAGCTGCCCGTCGTGCTCGATGCCGCGGGCGATCAGGGCGTCGATCTGCCCGCGTACGAACGCCATGTAGTCGAGCCGACGCGACAGCAGCGCCGCGTTCTCGGCTGCGATGCCCACCGCCTGTCCGACGCCGCGCCAGCCGTTCGGCCACGACCAGCCGTAATAGGAGCCGTACCACTTGCCATCGATGTGCTCGCCGATTCGGCCCGACTCGCCCACGTTGTCCGGCACGAGCCCGCCATTTTCTTGCGCGCGCTCTATCCACGCGTCCGCGTACTCGAGACACCAGTCGCGGAATTCCTCCTCGCCAGTGAGCAGAAAGGCGTTGGCGACCAGCCCGGTCGCGCTCAAGTTGACCACCGCATCGCCGCGCCCGTGCCGTTCCCGCATCGCGGCACCCAGTCGCTCTGAGAGCTCCGCGTCAGCACCAACGGTCTCGTGATTCGGACAACCCGGCACGTCGTAAAAAGGCAGGTTCCAGCCCGGCCACCCCCGGTGAGGCTCCCCGGTGAAGGCCCAAAACGTCGGCCCTTTGCTGCCGTTCATAGCGCAGCGGATGATCCGGTGTTCGGGGTCGTAGTTGCCGACACCTGCGTCGGCGAGGTAGAGCCGGGCGAAGCGCTTGGACCGTCCGACGTTGACTGCATTCCCCGGATCGGCCGCGCACAACATGTAGAACAGGTGGTTGCCCTCACCCTGGTGGAACCAGTCGTAGCCGGGCTGGTACTCGTCCACCACCATCGGATACCCGTGGCCTGTGTCGTGGCGGGCCATCCGCGAGTTGATCGCGTCGAACCCCCGGTAGGCGTCGGCGAGGAACCGCTCGCTGCCCCCGAGCAGGTAGAACAGGGGCCAGTTGTGGAAGGACTCGTAACAATCGTCGAGGGCGTCGATGCTCTGGAAGTCGGGTGAAGGTGGCCACAGCAGGCCCCCATCGGGACCGGTGTAGCGTTCCAGAACTCTGGGTGCGGCGTCTTCGATCGCAGCGAAGAGCTGTCGCTGCAGCAGGGCCCATGCCGGCGGGGTGTCGAGCGGTTGCGTGGCTTCGATCGTCACGAGTATCGCCCTGCTACTGTCTGGGTGTTATCAGCCGTACAGTCGGGAAGCAGGCCGAAACGGATAGTGGTCATAAACGGCATTATCGTTAGTGGGTCAAGTGGCTATTTGGGCCTTCGAGGGTGAGGTTTGCGGTGGCGTCAGTGCTGGGGCGCCTGCGGTGCGTCGAATGGCGGCAATTACGCTCATGAGACCGCCGCAGACCACGGTCCCGTCCGCCGAGACCTGCCTCCACCCCGTCAGGGAACGTTCCGCGCCCCTCTGGACCGAAGTAGCGATATCTCTGTTAATTCTTCCTATACGCTTCGGTCCACGCGTCGCCAGTTGAAATGCCATGACAAACCGCGAAATCTCCCGATTCTACGAGGATAATGGCTACGTCGTCGTCGAGGACCTCATCACCGCTGCCGAACTCGAGCCCATCCGCACATTCATCGCGGCCAAGGTCGACGACTACGCGCGACAGCAGCACGCTGCCGGCAAGCTCTCGCCGCTCTATGAAAGAGAGTCCTTCGCTCGCCGCTACGCCGCGATCTGCGAGGAGCAGAACATCTCACCGCGCGGCTGGGACCTGGGCTCGTTCGGGCGGGAGTTCTACGATCTCTACACGCTGCCTGGGATTCTGAAGGTCTTGAAGATCATTCTCGGCCCCGAGGTCTCTAATTTGGGCAGCCCGGCCTTGAGAACAAAGCTGCCCGGAAGCGCGATCACCTCGTTCCCCTGGCACCAGGACAGCCAGTACGTCGATCAGTCAAAGGTCGGCGAGAAGGCGAGACGCACCGAGCACCTGCCGATGGTGACGGTGTGGGTGCCGCTGGTGGAGGCGACGGTGGCCAACGGGTGCTGCTGGGTGATTCCCGGCAGCCACCGTTGGGGTCTGCTCGACGGGGCCCGCGGCGAGGATATGAACGTGCGGCTGGAGGAGGACGTGGAGGCGCGCGGCATGCCGACGCCGGTTCCTTTGAGGCCCGGCGGGGCGCTGTTCATGTCCAACCTCTGTGCCCACACGAGCCGGCTCAACACCACGCGTGATTGCCGCTGGAGTATCGACTACCGCTATTTTCCGACGCCGGACCGCGCGGCGCTGGACCCGGTGCAGCGCCGCGCGGCGGAGTTCGTGGCGGATAAGATGCTGGCGGGTGGCGGCGTGCCGCTGGTGGTACTGTCCGAGGGCCGCACGCCCTCCTGGGAGGAGTGGGAAGCGGCGGTGCGCGAGCAGGGCCACCGAGCGGGCCGCTGAGGTCGTTCCTTTCTCGCCGCATGCGGCGGACCGGTCACAGATCGTGCCCGAGCCGGCGACAGAGACGGATGCGGGTGATCGCGACACTTACGGAACCGGCGTCGACCCGCCGCTGCGTACAGGGAATTGGGCTGAGCTGGCTGGCGCCGCCAATCGCGCCGGTGCGTCCTGCTCCGCCGGCCGCTTTCGACTACGTTACCTGATCCACCCGGGTACCGGTGCTCTTGGCGCGGTACATGCCGCCCAAGTTCGCTTCGCAAGGCAACCCCATTCCGCCAACCGACGAACCTGTATCAGCGGCCCGATACGGCGCCACTACCTGGCCGCGCGCCGAGCGCGGATGCCGGTGCACTCGCCCGTCTCAGTTGAGCAGGTCCTCTCCCCGGGTCAGCCACTCGAGGTCGAAGCGGGCAAGGGCGAGCCGATCATACGGAAGCCCCCTGTCCCCGCGCTCGTACAGACAGTTTATGGTGCCGTCGTGAGCGACCGCCAGGTCTGAGTACGCGGATGGCCCGTCGTGAACAAGACGCGACACCGGCCAGCTGCGACATTCGTCATACGTGAGCCGGACGGTGAGCCTTCTGCGCCCGCCGTGACCGCCATCTGGCCCCTCCGTACTGGCCGGATTGGCGAACAGAATGCGATTCCGGTCCTGCACTTGCTCGGTGGTACAGCGCACCAGGCTGCCCTGGCAGGGCGGCTCGACCATCGAGTCTTCCCAGCCAACTTCCCCAAACGACTCGCCGCTGTCGTGGCTCCACGCCCGGGCACGGCGATAGGGAGCCAGCGAAGGATCTCTCCTGTTGCGGCAGTTGAGGTAGACCGCATTGTCCGCTGTTTCCACGACGGCGCTCTCGTCGGTCCCCTCATCCACGATGCCTCCTATGCGCCAATTGACACCGCCGTCGTCACTGAGCATCACATGCGCGTGGGATCTGTTCGCCTCGTCCAGGGGCGGCGGCGTCTCGCCAGGCCCCGGCCGATCGCCCTTCAATCGCCCGTGGTTGCAGGGAATCAGGAGCCGGCCATTGCCCAGTTGTATGCCGTGGCCCGGTCCGGTGGCGAACCAGGTCCAGGACGGATCTTTCACTGCGGCCGTAACCTCGATGGGCTCGGTCCAGGTCTGTCCGTCGTCCCGGCTGCTGGTGATCCAGGCCGTGCGCTCCGCCTTGCCCTGAAGGATCGCATCCGTGCCTTCGTCGTCTCGCTCGTTCTTGCAGAAGGGCAGCCATATCGTTCCGTCCGACCGATCCACCACCGGACATGGATTTCCGCACGTCATGTCTCCATCTTCGACGGCGACACGCTCGTCCCCCCACGTCTTTCCGTGGTCGTGACTTCGTTTCACCAGCAGATCGATCTTGCCCGCATCGTGGGAGTGAAATTTCCGCCCCTCGCAGAAGGCCAGAATCGTCCCCTTTGTCGTTACGACCATGGCGGGAATTCGGTAGGTGTGGTATTCACCTTCGCCGGCCACCCACAAATCGGTCTGCTCGAAACGTCCCCGCCTTCCTTTGCTCATCGTCATCGCTTCCTTTCCGTGCAACCGTTGCGGTTTGCCCCTTCAGTCCCCCAGACTCCGGCAGCATACGGCGACACGGATACAACAACGTTGTTCTTTTCGCCTAGTCGCGATCGCCTTCCTGCAGTGCCCCCTGGTAGTCTTTCAGCCTGTGAAACGTGATTCGATTCGAGTCGTGGTAGCTGTGCGCTCCGTCATAGGCGGTGCGGGACAGATAGAGGATGTCGGGGCCGTCGAAGTCCCAATCCACGTACTGGAAACCCGTTGTTCGAGACGACGTGTAGTAGTCGTTTCCGGAATCGTCGGCCAACAGGACCTTGCAGTGGCGCCACTCTCGAAGGTCGTCCGATCGATAGAGCGACAGCACCGCTCGATGCGTCGGTTTCTGCCGGTCCAGATTTCCGTTGCTCAGCGTGAGATAGCTGCCTGCCTTCGGCGACCAACGTATGGTGAACTTGCTGTGGCCGCCGGGGAGATCGATAAACCCGGTTTGTGGATCGAATGAGAGGCTCCGGCCCTCATCGTCGACTCGGATCATGGCAGCGTGGTCCCATAGCGACCAGTTTTCGCGCCTCTCCGTGATGCCGCTGACTCGGATCACGTTCCACATCTGCCCATCGGGATCAACCACGACGTTGCCTTCTAGCCATCCGTTGTCGTCCCAGGTGCCCCAATCCGGACGGACCCAGGACTGGTCGAATCCGAGCTTGTTGCTCATCGTCCAGTTGGCTGCGTGCAGGAAATCGGCACCCGCATCGGCCGAGATGACGCAGGATTGAAAGCTGCCTGGCCACCTGTCCGGCAAGCAATCTTCGAAGGCTCGATACACCCTGCCACCGATCTGTGCGACCGGCATCGGGGAGCAGTGATAGTTGGGTGGCTGGTCGCCAGGACCCGCTGGAAAGAGGAGCCCGGACCGGGAGTCCTTCGGAAGGCTCCACGAGTTTCCGTTGTCGTCACTTCTGCGAATGGTGATATCCCCGTACATGGGCGACACGCCGAGCAAGTAGACGGCCTCGCCCAGCGTGAACAAGGTGCTCCCCATGCTGTCGACGATGTGCGTCACACTCTCCCACGTCTGGCCGTTGTCGATGGAACGGTAGACGCTGGTCAGATTCTCCCTGCCGTCCCGATTGCGAGGGGCGCCAGAGCCGAAATAGTCGTGGGAAGCCAGCAAATCGCCGTTGGCGAGGCGAGTCAGACTCGGGCTGCCCAAGTAGGTATTCGTCTCGAGACGCTGATGCCGTAGTTCGGTAAGTTTCATGTCGAAGTCGGTCGTAGGCTAAAGGCCAGCAACAGGACAGAGGTTCAAGAACCCGCTCAACTAGATCTGCGAGTAGGGCGGACAAAGAGCGTTATCAATAGTTCGGCCAAGCGCCAGGACAGATGTTGGACGGCCAGCCGGCACGCGGCAAGGGGCGGCCCTCTCTATCGCCTCCTACACAATCCGGAAGATCGAGGAGCGGATATGGCGAACGCATTCGTGCTCCTGGATGCGCTCCTTCCGCTCCTTGACAGTGGCATAGTAGGCGGTAAAAATGCGGCCATCCCTCAATTCGGTCGCCACTGGATAACCGCCATCGGCCGCGTACCCTTCGCCCCACACCACGAACTCCCGGCTCCACGATTCTCCGAGATCTGTGCTGACAACTCCGTGGATGCCATTGCCGCCAACGGCGCGGACGCCACGGCGTACGAACAGCACGAGGATCCGGCCATCGCGCAGCACCAGGGCCGTCGGCGACCGGTAGCGCAGGAAGCCGGGTTGGTTCTGGCCTTCCTCGCTTTCTCCGAAAGGGAACTCGGGCTGTTCACCGCCGACATCGAGATCATAGCTGGCCGGACCAACGATGTAGCGGGGCGACGACCACGTGTGACCACTGTCCGCAGAGTAGCTGACGCAGGGAAGGTTGCCGGGGATCTTGTGCATGCAGCAGAGCAGCCGGCCATCGGGCAATCGATGCACGCCGAGATAGGTGTACCGCGGCCTCTCATCCCCGCCAGCCGCCATCGGTTTCGCCGCCACGATGGTGCTCAGGTACTCCCAGGTCAGGCCGTTGTCGTGGCTGGTGTAGAAATTAGCGCGGTTGCGACCGTCAGCGTCATACGAATTGGCGACGATCCCAAGGACTCCGTTGTCGAACTGGACGTGACCGAGGTTCGCGACCAGAATGCCGTTACCTCCCCGCGTCCCGGGAATCAGCGAGGGTAATTTCTCCCAGGTACGGCCCCGGTCGGGACTGCGCAGGCAGAATCCCTTCCAGGGGCGCGCCACCCGTTCCGGCATGTAGTGCGAATAGGAAAAGTGCATAATCGAATCCGGACCGGATGGGATCAGTTGGCGCTGAAGCCGGTTCCTGGGTTCGAGCCAGTCGAGGATTTCGTCGGTAGAGCGGTCGTTGTGCCAGATCCACTTCTTGCTCTCGTCCGCCAGCCAGGTCCGGCCCTCGTCGAAGGAGCGGTGCAGGAACACTCCGGCGCTGGCCATGGAGTAGCCATGGGAGACCCATTTTTTGTGGTCGTAAGGGCAGTCGGTATTGACCAGGTGGGCGACGGCGATCTCGCCATCGTCAAAATTCCAGATGCCGCCGCGATTGACATGGGCCGAGTACATCCCGGCGTTGTAGAACACGACGCCGTGCTCCAGATCGGTGATCTGTGCTTCACGTACGCCGATGCTACCCGGTGGAGGCGTGGCGGCCATATGGCTTATCCATGTTCGGGGTTATCGGATTTGAACCGACCAGTTTTTCTCCCAGAAAACAAGAGACTTATTGGCTATTCCTGCCTGTCGCGCAAGAGTCAGACGTCCAGGCAACCCCATTCCACCAATGGACAAACCCCGATCAGCGGCCACGGTCTGGCCCGCTGAAACTTGCCTGCCTCCACCCCGTCAGGAACGTTCCGCGACCCTCTTTACCGAAGTATCGATATCCCTGTATTTTCTTCCTACACCCCCCGATGAAAATAACCCCTTACGGCCCGTCGTAGGAACCAGTGCACCATGTCTGAAGACCGACAGCAGAATGTCATCCTGATTCTTGCGGATGACCTTGGTTACGAATGCCTTGGCAGTTACGGTGGCAGGTCCTACAATACGCCCCGCCTGGACGAGATGGCGACGCGTGGTGTGCGGTTCACCCACGCCTACGCTCTGCCGCTGTGCACGCCTACCCGCATGGCCCTCATGACAGGAATGTACAACTTCAGGAACTGGCGGGCCTTCGGCGTCATGGATCCGGATGAGAAGACGTTCGGCCACTACATGCAGGATGCAGGCTACAAGACCTGTATCACCGGCAAGTGGCAGCTGTGGAGCTACAACCCGACCGACTTCGAGCCCGAGTGGCGCGCCAAGGGAAAGCGGCCTGAGGACGCCGGCTTCGACGAGTATTTCCTGTGGCATTGCGGGCACACCGAGGACAAGGGCTCACGCTATGCCGACCCCGTGATCATGGACAACGGCGAGCCGCTCGAGGACGCGGCAGGACTGTACGGCCCCGACCTCTTCACGGGGTACCTGTTGGATTTCGCGGAGCGCCACAAGGACGAGCCGTTCTTCATCTATTATCCCATGGCACTGACCCACGCTCCATTCATGCCCACGCCTGACAGCGCGGGATGGGCGGTCGACCGACACAGGGCCGATGGCTCCAACTTCGGGGACATGGTCGAATACATGGACAAACTGATCGGCACCATCCTCGACGGTCTGGAGGCATTGGGTCTTCAGGAGGATACCCTCGTGATGTTCATCGGTGACAACGGCTCGCCGAGGGAGGTGACCTCCCTGCTGGGGGACCGAGCATTCCAGGGCGGCAAGGGCCATTCGATCGACGCGGGTACCCGAGTTCCGTTCATCGCCCAGTGGGGCGGTCGAGCGGCAGGGACGGTATGCGATGATCTGATCGACTGCAGCGATTTCCTGCCGACGATGCTGGAGGTGGCTGGTGTGGCCCATCCAGGAGACGTTCCCTGCGACGGATGCTCTTTCCGGCCGCAACTGGTCGGTGACGAGGGATCACCGAGAGAATGGATCTATCAATGGCATAATCCGCTTCCCGGTTGGGGAAAGGAGGGCTTCGAGCTAGAAGAATGGGCTCAGGACAAGAGCTACAAGCTGTACTCCGACGGTCGGTTCTACGATGTCGAAGAGGATGACATCGAGACAACTCGGATCGAGCCCAAGACCAAGGAGCAGACCGAGGCGTTGCAGAAGCTCAGGTCCGTTCTGGGGCACTACAGGGAGCAGCAGGGGCAGGGTGAGAGGAAGCCATGCTGATGCGACGGTCAAATACGGCAAGATGTTCTGCGGCTTGACCGTGGTTGAATTCCAGTTGGCCGACGAAGGGCCGGGGGCCGGCGGCCTGGCGCTCATCTCGGGTTCGCACAAGGCTAATTTCCCGCTGTCCGAGAAGCTCTCGTCCTAGGAAACCCAGCGCGAGTATGTCAAAGAAGTACATACCCAGGCCGGCGACGCGATTGTCTTCACCGAGGCATTGACCCACGGGACGCTGGCGTGGCAGGGGGCACACCAGCGCCGCACGCTGATTTACAAGTACAGCCCAGGGTTTCAGGCACTTGCCGCCGGCTACCATCAGGCACACGCTCCGGGCTATCTGCTCGACATGATCGACGAAGAGAGCGCCATGCTCGGGTAGTGGGCAATTCGCGACGCCGCCGGCAGAGAGAGTGGCAGCTTCATCGGGCGGAGCCAGGATCGCTCGTTGCCGGTCCGTCAGGTCCGGATACTGCTCGTAGTCCTCCACGTTGTAGTACCTTTTATTACTGTTCGACCCGCCCGCGCGGCGAGAGTTTGTAGAACAGCGTGCGGCGCCGGGTTTGGAGTCGCCACGGCACGGTCGAATGAATCAGCGCTTCGGTGAACACGATGCAATCGCCCACCTCGGCAACCGGCCGTTTGGCTCAGCTCGAGCCATCAGGAAGCACACCGCTCACTTCAACAGCGCCATCTTGCGCCGCAGGGTCTTGCCCCCCGCCTCCAGCACGTAGAAGTACACCCCACTCGCCACCCCCTCGCCCGACCACCGCACCATGTGCCTCCCCACCGGTTGCACCCCATCGACGACGACCTCCACCCGCTGCCCCAGAGCGTCGTAGACCGTCAACCGCACCGGCCCCGGATCGGCGAGATCGTAGGTGATAACCGTCTCCGGGTTGAACGGGTTGGGGTAATTCTGCCGCAGGGCTGAGCGATCCGGCCTGGTCTCCTGGTAGGAGGCCACGTGCGTCGGATGCGGCATGAAGAAGTAGAGCCGGCCCGCCCCGGGACGCAGCTCGGCGGTGAACTCCGCGCCGGCGGCCGTTTCCCCGTACTCCACCGGCACCACCCTCTGCGACCTCACGTCGAGTGTCAGCAGCTGCTCGATGACGCGGTCGATCTCGATCCGCGCCGAGACCGCCTTTTCGTAGTCATTCACGATCATGAAGAAGTCGTTGTCGGCATCGTCGGCGAGCAATCCCACCACCATGTCTGCCGGCGGCTCGATCACCTGCACGTAGGCCGTGTCGGGCAGCTGCGCTGCGCCACGCGGAATCTCGCCCACATGATACGCGCCGACAGAGCGCAAGGTCATCATGTAGGGTGCGAGCGCGTTGATCTCGGCGTTGGTGTCCCGGATCGAATCGAAGAGGCGGTCGCGCTCGGCCGAGGCGGTCAGACCCCATGAGTGATTCCAGTGAAACCAGACCAGGGCTCGGGCGCCGTAGGCCAGGGAGTTGTACGCCAGCCAGCGGTGCTCCGCCTCGTGGGGGATGCGCCAGTTCAAGCCCTTGTCGAACTCGTCTCCCACCGCCTGCACGATGTTGGCGAAAGGCACGCCGTAGTCGAGGGCGACCCGCCGCACGATAGCCAGGTCCTGGAAGAAGTCCGGGCCGTCACCGTTGCGGAAGAAGGTGTAGCGATCGTAGCTGAGCAGCTCGAGCTGGAGCGTCTCCAGGTGATGCTCGAGCAGCTCGCGGTAGTTGCGCGGTCCGAACCAGGCGGTGCCGGCCGAGCTGGGGTGCTGGTTCACGAAACACAGCCGGGTCGGGTCGCGGCGCCTGATGTGGGCTACGACCCGCCGCAGGTTCTCGAAGGCGTGGTGGTTGGGCTCGTCGATGATCTTGTAGCCGATGACGGTCGGGTTGCCCAGGAATGTGTCGATGATCTCGTCCAGTTCGGCGAAATGTTCGGCCTCGAGCGGCGGCGGGGGCTGGTTGTTGTGCGCCCGCAGATAGAGGTCCCAGTCCTGCACGATCGTGCGCACGTCCACCAGGCATTTCATCCCCGCCAGGGCGATGTTGTCGACCAGGGACGCTACCGGCGGCACCCAGAGCACGGTCTCGAAGTTGGCCGCACCATAGTAACTGAGACTGTTTGTCCCTTCCTCGCTCCATGCTGCCGGTGGCGACCAGGCGCTCAGGAGGAACTCCTCCTGCTCCCAGCGCTCCTCGACGACGTCGAGCTGCAGGACCGCGGCGGCGGAGATCGCTCCCGCCACCAGAGTCTCGACGCCGATGTCGAAGCGGCCGGCCCGGTCCGCGACAACCGTCCAGCTCAACGTGTCGACGGTCGCCACCTCAATCGGGCCGAGGCGGGCGATCTCCTCTCCCTCGATCAGCGTGATTCCGGGCGGCAGCCGCACCCTCGCCTCACCCTTGCCGACGTGGTCACCGCTGTTGGTGACGATCAGCCGTATAGGGATCCGCTCTTCGGCCCTGGGCACGATGCGCAGAGCCCGCAGCTTCTCCACGCCAAGGCGCGGCCCGAACCGGAGGACGCGGATGTAATCGAGCTCGATCGCGCTGCCGGCGAGGCTGGACATGAACGTGATGTGCTTGAGCCCTTCGATTCCCCCCTGCCAGCCGGGACCCGTGTGCACGGGAATCTCGTACTCGTGGAAGCGGCCGTCCCCTACGATGTCGAAGGTGAAGAAGCCGAGAGGACTGGCATCACTCTCCCAGCTCAGCAGGATCGTGCTGCTGCGAAACGCTCGCGCCCGCAGTATGATGGTACCGAAGTCTGCCGCCGCGAATGGCGCGATTGCGGGAGGGATGAAGCGCGCCTGATCCCCCCTGACGATCGCCCGCAGCGTGCCGTCGGCGACCCTGAGATCGCTCACGTGGGCACCGAGAAGCCAGCCCTCGGCGTCGCCGTCGCGCTCGAATTCCCAGGCGACCGCGACTTCCCCTGTAACGACCCGCGTCGCGCTTTCGCCTTCCGCCGCCGATCCGCCGAGCAGAAGCACGACGAGGCCGGCGAAGGCGCATCTCCGACGATGTAGCGCCCGATCGACGACTCTGCGCGCCGCCCCTGCCGGGAGTGACTGCATGATCGGACGCGTCATCACGGGTGCCTGTCCAGGCCGCCTAGAGCGAGTAGAGGCGTTGCCCGGTGACGTCGGTGAGGAAGTGGATGAAGTGCCACACGGCCACGGAGGTGAACTGGCCCAGGATCAGCCCCAGGAAGAACGGTCGGATCCGGCCCAGCACGTGGGGCCCTCCGTAACGGAGCGCGACAACTTTGATCAGCCAGGCGAGGAAGACGCTGAACCACATGTGTCGGGTCATCGATACCTGAGAGAGCGCCAGACCCACCGGGTGCAGGGGGAAGCCGAGGAAGTGGGTTCGCAGCCAGTAGCGCCCGCCCATCAGCGCCGCGCCCAGGACGATGAGTCCCATGCCGCCGGCGTCGACACCGACCGGGTTGGTGATGTAGTGGGCGGCAAAGTCGATCGTGTACCGCGGTCCCCCTCCGAAGAACCAGCCGTCGGCGTTGTTGGCCCCGGTCTGGTAGGCCGTATAGATCGTCGCCCACATCGACAACACGAGGGCGAGGCCGACAGCCAGGATCATGCCCGTCATCACCACCCCCTGGCGGCGCACGGACTCAGTGAGCTTGAAGCCGTTGGCGACCGCCGCCATCACGAATGTGCGCACGTCGCGCATCCACACCTGCGACAGTCCCAGGGTGGCCATGGTGCCCGACACCCCCAGGACGCGGGTGCCGTACAACGTGCGGACCACGGTGCCGGTGATCAGCTGCGCCCGCGTCGCCGCAAACCCCGACTCACACAGAATGCGCGTGATCCCGAGAAAAGTGCCAGCCGCCACCGCCACCAACGTCGCCGCCGCCCACCAGGGAACACCCACAGCGATGAACCAGCCGGTCATCAACCCGGCGCCCAGGACGAGCTGCACGACGATGGCCCGCGATCCCCCATCCTCTCCATCCGGCGGACGTCTGCGGCCCCAGGCTCGAGCCAGGTGCAGCCGCAGCTGGCTCCGGGCGATCCACATGGTGTTGCCCACCAGGGCGGCCAGCGCTCCAAACTGCACGAATGCCATGATCGGCCCGCCGTCCGTCTGGGCGTAGATGTCCAGGTAGATGCCGCGGGTGACGCCGAGCATCGAGAAGTAGCCCTTTACGATCAGGCCGAGCAGGTGAAAGACCCACAGGCTGAAGGCGACATCGGCGTTGACCAGGTAGGCGAAGCCGACCAGGGGGAAGGAGACCCATATGCCGATGTACTCCGCGCCGCGCAGGATCGGTATGCTGGCGAAGAGCTCGACCTTCGGGATGAACTCCCAGTAGCCGTGCAGCCCGGTAAGTGAGGTGCAGACGATCGGGATCGCCGCACCGGCCCAGGTAATCGGGTTGCGGAAGAAGCTGTTGATCGCCCGCCCCGGCTCCTGCTGGCCCATCACCAACGGCAGCTGAGCCAGCGGGTAGGGCAGACGCTCGCTCTCGGCCCACTGGGTGCGGAACAGCGCCGCGAGCGCGATCATCAGAAGGTAGAGGCCGAACAGCACCGGGAACCAGCCCAGCAGCGGACGCAGCCACGCGCCCCAGGGG
Source organism: uncultured Gemmatimonadaceae bacterium (assembly GCA_964456165.1). Classification (GTDB taxonomy): domain Bacteria; phylum Latescibacterota; class UBA2968; order UBA8231; family UBA8231; genus CAYWBJ01. The sequence goes on along the minus strand of CAYWBJ010000190.1, from coordinate 14,910 downwards.
ATCTCCACGTCCTTGGGAATCCCTTCGTAGAAGGCGCGAATCGCCTCCGGATCGGTGGGAATCAGCCATTGAGGCACGTGGGGAATGACCGTGATCGCCCATTGGTTTTCGGCCGATGCCAGGTAGGTAACAGCCGGCAGGAGCGGGATCAGGTACAGGGTCAGGCCCATCGTGCAGATGGAGCAGCCGATCGCCGCCATGACGTAGCCGATGTAGAGCTCGCCTGAGAGAAAGGCCTGGGAGGGCACCAGGCGACGCAGCATGCCGTTGACGATCAGGCAGGCCGCGAACATCAATACGACGGCGGCGGCCGTACTGAAGTCGATCGTCAGGTACGAGCCGTTGCGGACGACGATGTTGTAGGGGCCGAAGAGGGAGGGAATGGCACACATGATGCTGCCCAGGATAAGGGTGCGCACCGGCCGGACCTCGCCGGCATCTTCCCTGGTCGGTAGTTCACTTCTCGGTTTCAAGTATCCCGACTGCCCTGTCTCGCGGATCGAAGACCAATACTAAATGAACTCCCTCAACTGGATAGGTGACAGCCAGCAACACCAGCCATCCTTTCAACACCGGGACCTGGACCAGATCCACGCCAAAGCCGGTGAAATCTCGCCGCTCCGTGAACAAACCGTGAACATGTGCAGTTTTTGAGCCTGGACAGCCAAACCACAAAGTCCCCGCAAGGCGTTGCCTCACAGGGACTTAACGATGGTCGGGGTGGGCTGATTCGAACCGCCGACCCCCTGCTCCCGAAGCAGGTGCGCTAACCGGACTGCGCTACACCCCGAACAAGCACGACAGAAGAAACAATGGGCCACCAGTGGCCTACTGGTGGCCCATTGACCAAGAAACGATGGGCGGGGTGACAGGATTTGAACCTGCGACCCCCTCCACCCCAAGGAGGTGCGCTTCCGGGCTGTGCCACACCCCGACCCAACAGCGAACTATTCAATGGTGACCTATGCAGGATTCGAACCTGCGACCTCTAGTTCCGGAGACTAGCGCTCTATCCAACTGAGCTAATAGGCCACACAGCCGATCCGCCCACGGCATCTGCCGCCGACGTTTGCTAGATCACGCGCTTCTTGTGCCGGTTCTTTCTAAGCCGCTTCTTCCGCTTGTGCGTTGCGATCTTATGCCGCTTTCTCTTCCTGCCCCACGGCATCCTTTCCTCCTTCTTTGTTATTGTCCTGTTCAACGCGGGCCCGCAGTTCTTTGGAGGGCTTGAACACCGGAGCGCGACGGCTCGATATCTTTACCTCCGACCCAGTACGTGGGTTACGACCAGTTCGTGGCGCGCGCGTCACCGACTTGAACGTGCCGAATCCCCGGATCTCGATGTGGTCGCCTTGCTGGAGCGACTCGATCACCGATTCGATGAAACCGTCGACTACGGCCGCCACGTCGGTCTTAGTCAGGCCGGTTTCCTGTGCGATCTGACGAACGATATCAGCCTTAGTCAAGGCTGGCCCTCCCGGTTAGATCAGAGACGGTCTTGCAACCTTCCAACATCCCCCAACAACTCAAGGACCCTAAACGATAGGCACTGACCAAGGCCTTGTCAAGAGCGGTTTCGAACGCGGGAACCCTCACTGAGACATTATGTTACTACGATTACTTAGGACGCTCCAGCTCGTCCTCTTTAAGCGCGAAAACCTCCTCGACGCCATTGAAATCCACCGCGGATTCTAGGAACACAGCCTTGAATAATGCATCTCTTTCGTTGTCCGAAACCTCGCTGATCTCCCCGATCAGTATCCCTTTCGGGAACCGCCCGCCCAAACCGGATGATACGACCCGATCACCAACGCGGATGGCGTTGTTTGCCGGATTGGACTCGACGTAGTCCAGCCGGAAACGCTTGCCCTGAACCCAGGAGACCATTGCCCTTACCCTGCGTTCCTGGATTAGCGCACTCACCCGCGAACGCGTGATGAGCTGGACGATCGCCGCGCGTTCGTCGGCCTGGATCACGTGTCCCAGTAGTATCCCCTCGACGGTGATGATCACATCGTACAGAGCCACACCACGGTCGCTCCCGGCATCGATCGTAACCGTGCTGGGAATCAGGCCGGCATCGCGGCCGATCACCTTGGCGGCAATCAAACGATCCCGGACGTTGGTCTGGCTGAAGGCAAGCGCCCGCCGCAATCGGTCGTTCTCCTGGCGCGCCTCGCGCAGGCGCATATTCTCCAGCGAAAGTTCGACGTTGCGCCCCAGGAGGAACTGATGGCGCTCAGTGTTGCGGGAGGAGCTGATCAGGCTCGAGAATAGCCACTGACCGGCAGTGAGCAGGGTCGTTCGACTGCTGGCTGAGACCGCGGCGCTCAAGTGAGCGGGGATGCCCATCAACGTCAAAGAAATCACGGCCGCCAGAGCGATCGCAACTAGATCCCGATGTGATGGCATGGCGGGATGTCGAAGTTCAGTAAAGGACCTTCTTGTAGCGCTCGAAGTCTTCCAGGATCTTCTGATTTCCCCGGACCACGGCAGCCAGCGGGTCTTCGTCGTCGACGTAGGTCGGCATCGATGTTCCCTCGATCAACCGCTCCGGCAATCCCTTCAGCTTGCTGCCACCGCCGCAGAGAACCATACCCCGATCCAGGATGTCGGCAGCTAGTTCCGGGGGCGTGCGCTCCAGAGCGCGGCGGACGCCGGCCACGATCTGATCGATCGAGTCGGAGAGTGCCTCGCGGATCTCGCTGGAATCCACGGTGAGGGTCTTGGGAATTCCGTCGACCAGGTCCCGTCCGCGCACCTCCGATTCTATCTCCGGATCTAGGGGCATGGCAGAACCGATCTCGTGCTTCAGCATTTCCGCGTTGGGACCGCCGATCAGCATATTGTACTTCTGCCGCATCCAGTCGATGATCATCATGTCCATCACGTCCCCGGCAACCCGGACGGACTCCTGGGTCACGACGCCAGACAGAGAGATCACGGCGATCTCGGTCGTACCCCCACCGATGTCGATGACCATCGAGCCGACCGCCTGTTCGACCGGCATGCCCATGCCGATAGCCGCTGCCATCGGCTCACTCACCAGGTGAACGTCTCGGGCACCGACATGCTCGCACGAATCGCGCACAGCGCGCTTCTCCACTTCCGTGCTTCCGGAGGGGACCGACACCACGACGCGGGGGCGCACGAACAGCTTGTTGCGCTGGACCTTGCGGATGAAGTAGCGGATCATCTCCTCCGTCACCTCGAAATCTGCGATAACGCCATCCTTGAGCGGTCGGATGGTCTCGAGGTCGGCGTTGGTACGCCCCATCATCTCCTTGGCCTCGATGCCCACGGCGATCGGCTTCTTGGTGACGATGTGGCGAGCGACGATGGAGGGTTCGTTCAAGACGATGCCGCTGCCCTTGACGTATATGAGCGTATTGGCCGTACCTAGGTCAATACCGATGTCGTTTGAGAGGAACTTCTCGAGGAACTGCGATAAGAACTTCATCTTTTCTCCGATTGTCCGTCCGGGTGGGCTCCAGACTGGTGTGGCCCTACCGGCGTCCCCCCCCTGTTCCCGCACCCTTGGCCAGCCAGGTCTTGACGATCTTCCCAGCATCCTCGCCGCGCTCCGCCAACAATTTGCGAATGCGCTCGAGCCGCTGTTCGCGCGAAATTTTTTTCTGGTCGGGTTTACCGTCTTCTTCAGCCATTTGTCGCCGACTGCGCGCAGCCCGAGTAGGGGCATTTCGCCTTAATTCGCCTTAAGATAACTAATGGAATTTCAATTTGCCAAATGGCGGGCCCGATCTATATTTGGTGAGCTGAGGTCAGGTTTCCATTTCGCAGACCATCGCCCGGAAGGCAGAACCCCAATGAACAAGGCAGCTCGATCCGTACTTCGGCGCATCGGCACCGATCCCAGCGTAGATAATGAGCGCGAGCAGCGCCTGCGGCGCGACGTCGACGAGCAGACCAGGCGCACCCAGCCCTCCTCTCCCAGTGGGTCAGGTGCCGCGGGCGAGGCGCTCGAGGACATTCCCGAAGAGATGCTGACCGAGTCGGAAAAGCGGCACGAGAAGTATCGGCGCCAACAGGCGATGGCCGGGCGCTTCACCCCCGCCGCCGACCGCCTGCCCATCATGACGTCCGAAGAACGGGCTGCGCGCGACAAGGACCGCCCCAACTGGAATCCCTCGGGATTCGAGGGCCCCATCGAAAAGCTGATCGAGAAGTACAAGGACATTAATGAAGTGAAGAAACACCTGAGTCTCGGACAGGCGATGAAGTACGACTTCACCGACGACGGCCAGGTGCTCGACAAGAGCGGCAACGTCATCTACGACGGCGAGAAGCTGGTATAGCTGACGTCGGTCGCCGGCTCTTTCCCTTCCCTCTCCGATCTACCCCACAGTAGTTCTGCGGTACGCTCGCCCCCGCATCGGTCCCAACAATGAGGTAATTTTATGTCACGCTCTATCGCTGCCCCGTTCCTGATGGCCATGGCCCTTGCCGCCTGCGGTTCCCAGCAGGAGCCACCGCCACTACCGGCCGAGCAACAGCCCGCCGCGGAGGCGGACACGGCTTTCGGGTCGCGCGGAGATGTCGAGACCTATCTGGTCGCCATCGACCCGCACATACGCCAGGTAAGCGAGTTGCATCGCCAGATGTACGAAGTCGTCGGCTCGGCGAATATTGCTACCATCGAGAACCTAGCGCGCTTCATACGCGAAAGCGACGCCGTCGTCTCTCTGCAGCAATCGGTGGAGGCTTTCGAAAGCATCGAGCCACCGCCCCTGCTCGCGCCGCTCCATCGCGACATCGAGAAGATGATGCTGTTACGCCTCGAGGGTTACGAGCTCACCGTGGCGGGTCGGGAGACCGAGGTCACAGCGACTCCGAGTAACCACCTCGAGCGGGCCGAGAAGAAACTGGAGGAGGCCAACGCGATCACGAGGACGCTCAACAGCCGCCTTCAAGAAGTGAACGAAGCGCTCCACCAGGGCACGACCCGAGAGGCGCAGGCGAACAACCACTGACGCTGCCTTGCAGTCAGTCGGGCGCGGGCGCGAGAATCGGGGCTACAGCCGGTGGATGCTCCTGCTGCTGGTGTTATGGTGCTGCTCCTGTGAGCTGGCTTACTACGCGCACCTGGCAAGGGGGCAGACGGCGCTTATCCTAGACTGCCAACCCCTGCCGGCTCTGGAGACGGACGGCTACAGCGCCACCGATCCGGAGCGGAGTGAACAACTCCGACTCGTCCAGGCGATCCGCACCTTCGCCGCCCGGGAGGGCCTGGACACCGGTTCCAACTACAACTGCCTTTACGACACCGGTGGCGAACCGATCGGATGGAACGTGAGCGCCTGTCCCCCCGATCGGTTCGAGCCGTACCGCTGGTCCTTCCCAATCGTCGGCTCCCTGCCCTACAAAGGATTCTTCGACCGCGAGCGCGCCGAGGCCGAGCGCCAGGAGCTGGACACAGCCGGCTTCGACGTTCTCCTGCGACCGCTGACCGCCTACAGCACCCTGGGCTATTTCTCCGACCCGCTGCTGAGCCCGATGCTCGAATACAGCCCGGACCAGCTGGCCGAGCTCCTGCTGCACGAACTGACCCACACGACCCTCTTCATCAGCGGTCAAGCCGAATTCAACGAGAGTCTCGCAACTTTCGTCGGTCAGACTTCGTCCGAGCAATTCCTGCGGGAACAGTTTGGCGAAGACACACCCCTGATTGCGCAGGCCCGGGCAAAACGAGCCGACCGGGCCAGGTTTCGCGCTTTCATGAACGGCGTCGTCACCGAGCTCGACAGCCTATACGGCCTGGACCTGCCGCGATCGGTAGTGTTGCGCCAGCGGGAAATCCTCTTTTCCCGAGCGAAGGATCGCTATCGATTGCTGCGCGCCGAGTTCGCGGTAATGCGCTTCGATGGCCTTCTCGAGTGGGAGGTGAACAACGCCCGGCTGATGTCCTACCGGCGCTACAACCGCGACCTCGGCGACTTTGAAGCTGCGTATGCCGCCGCCGGCCGCCGCCTGGGCAGGCTGCTCGACCTGCTCCGCACCTGCACGGGAAGCGATCCCTGGCCCTGCCTGCACGCCGTAGGCGCCGGCACCGAATAGGCAAGGGCGCGTCGAACACAGGGATGGCGGCGATCGGAAATCCAGGCTTGACGCCATAAGTCAACCACGGGATATTTCTGGCTTCACCCACCGCCTACGGTTCTCCTTCACCCATGTCCCAGGTACGACGCCGGCTTCGCCATTTGCCGCTCCTTTCCTGCCTCTTCCTTGCCCTATTGATCGCCCTCAACGGCTGCGCCGCCCGGCTCAAGAAGGCAGCAGTCAGCTCCTTCATCGAGGACGTCGCCAAAGCCACAGCTAAGCAGGACGACGTGGCTTTGGTCGCCCAGGCCCTGCCGACTTACCTGCTGCTGGTTGAGGGGCTGCTGGAGAGCAATCCAAACGACTTGGAGCTGCTGACCACCGCCGCCCAGCTATATGCGACCTGCGCCTCGATAGTCGAAGGTGACGCCCCAAAACGGGCACAAAGCCTCTACGCCCGGGCCCGGAGTTTCGGGTTGCGTGCCCTGGCCACCGATAACGAGGTCGGTGGCCTGATCGACGCACCCTACGTGGAATTCGAGCAGATCGGCGGCAAGCTCGGGTCGAACGATCTTCCCGCTGTCTTCTGGGCGGCGAGTGCCTGGGGCGCCTGGATAAGCGTCAATACCGGATCGATGGCCGCGTTGGCGGAACTGCCCAAGGTGATTTACCTGATGGAGTGGGTGCTGAAGGAGGACGAAACCTATTTCGCCGGCAGTCCGCACCTATTCCTTGGGATGTACCACGCCGCCCGCCCGCCCCTACTCGGGGGACAACCGGACAAGGCACTCGAGCATTTCGATGCCGCCGCGGCGATCAGCGAGGGCCAGTCTCTCATGGTCCCCGTTCAGAAGGCCCCTTTCTACGCGCGGCAGACGTTCGACCGCGAGCTCTACGAAACCCTCTTGCACCACACCCTCGAGCAGCCTCTAGGCGAGGGCGAATTCAGGCTCCAGAACGCCACCGCGAAAATCATGGCTCGCCAACTCCTAAAGGACGTGGATGCGTATTTCTGAGCTGCTGATCACAGCGCTGATGCTGCCAGTCGCCGCCGGGGCCGCGTCTACGATCAAGCTCGCCACCCTGGCCCCCGAGGGCAGCAACTGGACCAAGGTGCTCCGGGCGATCGACGCGGATGTCCGCGAGCAGACTGACGACCATGTCGGCTTCAAGATCTACACCGGCGGGGTCCAGGGAGACGAGAAGACGATGCTGCGGAAGATCGGCGTCGGGCAGCTGCACGCCGGAGCCTTCGGCGGCCTGGGAACCTCGCAGATCGTTCCGGACCTGCTCGCCCTCGAGCTCCCCTTCCTGTTCTCAGACTACGGGGAAATCGACTATGTCCTCGACAAGACCTACCCTTACTACGAGTCGGCCTATGACGACGCCGGCTTCATCCTGCTGGGATGGGCCGACATCGGCTTCGTGCACATTCTGTCGAAGCGTCCGGTTCGCGGGCTGTACGATATCCGCCGGATGAAGGTCTGGCGCCTCGAGGGCGAACCGATCACCGAAGTGCTGTTCCGCAAGGCGAACGTCTCCTCGGTGCCACTGATAATCCCGGACGTGCTTCTGGGCCTGCAGACCAATCTCATAGAGGTGGTGTACTCGCCTCCTGCGGCGGCGATCGTCCTGCAGTGGTTCACACGCGCCAAGTACCTCGCCGAACTCCCGATCAACTACACCCTTGGTGCCTTGCTGATCGCGAAAAAGCGTTTCTCCCTCCTGCCCCCCGAGCATCAGAAGATCCTCCGCGACGTCTGTCGGCACCACATGCAGGCGCAGATCCGACAGAGCCGTGCCGACAACGACGAAGCTTTTAAAGTCCTCACCAACGAGGGATTGGAGATCGTGAGTCCGGATTCCTCACAGGTTCGCATTTTCCAGGAGCTGGTGGAAGAGTCGATTCCCGAGCTTGTTGGCAGCACGATCTCCACCGAAGCTTACGAGCTGGTGAAGATGCACCTAGCTGCCTATCGAGCTCGCCACGCGGCGCCGCAGCCTTGATGAGATGAGGCTCCACAGGTTAGAAGAAGGCCTCCTGGCGGCTCTGATGGGCGTCCTGGTACTTCTCACTGCCTCCCAAATCCTGCTGAGGGCTCTGTTCTTGGTAACCCTGCCATGGGCTGACCCCCTGATCCGGCACCTAGTGCTCTGGACCGGGTTTCTCGGCGCCATGGTCGCCTGCCGTCTCGACAAGCACATACGCATCGACGCTCTACTGCGCCTGTCACCTCCCAGGTGGTCAGGCGCCATGGAGGCAGCGGGCAGCCTGTTCGCGGCCGGAGTCTGCGCTCTCCTGGTATGGCTAGCAATCCAGTTCGTGGCCAACGAGCGGAGCTACGGAACGGCGTCGTTTTGGGATGTCCCCACCTGGACATTGCAGCTGATCTTTCCACTGGCGTTCGGCGTCATGGCCGTTCGTTTCCTCAGGCGTGGCATCTCCCGGATACGTCAGCTCCTCGGCGGCGACGGCGCGTCGTGATCTCTTTTCCCGTCTACCTCCTGGCCATCGCCGGCACGCCGCTGTTCACCGTCATCGCGGCGCTGGCCCTGATCAGTTTCCATCGAACCGACATCGACCTGACCGTCGTCTTCATCGAGATGTACCGGCTCGCCGAGACTCCGACCCTGACGGCGATCCCGCTCTTCGCTTTCACCGGTTTCCTGTTGGCGGAGAGTCGAGCGGCCGATCGCCTGGTCCGTGTCTCTCAGGCCCTGCTCGGCTGGCTTCCCGGGGGGCTGGCCATCATGGCCACGATCGTCTGCGCCCTCTTCACCGCCTTCACCGGCGCTTCGGGGATGACCATCGTGGCCTTGGGTGGCCTGCTGTATCCCGCACTCATCAGGCAGGGATATCGCGAGGGCTTCTCCCTGGGCCTGCTCACCACCTCCGGCAGCCTCGGACTGCTCTTTCCTCCCAGCATCCCCCTCATCATGTACGGCATCGTCGCCGACACCCCGATCGACCAGCTGTTCGTGGCCGGGATCGTGCCGGGCATCATCCTGGTGGGCACCGTTTCCCTCTATTGCCTGTTCACCGGCGCTCGCACCGATTCGCCAACCCAGCACCGAGCCCCAGGAGAGCTGCTGCAGGCGCTCATGGAAAGCGCGTGGGAGCTGCTGCTTCCGGTGGTGGTCCTGGTGGGAATTTTCGGCGGCTTCATCGCGGTAAGCGAGGCAGCCGCCCTCAGCACCATCTACATACTTCTTGTGGAGGTCGTGATCCACCGGGAGATATCCCTGCGTCAGCTGCCCGGCATCATGCGGGACACGATGGTGCTGGTGGGAAGCATCTTCGCCATCCTGGCGGCGGCCATGGGCTACACGAACTTCCTGATCGACGCCGAGATTCCCAACCAGCTGCTGGAGATTATCCAGGAACACGTATCCAGTCGCCTCGCCTTCCTGATTCTGCTGAACATCTTCCTCCTCGCGGTGGGCTGCATGGTGGACATGTTCTCGGCCCTGCTCGTCGTCGTGCCGCTGATCCTGCCTATCGCCCAGGGTTACGACGTGCACCCGATCCATCTGGGCATCATCTTCCTCACTAACCTCGAAATCGGCTATTCCACCCCCCCGGTCGGGCTCAACCTCTTCATTTCCAGCATTCGCTTCCAGAAGCCCATCCTCAGGCTCTATTGGGCCTCGCTGCCCTTCCTCGGTATCCTGCTCGTGGTCCTCCTGGTGATCACGTACGTCCCGGAGCTCAGCCTGTTCCTGATCGAACCATGACGGCTCGCCACATCGGTACCGCGTTTGCAGTGCTGAGCCTCGGACTAGGGTTCTGGGCTCCCTTCGAGGGATTGGATCCCGGCATGCAGCGGGTGCTGGGACTGGCGGTCTGCGCCATCCTCCTGTGGATGACCGAGCCGATCCCCATCGAGATGACCTCACTGGTCATTCTCCTGCTCCTGCCGGCCTCGGGCATGCTCTCCTTCGCCGACAGCTTCGCGCCATTCGCCGGCAAGACGGTGTGGCTGGTCTTCGCCGGCATGGGGCTGAGCCTAGCTATCTCGGAAACAGGTCTCGGGGACCGGTTAGCACAGGCGGCCATACGAATCATGGGCAGGTCCCGAGCTAGTCTACTCGTCACTCTTCATCTCATCGGGCTGGGAGCAGCCTTCCTGATACCTGCGGGGGTAGTGCGGGTGCTGCTGCTGATTCCGTTCGGGCAGGCGGTGGTTGAGCGCATCGGAGACCGCGACGACGGGCGTCTGCACCTGACGGTACAGCTGTCGCTGCTCTGCAGCACCTACTACGGCGGGTCTGGCATCCTCACAGGCACGGTACCCAACCTGGTGGCGGCCGGACAGTACGAAGTGGCTACCTCCTCGACGTTGTTCTGGAGCGAGTGGCTGGTCTGGATGTTCCCGGTCATAGGCTGCCTGCGCACGTTGCTTTGCCTGGGGGTAATCTGGGTCATGTTCGCGCGCCATCTCGACCCCCACGTCCTCGCGGGTGGGCCGACGGCGTCAGCTGCTCCGAAAGTATCTCTGGACACCCCGCAGCGACGGGTGCTCTTGGTCCTTATTGCCGGCGTCGCACTCTGGTCCACCGACGTCGTGCACGGGGTCGCTCCTACCTACATCTCGCTGGCCCTTCTCTGCCTTCTGATGGCGCCGAGCTGGGGCCCACTCGGCGTCGCCGTACTCCGCCAGATCAACTTTCCTTTCCTTTTCTACATCGTCGCCCTCTTCTCAGTGGGAACCGCGCTCCAGCACTCCGGGTTCAACGTCCTGTTCGTGGAACGGCTCGCCACCGCGGTGGATCTGGAGAGCTGCAGCCTGCCGCTGAGGCACCTGCTGATAACCCTGATGGTGGTGCCGCTCAACTTCCTCATGGACATTGCCGCAGTTGCGGGTGTCATGATGCCCGGTATGCTCGAGTTCGGCGTCAGCAGTGGTATGGACCCGCTGTCCACGGCACTCAGCGTCGCGATGGCCACAACCCTGGTGTTCCTACCCTACCAGTCAGCGCCATTCATGGTGGCCATCAGCCAGGCCCGACTTTCAGTGGGAAAACTGTCCTTGCTGATCTTCGTGATCAGCCTGCTGTCCCTGATTTTCATCTGCCCGCTCAACGTCCTCTACTGGATAGCATTGGGCCTGATCTAAGCTCCCCCAGCTTTTCGCTGCAAAACCCATACGCTATATTCTCCGGTCGCGCGTGCTCACCTATCACTTTGCAGCCCGACTCAGCGGAGAGTAGCAATGACCCACAAAATCCTGGTCACCGACTACCAGTGGCCGCCCCTCGACATCGAGCGCGAGATCCTCGCCGCCGTCGACGCCGAGCTGGTGGTTGCTCCCAACGGTGAGGAATCCACTCTCGTCGACCTGGCCGCCGGCTGTTCCGGCATCATGACCTGCTGGGCACAGACCACGAGAAACGTGATTGCCGCCGCCCTACCGGATCTGAAGGTAATCGCGCGCTACGGCATCGGACTCGACAACATCGACATCCCGTTCGCCACTGAAAACGGTGTGCCGGTGGGCTACGTGCCGACCTACTGCGTCGATGAGGTGGCGGAGCACACGCTCGCCTTCATCCTCGCTCTCACCCGCAAGATCGGACTGTTCAACCGCCGCACCCTCAGCGGTACCTGGGATCTGTCCGAGGGACGCCCCGTCTACCGACTCAAGGGCAAGAAGCTGGGCCTGGTCGGCTTCGGCCACATCGGCCGCGAGGTTGCCAAGCGAGCCGCGGCCTTCGGGCTGGAGATCTGCGTCACCGACCCGGTGGTCACCGCCGAGCAAGCCGCAGCAGCCGACGCCACCCTGATGCCGATGGATGAACTCCTCGCCGCGGCCGACTACATCTGTCTGCACGTGCCGTTGTCGGCAGCTACCGACGGTCTCATGGGGACAGAGCAGTTTCGCCAGATGAAGCCGACGGCATACCTGATCAATACCGCGCGGGGTGGCTTAGTGAACGAGGAGGCGTTGCTGGCGGCCCTAGAGGCAGGAGAGATCGCCGGTGCCGCGCTCGACGTGCGTCGGCAGGAGCCACCCGCGGTGGGCGACCAATTGCTGCAGATGGAGCAGATCCTCCACAGTCCCCACGCAGCGTTCTACTCGGTGGAGGCTGTCGAGGATCTCCAGGCGCTCACGGCCTGGGAAGTGCGGCACGTATTCGAGGGCGGCGACCCTGCCAACCTGGTCAATCCTGACTACAAGAAGAGCTGATGGCCGACACCGAGATTCCCGACGTCCTCGCCAGCCGCTACGCCAGTCCGCGCATCGTCGAGATCTGGTCGGAGCGGGGGCGCATCCTGCTCGAGCGCAGGTTCTGGATCGCGGTGATGAAGGCGCAGCGGGACGCAGGAATCGAAATCCCCGACGAAGCGATCGCCGCCTACGAGGGCGTTTGCGGGAAGATCGATCTGGAATCGATACGCCAGCGCGAGGCCAAACTTCGGCACGACGTCAAGGCCCGCATCGAGGAATTCTGCGACCTGGCCGGCCACGAGCAGATCCACAAGGGACTGACGAGCCGCGACCTGACAGACAACGTGGAGCAGTTCCAGATCCACGAGTCCCTCCACTACATCCAGATCAAGTACATCGCCCTGCTGAGGCGGCTGGCCGTCCGCGCAGCCGAGTGGCGCGACCTGGTCGTAGTCGGCCGCACCCACAACGTGCCGGCGCAACCGACGACCATGGGCAAGCGCCTTGCCACGTCCGGCGCCGAGATGTTACACGGCTTGCGTCGGCTCCAGGATCTGTTGTCGGCGTACCCGCTGCGCGGCCTCCAGGGGGCCGTAGGGACAGCCCTGGATCAGTTGACTCTCCTGGATGACTCGTCGGAGGCCCTGAGCACCCTGCAGCGCAGGGTCATGGAACACCTGGGATTCGAGCGGGAACTAGGGGCGGTAGGACAAGTCTATCCCCGCAGTCTCGACTTCGAGGTTGTCACCTGCCTGGTTCAACTGGGTGCCGGAGTCGCCAACCTGGCCCGCACGGTGCGTCTGATGGCAGGCACCGAACAGGCCACCGAAGGGTTCACGCCCGGGCAGGTCGGCTCCTCGGCGATGCCGCACAAGATGAACACCCGCAGCAGCGAGCGCATCAACGGCTTTCAGGCCATCCTCGGTGGCTTCTCGAGCATGGCGGCCAGCATCGCCGGCGATCAGTGGTACGAGGGTGACGTCTCCTGCTCGGTCGTGCGGCGAGTGGCCTTGCCGGGAAGTTTTTTCGCCATCGACGGCATGCTGGAAACGGCCTGGCACGTGATCGACGACATGGGTGTGTATCCGGCCGTAGTGCGCAACGAGCTCGATCGCTTCATGCCGTTCCTGGCCACGACCACCCTGTTGATGGAATCGGTACGCCAAGGCGCCGGCCGGGAGGCGGTGCACGAGGCGATCAAGGAGCACGCCGTGGCTGCGGCGCTGGCGCTCCGGGAGCAGGGCGGCAAGGCCAACGACCTGGCGCATCGTCTGAGCGCGGATCAACGCCTGCCGCTCGGCGCGGATGAGATAGAGTCCGTGATCCGCGACAGCGAAACGCTGGTGGGACGAGCCGGCGAGCAGGTAGATCAATTCTGCGAAGATGTCGCCCGGTTGGTCGATGCGCACCCCGATGCCGCCCAGTTGAAAAAGAGCTCGCTGCTTTGACCCCCCTGCGAATCCTGCACTTACCGGGAGCAACGAACACATGCGCTACCAACGCGTCCTTCTGAAACTGAGCGGGCAGGCGGTTTCCGGGGATCAGGAGACCGGGTTCTCACCCGATGCCCTTGAACATATCGCCCAGGAGGTGCTGGACCTGCACGCAGCCGGGGTCCAGGTCTCGATCGTTATAGGCGGCGGCAATATTTTCCGCGGCAACCTCGGAACGAATTGGGGGATCGAACGGGCGGAGGCGGACAACATCGGAATGATGGGGACGGTGATCAACAGCCTGATGCTACGGGGCGTGCTCACGTCGAAATCCGGCGGCACCACCGAGGTGCGCGTCATGAGCGCTATCCCCATCAATCATGTCGCCGAGCCGTTCATCCGGCTGCGGGCAATCCACCATCTCGAAAAGGGTTACATCGTCATTTTCGCCGCCGGTACAGGAAATCCCTACGTCACCACCGACTACACCGCGGCACAGCGGGCGATCGAGACGCGCTCGGATGCCCTGCTCTTCGCCAAAAACGGCACCAGCGGTATCTTCACTGCAGATCCCCGAACCGACGCGGGCGCCCGCCGCTTCAGCCAGATGGGCTACGGCACGATCCTGCGGGAGAATCTTACCGTGGTCGACCAAACCTCCGTCATTCTAGCCCGCGACCATAAGCTGCGCTGCCACGTCTTCGACTTCACCGAGAAGGGCACCATCTGTGCCATCTGTGACGCTGAGGATCGCGGCACCCTGGTCGCGGACGTCGACGAGGACGTAATCGAGTAAACCGCCCAGTCAGTCACCAGCCGAGAGAGTACATAGAGGAAGGGGCTGCCGACACCGACAGCCCCTTCGTTTTTCTCTGAATCTGTAATTTGCCCTGCGTCAGCTAACCTAGAACTGAAATCCGAGCGAGAAGCGATGGGCGCCGTTGGTCTCGACCAGATCCAGCGGGATGTGGTAGCTGTAGTCGAAGCGCATGCTCTCGCTCCAGCTGTAGCCCAGACCCGCGTTCAGATCGCCGGAGGCGCCGTCCTCGAAGAAGCGGCTGCCGCCAGCCCGCAGCATCAGGTCCTGCACCACCCGCGTTTCGCCACCAACCACCAGCTTCGTCGTCCGGCTGGTCTCCTCCGACATCTTCGGCGTCACCCCGTCCTCTTCCATCTCGCCCGTCTGCACATCGACCGACTCGGCCGTCATATCTCGCATCACCAACTGAACTGATACCAGCGAGTTCGGA
>CAYWBJ010000189.1:0-13832 GCA_964456165.1 uncultured Gemmatimonadaceae bacterium | reverse complement strand
CCCCGTGCATGTGCCTGCCGCTCCACGGCGCCGTCGTCGCCAGGTACCAGCTGACGCCGTCGTCTTCCGAGCACCAGACCTCCGAGGTCACCTCCGACGCGAAGGTGCCGGCGCCCGCGCCGGCCAGATCTGGCCGGCTGCCCGCGTACTGGTTCCAGCCGCCCAGGATGAAAAGCCTGTCCTGAAAAGAGACGAGAGGGGCCCCGTCGCGCGGTAGCCAGGGCACGTTCGAGCTGACGCAGGTCCAGCGGTGTGATCTGCTCATGGCTTGGACTCCTGGTGGTGGGGATCCGGGGCGCTCCCGGGGTTTGCCGCAAGCCCCCTGCTAGTTCAGGCTTCTGCGCTCCTGGCTTCCTCGTAGAGTCGGGCCATGGCAAGCAGCGGATTGTGTCCCAGATAGTCACGGCACGGCGTGTCGAAATCCGTGTTCGGCTTACGCTCGAGATCCTCTGGGTTGCCCGCCTCTGGATGATAGAACTCCCACACGGTTCCGGACCGCTCGAATTGTGCCGCGGAGTCATCCAGGGCCCGCTCCAGAAGCAGGGCGGCCTCCTCACTCGCCCCGTAGTTCAGACAACCCCTTGCCGCCCAGTACGTCATGCTGTTCCACGCCGGACCTCGCCAGCACCGCAACTCGAACCGCGGATCCTCGAGAGCAACCGTCCTGATCGGGTGCTCGCCGAAAAACCTCGTCGGTTTCATCAAGTTGCCGTGAATCACGCGGCGCGCCTGCTCCGGTGTCGCCGCGCCGACGACGACAGGCCAGAAGCCCTCGTAGCCAAGGCACCGCAGCGCCGGATCGCGAACAGCCCAGATGTCGTGAAAGAAGTCGGTCTCCTGAACGAACAGCTCCTCCTGAATGAACAACTTGAGACCGTCGGCCTTCTCCGAGAATCCAGCGGCTTCCTCGCCCAGCATCTGCGCCCATCGACCGGCATGCGCGTACATGGCGAATACGTGGGATGTGGCGTCAACGCAGGCAAACGATCCCGGCTGTGCTTCGAGGAAACGTATGCCTTCGTCCACGCCGCTTTCCCCGGTCTGCCTGTGGATGTCGAGATAGAAGAAACCACCATCGACTGCCTTGCGATTGTCCTCGAACCAGGAGATCTGCCGAACGAGCGCCTGGTATGCAAGGGGCAGTATCTCCTGACCATACTCGTCGACGTAGTCCTGTACGGCGATGGGCCAGATGGGAGGATGCGCAACCTCGGTGTTCCAGGTCGTTTTCCCGTCGCGCAGATAGATGAGTCCGGGAACCATTCCGTCATCCAGCTGTCCCGCCAGGTTGTTTTCGATCTGGCGGCGCGCATGGCCCCCATCGAGCGGCAGCACGTCGAGGATGGCGTGTACGATGTCCCAGTGACCGAAAGCCGGGCCGTAACAGTACCCCGGCCCAAGTTCCTCCCACGGATGAGGAAAGGGAGCCACCGCTGGCCGGATGCTCCGGCGGTGGAGATCGGCCACATAGTTGAGCATAGCCCCCCATTCCGGCTTGCCGGACGTCTCTGCCGCGCTGGTATCGTGATTCATTGCCTCGTCCGAAGAATTGGTATCAGGCACTGTTTCAGTGCGGACGCGCATCCGAATCGATCATGTGACCACTCCCCGCTGGGTGACACTCGAATCTAGCCCGGGAACCCCGGCCTGGAAAATCGAGCCGCCATCCCGTATAGCCACCGCAACCTCCAGCCGATTCGTCGCCGCTGTCCAGACCCCCAGCGTTAGGTTGCGAAGATAGTAAGACCCTGCCGCTGGAAGTCATCTCACCCCCGGAGCGAACAGGGTCCATATTTTCTCCGCCCCTCATTCTTACTAGATTCGGGCACCGGGTGATTTGGCCTCCTCAGGGGCTGAGTCGAGCGATCTCCCGCCCCTGGCTCCAGGAGGCACCGGAGGCAACATCCCCTGCCGGACCTCCCTCCTTACCTGGTAGACCCTGGGGACTTACCCTTTCTCGACGCCCAGTCAGACAAAGGAGTCACACAAACATGAGCCGCCAGCTGGCTACCTACGGCGCCAGGTCCATCACCACCGCCGCCGGCCAAATCCCCTCCAGCTTTCCCCGCACGATTGGTCCCAACGCCATGACCTACCTCCAGGAAGTCGTCGACTCCGGCCTCACCAGCAACATGGTCGACCGGTTCGAGCAGGCCTTCGCCGCCGAGCTCGGGGTCAAGCACTGCATCGCCACCCCCGGCTGCACCCCGGCTCTCGCCGTCCTCGCTGCCGCCTTCGACTTCGAGCCCGGTGACGAGATCATCGTCAGTCCGGTCACTGACTTCGGCACCGTTCAAGGACTGATCAACGAGAACCTCATCCCGGTCTTTCCCGACACCGAACCGGGTACCGTCGACATGAGCGCGGCAACCATCGGGCCTCTCATCGGACCCCGAACCCGCGCCATCCTCACCGTGCATATGACCGGCATTATATGCGACATGGATCCCATCCTCAGGCTGGCGAAGAAACACGGCCTGCTGGTCTACGAGGATGCCTGCCAGTCCGTCTTCGGCGAGTACAAGGGCCGGCTCGCCGGCACCATAGCCGACGCCGGCGCCTTCTCCTTCGACGCCGAGAAGACCATGGGCTCAGACGTCGGCGGCTGCCTGGTCACAGACGACGACGCCCTGGCCGAGACGGCCCGCTACGTCGGACAGGCCCGCGGGGGCGAGATGGTGCCCCCCTTCGGCCGGGTCCACACCCACAACGGCTATGCCTACCGCATGACCAGCTCGACCGCCGCGATCACCCTGGCACAGCTGGAGATCATCCGGCCGCAGGTGGAGCAGCGCGACCGCATGATCCGCCTCCTCAGCGGGAAGCTGGCGGCCGTTCCCGGCATTACGCCGCTGCCGATCCCCGACTACCTCGACGTTTACTCCTGCTGGATGGTGGGCATGAGCCTGGATCCCGGCGCCTTTGCCTGCAGCCCCGATGACTTTGCCGCCGAGATGCTGGAGGCCGGCATCCCCAATGTCGGGACCGCCCGCTATTACCTGATGCCGGCCGGCTTGAAGTACCTGCAGGACAAGGCGGCCAACGGCGTCTATCCCTTTTCGCAGCCCCCCGCCTCGCGCACCTACGACTACGGCGCCGACAGCTGCCCGACAGCCCGAGACTTCCTCGAGCGCTTCATCCGCTGGAGCAGCTTCTCCGAGAAGTACCAAGACCACCACTGCGAGCTGATCGGCGAGATCGTCGCCGACATCGCCGACAGGCACCGGGCATGAGCCGCGCGATCCGGCTCCCTGTCCGCCACTACCGCGCCATCCCCATCGACGCCCCGGGGTACGAGGAGGAGGTGCTCGACCTCGACCTCGACACCACCGCCATCGTCGCCATCCACTGCTGGAACATCGGCTGCCCTGACGGCCCGGAGATCGACATCGACTACTGCGTCGGTGCCGGCTGGCCCCAGTCGACCGCCGAGGCCGCCCGCATTATGGAAGAGGTAATGCGGCCGGCAATGGACCAAGCCCGCCGGATCGGCCTGCGCATCTTCCACGTCGAGAGCGACCAGATGGACAGCCACTACCCCCAGGTCGAATCCCGCCGGCCGCCATTCGCGCCTCCAGCGGGCGAAGCGGCCCGCATGGGGGACCGCGCCCACGGAACCGGCTACCTGACGAAGTCGCCGCTGGTGCGCATGCGTCGCGCGACGATCATGGAACCCCGGGGCGACGAGCGCATGGTCTTCTACTCCGACCAGCTCGACGAGGAGCTGCAGGAGAGTGGTATCGACACCTTGCTCTACATGGGTTTCATGGCCGACATGTGCCTGCTCAGCGCCGACGGCGGCGCCTTCCCCATGCTGGGGCGGGGCTATCGCTGTATCCTAATGCGCGATGCCACCGTTGGTGTCGAGACCCCAACCACCTACGAAGAGAAGCTCGCCACCCGTTACGCCATCCACATCTTCGAGTGGAAGATCGGCTACGGCACCACGTTCTCCGACTACCTGAAAGCCACGAAGGGACTGGAATGACACTCAGCGTCTGCGACTGGAAACACGGCAAGAAATGGGTCTATTCAATCACCTACGACGAGGGCCTTGTCGACCTGCATCGTTTCGTCATTCCCCACCACGAGGCCTGCGGCATTCCCGGCCACGTGGAAGTCGTCGCCAGCCAGCTCGGCGAAATCCGCAAAATCGGCCAATCGAGTTACAACGGCATGCGCCACATGAACGGCGACGAGCTCAAGGACCTGCTGCAGCGCGGCTGGGGAGTGGGCAATCATTCCTGGAGCCACGAGGTCATCACGCCCGAGATGCTGGAGCAGGAGTTGAAGACCGCCCGCGACAGAATCGAGGCGGCCATCGACGCGCCGTGCGACCTCTACTGCTCGCCGGGCAACAACATGAACATGTCCGATCACGTCCTCGAATACGCTCGCGAGCTTGGCTACCTCGGCGCTATGAGCCTCACCGACGCCCTCAACCGCCCCGGCGACGAGCTGTTCTGGATCAACCGCACCGCCCTGCACGACCAGCTCTACGAGCCGTTCTACAGCGAGTACGACCCTTTCCGCAACATCCGCCATGCGCAGCAGGATGGCGGCTGGATCATCGACTACTGCCATTGCCCGATCGAAGAGGCGATTCATCCCCGCAAGGACTGCTCGGAAGCACAGCTGCGGCGGCGGTTCGACACGGTGTTGGAGGAAGGGGGCGAAGAGGTTTGGTGCGCGGTACCGGAGGAGGTGGTCTACTACCACCAGTGCCGGCGGCATCTGCGGGTCGAGACGGTGGAAGCCTCGGCTGCTGCGCAGATCTACCGCCTCAGTCTGCCGGGCCTCAGCGATCGCGTCAGCTGCCACGAGATCACAGTGGAAGCCGAGGTGCCGGCTGCCTGGTGTCGTTATCCGCAGGTACGGGTGGATGGCGTCGCGCTGCCCGCGCAGCTGGTGCGGCCGCGGACCTTGCGGACGACGATAGAGGTGAGCGAGCCGACCGATCTCAGGTTCGGTCCGGGGTAGCTACGGACCCCAGGTCAGCCGGCGCTGCCCCATCCCTGGACGCGGGCGGACAGCGACGGTATGCTGACCCTTCTGCCGCCCGCCCTACCCGGAGCGCAGCTCCGTCAGCCTCTGGCCCATGGTTGCCCTCCAAACCAATCGGGCGGTTTTTCACTCACCGAAACATCCTAATCGGAGCACTGCAATGTCGGTAACTGTCTGCCGCGATAAGCACCCACGCCTTTTCCGCGCCCCCGACGACCCAGACTTCACCTACCCGGCACCGACCGACCCCAATCGCCAACACATCCTCACCAACGTCCTCGCCGACGCCAGAGTCTGGTCCGCCCGCCGCCCCTGGTCCAGCCTCCCCGAACGCCTCAACAGCCCCCACCCATACCACCAGCTCTACATCACCTTCTATACCGCCATGACCGCCACCGCGCTGATCGAGCACTATGCCTTCGCCTGGAAGATGACCGGCGAAAAGCCCTGGCTCGACCGCGCGAAAAAGTGGATGCTGGCCGCCGCCGCCTGGGAGCACAGCGATCGCATCGAGGAGCACTTCTACACCGCCAACCGCTACATGCAGGCGTTCAGCTACGGCCTCGACATCCTCCACGACCAGCTGACTAGTCGCGAGGAACAGAAGATCACCGACTGCCTGATCGGCCAGATGGAGCGCTGGTGGCCCGACGTCGACCAGCAGCGCGCCTCCCCTTCCGGCGGCCACCACGCCGTCGTCGACAACGGTCACTTCGGCGTCGCCGCGCTGCACCTCCTGGGCAAGCACTGCGACGCGCCGAAGTGGGTCGATGCCGTCATCGAGCGCTTCCGCGCCGCGATCATGGTCGTGGGGCAGGGCTGCGGACCGGACGGGGAACCGGTCGACGGGCCCAGCTTCTGGCCCTGGGAGAATCTCTGGATGCTCCACTTCTGCGACGCCCTGATCAACGTCACCGGGGTCGACCTCTACGCCGAGTTTCGACAGCGCTGTCTGCGGCCGCTGAACTGGTTCCGCTACCAGCTGGTAAACCCGGATCGCGCCATGGGAGCCGGCAGCCGCGCGGTCTGGTCGCCGACCGTGCTGCGGCTCGCCCAGGAGGCCGGGTATGTCGATCTCCGACAGCTGGCGCTTGAAGATCCGGACCTGGGCCGCGTCTACCGCTTCTACGCCGGCGTGAAGGGATCCTCCGCCGAGTGCATCATCGCCTACGGGCCCTATGCCTACTGTTACGTCGATCCAGCCTTCCGCGCCCGCAGGACCCCGCCGCTCAGGCTGTCCACCTCCTTCAAGAAGTCGAGTTACGGCGAGACCGCGGTGATGCGCGACCGCTGGAGCGATCCGCATCTGGTCCTGCACGCCACCGGCTATTCCGGGCGCAGCGCCCATGCCTACAGCAGCGTAGAAGTGGAGTGGGGCGGGGAGTCGCTGTTCAAGTCGATCGCCTGTGAAGAGGCGCAGCCTGTAAGCTGCGGCAACGTAGCCTCCGTCGGTGGTCAGAACGAGTACGTCGCCCGTCTCGCCGGGTTGAAGCAGACGTCCGAATGGGACCGGCTGCGGATGAAGTCGACCCGCCTGGATCAGGAATTCTGGTTGCTGCGCGGCAAGGCGCCCGTGCTGTTGCTCGCCCTGCGCCGCCGGAACCGCGGTCTGCGCCTCGTCAGCGATGCGGACGGCACGTACGCCCGGCTCGATGGCCGCGACTACCTGCAGTATGCCCGCGAGCCGTGGTTCAACCCGGAGGGTGGGGAGCTCCGACTCAGGGTGCGGCTGGGGGAGCAGATTGAACCGGCGCGACGTTACGCGCTCTTCAATACCGGTATAGGACTCGGCGAGAAGATCGACACCCGCGGCAACAACTTCGGACTCGGATTTTTCAACGATGCCGGTCTGGCATTCAGCGTGCAGAGCCAGCACGGACTCACCGTCCACGTGCGCATGCCGCCCGAAAGAGTCCGCATGAAGCCGAACACCTGGCACGACGTCACCGCCCGCTGGGGCGGCTTCAACGACCCTAAAGGCCGGCCCTTCATGGAGCTGGAGGTGGACGGCGAGGTAGAGCGCTGCGACGACGAGTCCGAGTTCGGCGAGCTCAACGCCAACCCCATGCAGCTCGAAGCGCGGGAAAAGCCGCGGACCTTCTACGCCTATTCCCGCACCGCCATGGCCTTCGGCGCCGGCGTTCTGCTGCCGGACACCGGCACCCGCTGCGACATCGCCCGCATCGAGCTGCGCTGCAAGGGGCGGGCAGCGCTCGTCGAGGAGTTCATCGGAGCCTCGGAGGAATGCGGCAGCGGCGAGCTCCTGTGGAAGCTGAATCCGGTGGAGCTGAAGTCGCTGCGCCGCGGTTGCGCCCGGCTCCTGAGCGCCGGCAGAGCCGCTGAGATCCGTCCGGTATACCCGGCTGCCGCCAACCTGCGCAGCGAAGTGGTGCCGTTCGCGCCTTCTGGTCTGGCGGCGGGTAGCCTGAAGGCATTGCGGCCCGGTGCGGAACAGCCCTCGACCCGCGTTCTCGCCTCGGCCGGAGATGAGGATCTGCTGGTCGTTGCGGTGGCGCCGGCGACGTCCAAGGTGAAGGTGCTGCAGAGCCGAGACGGCTTCGAGCTGTCGACGCGCTCCGGGCGGAAGCGGTTTTCGGTTGGGAAATCCGGGGCTGAGCTACTGAGCCTGCACTAGCCCGTTGCCCGGGCGAGCTTCTCCTCCTTGGGCTGGTAGTGGCGCCGCGCTACCCCGGAGCGTACGTCAGAAACCCGCGAATCGCCGCCTGGTAGGCCTCCGGCTCGTCCGATCCTACCGAGTGAGAGCTGTTGGCGAAGATCTTCAGATGCGCCCTCGGGATACTGCTTGCGATCAGCTCCGACTGCGCCGGCGGACAGATCCAGTCATGCGCCGCGCCGATTACCAGCGTCGGGCAGCGGATGGTCCCGAGCTGGTCGATGTAGTCGAAGGTCCGCAGGAACCCGCCGAATCCCCGGTTGAGCTGGTCGAAGTTGCGGATGCTCTGGATGTAGGTCTCCTCGAACTTCGCCTCATCGAAAGTAACCGAGTACATCGGCCCCATCACCCGGTAGTACTCGCGGATCTGCTCGTCCGACGAGAAGGTGCCGTTCCACAGCCACTCGCACACCCGCTTCTGCTCGTCGGTGCCCCGTTCCTCGAGGATCTTCTTTGCCTCGTCGATGAAGCGGAAACTCGGCGCGGTGCAGCTCAGGATCAGGTTGGAGACCCGGTCCGGATAGCGGATCGCGTAGCCCTGCGCCACCATACCCCCGTACGATGAGCCCATGACCGCGATCCGCTCCAGCCCGAGGTGGTCCCGAAGGGCGTCCACGTCCTGGATGTTCTCATCCATGGTGTAGGTCTCCGGGTCGCACGGCGCACTCCGCCCCGACCCCCGGTGGTCGATGAAGACCAGCTGCGCAGCAGCGGTCAGCCCGCTCGCCCGACTCTTGAAGCTAACATGGTCGCCTCCCGGGCCGCCGTGCAGCAGGAACAGGGTCGGGCGCTCGGCCATCCGGTCCTTGTCCGGCACCAATCCCATTCCATCGACGTCGAAGTACAGCTCCGCTCCACGAACCTTCGCGCGCATACCTTCCCTCCTCTCGGTAAAGCGAGCACAGAATATCTCCGCGCCGCGGATCCATCAACATCCCTGCTGTGAGCGCACACTGCCTCCAGGGTTTGACCCTCACGGTATCGGTGCGGAAATTCGAAGCAATCAAGGAGACATGCGAATGCCCGAATTCACCGACGAGCAGCTGCGGCAGTTTCACCACGACGGTTATGTGATGGTGCCCGGCATCTATGGGCCGGCGGACATCCAGCCTGTGCTCGACGAGCTCACCGCAGTCATCCACGAGTGTGCCCTGCAGCTGATGGCCGACGGCGAGCTGAGCCAGCTCTACGAGGAAGAACCGTTCGAGCGCCGGCTCACCCGTATCTTTCGCGAAACGCCGGAGATCATGCGTGCAATCACGGGCAGAGGCGGCGGCGGGCACAGCGGACCCGCATTCTTCGACTTCATCCGGCACCCCAGTGTCCTCGCCATGATCGAGTCCCTGGTCGGCGACGAGATCGTCGGCTCATCGGTCTACCGTATCCGCCCTAAGCTGCCCGACTACGAGCAGGGCGACGTACCCTGGCACCAGGACTCCGGCTACTTCAGCCCCCACTGTGATGACGAGCTCATCGTCACCTGCTGGATCCCCCTGGTCGACGCGACCCCCGAGAATGGCTGCCTTCGGGTGCTGCCCGGCTGCCACCGCCGCGGCGTCATCCGCCACTTCCGCGACGGTCCTGGCGGTTTCCTCACCATCGACGATCCCGACCTACCGCCGGTGCAACCAGTCACTGTGCCCGTCCCGCTCGGCGGCGTGCTGTTCATGACCAACCTGACGCCCCACTCGTCGACCCACCACAGCGTCGACATCGTGCGCTGGGCCACCGACGTGCGTTACCAGTCGGCCCGGCTGCCTAACAACATCGGTGAGCTTCCCGGCGACTTCGACCCCGGCCGGCCGGAAGCGGAGATCGCCTGTTACCCGCCCGAAGCCGACTTCATCCTGCAGAGCCCGTCCAAACCGGAGACCGTCGTCAGCGCGTGGGAGGAGTTCACGCAGATCCGCCAGCGTTACGAAGACCACAGGCCCCCGGGACCCGACCGGGGCTGGACTTCGATGCGGAACCGGGATGACTGAATCCGACTCCAAGTCGAAGCCACGCAGCAGCGTTGGCTGCCCCTTCAGCGCCACGACCGTCGGCCAGGCGGCGAACATTATCCAGGGGGCCAGGCGTCAACATCTGCAGGAGTGCGTCAAGCTCTGCCGATAGAGAAGATGAAAACGCACAGTGGACGGCGTTAACCCCTGCGCGGTTAGCTATTCCCCAAGAGAACAGATTCGACCAACCCGCAGAAACAGACCCCCGAACCGTCAGGAGGAAGATCCTTGCGAATCACCGAGATCAAGACCGCCGAGCCCCGCGTCGACAACGGCATGGGCTACCGCTACGTCCGCATCTACACCGACGAAGGCGTCTACGGCACCGGCGAGGCCAGCCACGTCGACGGCGGCTGGCGCGGCTCCACCGAAACCATGGCCCACCAACTGATCGGACGCGACCCCCGCGACGTCGACGCCTGCTTCGAACTCATCCGCCGCAGCTACATCTTCCGCGGCGGTATGTCCGGACTCGGTATCTCCGCCCTCACCGGCCTGGAGATCGCCCTCTGGGATCTGGCCGGCAAGGCACAGGGCGTACCAGTATATCGCCTGCTCGGTGGCAAGTTCCGCGACCGCGTCCGGCTCTACGTCGACAGCGCCCACGAAGACTGCAAGAGGCGCGCCGAAGAGATCCGCGCCAATGGCTACACTGCTGTCAAATTCGACCTCGACGACGCCCAAAACCCCCATAAACTCGACGCCTGGAACTGGTCGGTCACACCCAACGAGCTGACCTCGATCATGGACCTGGCTTGTGAGATCCACGAGGCGGTAGGCCCCATGGACCTCGCCTTCGACCTGCACGGTCGTTACGACGCCACCGCCGGCATGAAGATCGCCCACGCTATGGAGGACATGAACGTCATGTGGCTGGAGGAGCCGGTACCCCCTGAGAACATCGACGCGCTGGCCCGCGTCACCCAGTCGACGAAGACCCCGATCTGCGCCGGCGAGAACGCCTATCTGCGCTACGGCTTCCGCGACATGCTCGAGAAGCAGGCCGTCGACATCATCATGCCCGACATCTCCAAGTGCGGCGGGCTCTCCGAGTGCCGCAAAATCGCCAACATGGCCGAGACCTACTACATCCCCTTCGCGCCCCACAACAACTCCAGCATCTTCAGCACCGTGGGTGACGCGCATGTATGCGCCAGCGTGCCCAACTTCCTGGCGCTGGAGTTCCATCGGTATGGAGTCGCGCACAACGACGATCTGCTGATTGCCGATGACCCGGTGATCGACGAAGGGCATGTGGTGTTGAGTGAGAAGCCGGGGATCGGGGTGGAGCTGAACGAGGATTACCTGGAGAGCCAGATGGATGGGGAACCGCTCTGGCGGTAGGAATCCGGAATGCTGGTTTCGGAATCAATCCGGCATCAGGGACGCTGGAATACGGTTGTAGGATTGTGGAGAGGAGATGTGATACTTCACTTTCCTCCAGAAGTCCACTCCCTGATGGCGCCGTCGGCCGCGACGCCCGATCTTCAGATCCAGATCAGCACCGCAATACCCCCAGAATACCCCCAGGACATTCATCATGGCAAAGAAGGCGAAAAGAAAACGGCAGGCCCCGAAGCAAGTCCGCGTCGCCATCATCGGCGCCGGCGGCCGCGCCGTCAGTACCCACTATCCCGCCCTGGCCGACATCGCCGGGGTCGAGATCACCGCAGTCTGCGACCTCAACGAAGACCTCATGGACCAGGCCGCCGAGCGTTTCGACATCTCCGGCCGATTCACCGACTACAAGCAGATGATCGAGAAGGAGAAACCGGACGCCGTTTACGCCATCATGCCGCCCCACCACCTGCACGAGGTCGCCGCCACCATCCTCGAAATGGGCTGCAACCTCTTCATCGAGAAGCCGCCGTCGGTCACCACCGAGCAGCTACGCCAACTCAACCATATCGCCGAGCGCAACGGGCTGCTCACCGGCGTCACCTTCCAGCGCCGCTTCGCCCCGCTGATCCGGCGCGGCAAGGAACTGTGCGAAAAACAAGGCCCGATCCACACCGCCCATTCCAACTACTACAAGAGCCACGTCGGCAACGGGCCCTACTACCAGGGTGCTATCGACATCCTCATGTGTGACGGAATTCACGCCGTCGACACCCTACGCTACCTTTGCGGCGGTGAGGTTGAGAGCGTCGCCGCCGACTCGCGCCGGCTTGATGCCGACTTCTGGAACATGAACCTGGCGATGGTCCGCTTCTCGACCGGCGTCACGGGTATCCTGCTGGTCAACTTCATGGCCGGCTTCCGCACCTTCCACGTCGAGATCCACTCACCCGGCGCCTCCTACTTCTGCGATCCCGAGATCGAGGGCCGCCTCCACGTCGGTAACGACGTGGAGCCGACGCAGCGCCTCGATCCGTTCGAGTTCAGCGGCACCACGGAGGCCTATCGCGCTTTCGGCGGCTACGACACCAGCGTCCACTTCGTCGACTGCCTGCGTCGCGGCGTGCAGCCGGAGACCTGTTTCGCCGACGGCATCAAGACCATGGAGCTCGTCGATGCGGTCTATGCTTCGCAAATCTGACGCAGGTCTCCAACACCGTAACCCTGCCGCCATCTTTTTGGCTCGCCGCGCGGGAGGTCACCCGCTTCAGCAGGCTCGGGGGATCTCCCGATGAGTTCCGAGGTCTATCTCGATCGCGGCGATGATGGGATCCGCCTGGGCAACGGGCGGATCGAGCTGACCGTCGACGCCGGCAACGGCCACATCCGCCGCATTCGCGATCTCGACACCGGCATCGAGCATAAGCGGCAGGGCGACGGCGGCGCGCTCTTCGAGCTGACGGTCGGCAGCCGCGGGAAGCCGCTGCAGTCACGCACCTGCATCGCAGCCGACACGCGCCAGGAAATGACCAGCCGGTTCGATTCATTGGCCGACGGCGGCAAACGGCTTCGACTCGAATACCCGATGCTCGTGGACGACGCCACCCGCGAGCCCACCGGCATCGGAACAGGGCTCACCATCGAGCTCGCTCCCGCGAGCAGTCACTTCGTCATCCGTGCCGAGATAGTTAACAACGGCCCTCTCTGGCTGACTCGCCTCAGCTTCGGCTTTGGCGAGTTGCTGACCGGCGACGACGCTCGCGCTGACGAGGAGATCTGGCTGCCCTGCCGCGGCGGCGTTTCCCACGACGAATTCTCGCGCACCACCATCGGCCTGCCCACCTACGCGTGGGGCTGGACCGACTACTCCGGCTCACGCGGCGGCATCGGCGTCGCCTATGTCAACCGCCAGGGCATCCAGTGGTGTTTTGACTGGCAGAAGAGCACCGCCGGCCTCTCAACCGCGCTGCGCTTCTTCGACCTGTCCGACTACTGGCATTTCGAAGAGCTGATGAACGAGCAGCAGCGCGCCCTCCTGCGCCAGCCTTTGGAACCGGGCAGTACGTTCACCACCGACGAGTGGCTACTGATCCCCCATGCCGGCAGCTGGCACGCGACCGCCGACGTGTACCGCCAGCACTTCGAGCGCGCCTTCGGAGACGACGGCCTGACCTGGGATACGCTGCCCGAGAGGGCGCGCGAGCTCGACGTCTACGCCGGCTGCTGGATCGCGGAGAACGAGATCGGCAACCGCTATCCCCGCGGCATCTACAACCACCTAGACACCGTAGCGCCGCAAATATCGGATCTGCTCGAGGCCAGCGGCACCGACCCCTCCCACCTGGGCGTCGGGCTCACCTGGTTCCAGGCACAGGTGGGACGTTATCCCGACTTCTTTCCCGTGTGCGAGGAGGCTGGCGGCGAGGCGGCGTGGGAGCGCATGATGGCGGCACTGCGGCGGCTGGAGGTCAGTTTCGTCGGCGGCTACACCCACCTGTCCTATCACCACCCCGCTGCTGCGCACTACGTCCCGGAGGCCGGGGTCGACGACACGGCGCCCTGGGTGAACCCCACGGTCGGCGACCGCGCCTGCGTCGACAACAGCGCCTGGCATGACCTGTGGCGTGAGGAGCTCATCCCCGACTACCGCCGGCACGGCCTCGACTTGGTCTTCATGGACGAGGGTCACTTTCCGTGGGGCACCTGCGCGGCGCATGGAGCGGCGCACCTCCACGGCCAGAGCGCGGTCGGCATACTCACCGGCAACACCCGCGGCGTGGTCCACCTGCACCGGCTCTTTCGCGAGGGTCTGG
>CAYWBJ010000188.1:0-1798 GCA_964456165.1 uncultured Gemmatimonadaceae bacterium | reverse complement strand
TGGCAGCAATCCCAGCCTCACTGCTCGTCCAGGACGGCTCGTACCTTCACCTCGGCCCAGGACACCCCCTGCTCGGCCGCCTTGCACCCCAGGCCGCGGTTCGGGTAGTGACCGCTCATCAACGCGATCACCCTGGCGCCGGATCATTCGAGCCCCGACAGGGTCCTGCGCAGGACCGAAACGAGCGCATCTGCCTCGACCATCCAGGTCCAGGCGAAGCTAAGGTGGCTGCTGTCGACGCCGTAGAACAGGGGCGGCACGCCGCCGACGTCGACGCGCTCGGCGAACCGGGTCCACAGGTGATGGCCCTTGATCGAATCACGTCCCACCGGATTGTACCGGCCGTGGTACTCGGTGGCACCGAATGGGATGCAGCCCCAGGGTATCCCGGCCCTGGCGGCGGCCAGCGGCGCCGGTCGCAGGCGCTCAAGTTGAACGGGTGAATGTGCCATTGCACTCCAATCGCTCTGTCTTTTATCGAAAGCTGGCGTCAAGGCTCGTCACCACCCAACGCCGGAATCCTCAATCAAGTGATTGGCAGACTCGGCTCCAACTCATAATCTCTCCCCGGCCGCAAGGCCCTGGACCTCGGTGTCAATCTCTTCGACACCGCCCCTCTCTACAGCACTCCGGAACAGGACGGCATCTCCAAAAGCATCCTGGGCAGGGCCCTAGGGTGCCAACCGGGAGCGCATCCTGATTTCCACCAAGTTCGGCCGCAAGCCGAGCCGCGGGGCAAACTCCCTCTTCAATGCCGCCGGCGCCAGGGAGATGATCGACGAGAACCTGGATCGCCCGGGCACTGACCGCATCGACCTGCTGTTCTTCCACTCCATTCGGGGATACCCCAATCGACGACGATGTATGGCGAGCCGTAGACAACCTGAAGACCGCCGGCAAGATCCGTTTCGCCGGCCATTCCATCAGCATGTTCGCCAAGATCCAGTATTGGGCTCGAGAGTTGGCGGCCGCTGGGAAGATCGACCTCATCCAGGTCGTGCTGTCCCTCCTCAATCGCGAGAGCCTGGTCAACGGCTTCCTGACCGGTGCCGTCACCCAGGAAAGGTCTTCAAGCAGAACAACTTCAACAAGCATTACCCACGGGAAGAGATTGAGGCCCGCCTCGATCAGATGAACCGCCTGGATTTCCTGCTGCGTGGCGATGCGGGCACCTAGCCCAAGTCCACGCGGACCAGCCGGGGGGCTACCGGTGCGACGGGGGCCAAGAACCCGAACGAAGTTACCGGCAGTGCGGCCGCGCGCGATGCCACGCCCTTCACAGCCGAAGAGCTGGCCGAGGCTGACGGGCTGCACGAACGCGACTTCTCAGCGGCCTAGCGGATGGCCTGGATTAAGAGGGGATATTTATCCCATCCGCGAGTGAGCCTTAGCATCCACATATGGGCTGCTGTTGAGGCACGGCATCCCGAAACACATCAGATTGGGTAACGGACCCTAGTCCGTCGCCAAAGCCGTCCGGGAGTGGCTCTCGAGGTTGGAGGTCGGGACCTTGTTCATCGAGCCGGGGGAGGCCGAAGGAGAACGGCTACATCGAAAGCTTCAACGGCAAAATAAGGACGGTGAATGGAGATAAATCCGGGACCGAGGATATCGGACGGCACCACGAGTTGTTGCGGTTGCGCTTGGAGGAAACGCTGGATCCTTTTGTGCTGCTGCCGAGGTAGGGACGCGAGGGGTATGATGTGTGGACCGAATGAGCCGCGGATTTCAACCAAAAAAATCACCCCGATCTAACAGGTCTTTTGCTTTAGAAACGCGAAATCGCAGAACGACCTGC
>CAYWBJ010000187.1:0-4250 GCA_964456165.1 uncultured Gemmatimonadaceae bacterium | reverse complement strand
CAGATGCGGTGTATCGATGCGGGCCTGCTCCTGGTGCAGACTGTCGACGGCTGCCGCCACCAGCCCGGTAGTCAACAGCGTGCGTTCGACCGGGTAAGAGGGCTTGCCGCTGAGGAACATGCGCTCCACCTGGTAGCTCTGGGGGCTGAAGAAGTTGGCCAGGGTCGTGCGCGCCGGCGGCATTGGCAGGTACATCTGCGTCGAGAACGGCTGCTCCCGCTCCCGCAGGCGGGCCGCGAAGTTGAAGTCCTGGACTTGGCCGCCGAAGAGGATCATCGTCGACCTGAGACCGTCGAGGTGCTCGTAGTGATAGGCGATCGGATCCTCGACGAGCTGCATCATCTCGTCGATGGTGGGGTACGGATTGTTGAAGCCGCTGCGGCCGGGCGTCAGGGTATGACTGCGGCAGAGGGCCGCATCGAACAGGTCGCGCGGCCAGACGCCGTCGTTGTGCGCTTCCCAGAAACGCTCGCCGCGGAATGCCTCCAGCCAGCGTACTCCGACTTCGCCACCCTGACGCCGCTCGACCATGCACTGCAAGGTCTCGAGGGCGTGGAAATCGTAGCTGTCGACGCCCCCATACGCCACGCACACTGCCTCCTCGACGCTGGCTCCCAGCGGCATGTCCACTGCGGGCGTGCGCCAGGTGACCGGCAGCGACGAGCCGGCCATGAAGGCAAATCCCATCTCGACCGAGAGGTCGTACATCTCGCGTGCCCACTCCCAGTTCCAGGACAGGTGCTTGTCGTTGAACACCGGCGCCGTGCTGCCCGTGGTGCGGTAGACGGCGACGATCTGCTTGAACAGCTCGTACCGAGGGTAGAGCCGCTGGCCCTTCGCGTTGGTGTCGTAGGTGCCGTGCTCGCCGATCAGCAGCACCCCATCGACCGCCAGCTCGCTGCCTCCCAGGGTGAGGGCGTCGGCGACCGTAGGGTAGATCGTCAGATGCTCGAAGCGGGATTCGCGCTCGCGGCTGAGGTCGCCCTCGGGAACCTGGTCGACGTAGAGTGACACCAGGTCCATCGGCGGCCGGTGGTGACGGCTGTTCCAGCCATATCCCTCGAGAAAGCGGTCGCAGATGTGCTGGGCGTGCGAGTACTTGCGGTATTCCGTTATGACGCCGGCGATCCTGGGGCGTCCGTCGTTGCCGGTTGCGGTCATGGTCGTTGTGTGTCCAGGTTGTGGGAGAACGGGCACGGCGTTCGACGGGTGCTCGGGATGCTCGATGCAGGCGGAAGCAATCGACCAGGGTCGTCGGCACGCTCCCCTCGCCCTAGTCGGTTCCCATTTGTGGACAGATAGAAGCCATTGTCGCCACTCGGGGCAAGCGCTCCAGCGCCGTCTCACCGCCACCGATAAACCGGAGGCAGCATGCAACGACTGCGCCCTCTTCCGTTCGTATACCCACCCTTTGACTTCCTGGAGGACGAACGGGTCCAGGACGATTTGATCGCCGGAGGCGTCCGGGACCTGATGCTGGTCTTCGGCCACCTCTTCGACGACCGGCGCGAAACCGCTCCGCCGCCGTTCCAGGGCCGTACGCAGGGCCGCTTCGTCCGCGCCTTCCACGCCGCAAATCCCAACGGACGCGTTGTGCCGGTGGCATTCGCGCCCACCCTCGACCTCTACGAAGGAATGGGTGTGACGCCGCCTGGATTGCCGTCGGGCATGGAGGAGAGGTCGCGGCGGCTGGGGCGGATCATCGAGCAGCTGTCGTCGAAAGGGATGCGGGTCTGCCTGTTCGGCTACCTGGGTCAGGGTTCCGACGGTGGGCCGGTGTGGGAGTCGGAAGAGGCGCGTCGCGCCCACCGCTGGGACTACGTCGAGGCGCGCGCCCGGGACTTCCTGCTGCACTTTCCGACGCTGTCCGGCTTCGTCTCCGACGGTCCCGGCTCGGGCTACGAGATCACCCCCGGGTTCACCGGTGGCGGCGCCCTGACCTCGGCGCCGCTGCCCACTGACGATCAGGCGCGGACACTGGCCCGGGAGATCGGGGCGGGGCTGGAGGCGATGCAGGCCGCGTCCGAACGCCTGCACGGGCAGCTTTGCGGCCTGACCCCGGAAAAGGTGGACCTGTTCCTGGACAGCCAGGTCGGCGTCTTCGACGGCATCGACCTGTTCCTGCAGGATGATGACGTGGTCGACCTGCTGCGCTTCAAGATGCTCCGCATCGAGCGCGGCATCGCCGCGATGAGTCGGGCGATCAAGGCGGTCGACGCAGGCCTGGAGTACGGTGTCTGCCCGCGCCTGCCCTGCTTTTCGACCATCCAGGGCTGCAACTTCCGCCGTCTGAACGCCTATGCCGACTACAACCAGACCAAACATTACCTGTGGACGGGGGGAAGGGATGGCTTTCGCGGCACGCTCGAACGCTACCACGCGACCCTGCGGAAATGGAATCCGGAGCTGGACGACGGTCGCATCGAGGGGTTGATAGAGCGGCTGTTGGGGGTGGAGATACCCCGGGACTACGGCATTGCCGACTTCGTGCGCCCTGCCCCCTGGTCGTTCTTCGAGAAGATCGTCTACCGTGAATCGCGCAAGATGCTGTTTCGCATCGGCGACCCGGACCGCATCTCGCCGTTCGTCGGTCTCGAGCACGGGGGCAGCCCATGGATGACGGCAGAGGAACTGGACTTCACGTTCCAGGCGATGGTCGATGCCGGGCTGCGGCGGTTCACCTACTATTGCCTGAACGACGTCACCGACGAGATCTGGGACGTCATGACGCGCTACACGGCGGGTTGACGTTTCCTCGCGCGGGTAGACCAGCTCCTCGGGCTGCCGAGCACAGGTGTTGCGCTTCGCCCGGGGAAGCTTGTGGAGATTGAGGGGTCTGGTCAGCCGCGGCGGCTGCTGTTCTGTATCTCGCGGGCCCGGCAGTACTTATTTTTCCCGGGGCTTGTAACCCATCGCCAGGATCACGCCCGTGGATGACCTCACCCTCACGCCTGAACAGATCGATTGCTTCAACGCTCAGGGATTCCTGGTTCTGCGCGGTCTCATCCCGGCGGAGATGGTCGAAGAACTATGCAGGGGATACGACGAGGCGGTGGCGGGGTGGTACGATGTGCCGGGCTGGAAGGTCCACTCCGACGAAATCCTGCAGCTGAGCAACCCGTTCCGGAACATCCCGTCGTGGCGCGACCACCGCTATATGGCGCGCATCGTCGGTGCCGCCAAACAGCTGCTCGGCGACGACATAGAGTATCGCTACGATCAACTGATCTATAAACCGCCGAACAATCCGGTAGAGCTGCTGTGGCACCAGGATGCTGGCTACGGCTGGAAGGGCATGGCCAACTACCGCAGCGGCACCTGCTGGCTGGCGCTCAGCGATGTCACGGCGGATATGGGGGCGCTGCAGTTCATCCCCGGCAGCCACATGCAAGGCATCGCCGAGCACGTCGACGCGACGCACAAGAACCCGATCAATGCGGCTCTTGAGGTGCTGGTTGACCAGAGCGAGGCGGTGCGGGTGGAGTACAGTGCGGGTGACGCCACCATCCACCATGGCCGCACTCTGCACTACACGAGCGGCAACAGCACCGATCGGCCGCGTCGCGGGCTGTCCACCCACCTCTGGCCCGAGCCGAACGAGTAACAGCCGGCGACACCCGAAAATAACGATGTTGGCCCTGACGCGGTCGTGCTTCTGGCATGGCTGATCAAGTCGCTGGTCAGCAAGTACGGAGGGCCGAAGATGTCCGCGGTCTGCGCCCGTTCCCCCTGCACCTCATCCTGCCTGAGCATGTCCTCCACGACCAGATAGCCGTTTAGGCCAAAAAGGAACTTCTCTTCCTCGTCCACGCCGGTAGCCTCCCTGGCTTACTCATCCGTCCCATCGAACTCAGGCAGGTCGTTGGTATTTCGGCCGTCGGGACCGAATGACTGCCAGGCGGTGTTGAAAAAGCATTTCTGTGCATCCGTCATCTGGTCGAAGGCCTGCTTGCTCGGCCGGTGACCATGCTGATCGTGGTAGACGGCGGCCCGGTCGTTGTACTTGTAGAACAGACCGTAGCGCGGGGTTTCGTTCTGCCAGCTCGCGGCGCCGTGAGCGAGCGTTTCGGTGAAGATGGTGGCCGACCCCTTGGACATGGCGATGTTGCGGACCAGCGGCCCGCCATGCGCGAACAGCTCCTTGTGGTTCTCCTGCGGCACCGGAAAGTCGGACTTGTGTGAACCCGGGATGCAGGCGAAGCCGCCGTCCGCTTCGGTGATCTCCTGGAGGGCGAAGGCCACGACGGTCA
>CAYWBJ010000186.1:0-3920 GCA_964456165.1 uncultured Gemmatimonadaceae bacterium | reverse complement strand
GTTGCGTCGGCGGTCTGCAGGGACGGAGGCAGGTGGTGGCCGTGGACGACGCCGTCGGTGCTCAGGATTACTGCTCGCTCGATGCAGTTTTCGAGCTCGCGCACGTTCCCGGGCCAGTGGTAGCTCATCATCATGTCGATGGCCGGGGTGGAGATGCGTCTCATCTCGACGCTGTGCTGGCGGGCGTTCTTCTCCAGGAAATGGTCGGCGAGCTGCAGGATGTCGGATTTGCGTTCCCGCAGCGGCGGCATGAAGATGGGGAAGATGTTGAGACGGTAGAAGAGGTCTTCGCGAAAGCGGCCGTCGGCCACCGCCTTCTCCAGGTCCACGTGAGTCGCGGCGACGACGCGGACGTCGACCGGAATCGGCTCGCGGCCACCGAGGCGTTCGACCTCGCGGGCCTGCAGTGCCCTGAGTAGCTTGACCTGGACCGAGGGGTTGAGCTCGCCTATTTCGTCGAGGAAGATGGTGCCGTGCTGCGCCCTCTCAAAGCGGCCGGGGACCGCGGCTTCGGCCCCGGTGAATGCGCCCTTTTCGTGACCGAACAGCTCGCTCTCGATCAGGGATTCGGGCAGGGCGGCGACGTGTACCTTCACCAGCGGCTGGCGGGCTCGCAGGCTGTTGTAGTGCAGGGCGTCTGCCACTAGTTCCTTGCCGGTGCCGCTCTCTCCCCGCAGTAGTACCGTGGCGTCGCTCTGGGCCACCTTGCCCACCATGTCGCTGAGCTCCTGCATGGGGCGCGAGTTGCCGATGATGTTGGTCGGGTGGAAACGCTCCCGCAGTTGGGTCTGGAGACGCTGGTTTTCGTCGAGCAAGCGGGTCTTCTCGACGCGGGAGCGATTGCGCGCGGCCACGGCCTGGCCGATCATCGCGGCCACGATGGAGAGAAAGCGCACGTTTTCCTGGAGCAGTGTGTCGGTCTCGTACGGCGTGTCGACGCTCAGCGTCCCGACGATTGACTTCTGGACGATGATCGGGACGCAGATGAACGACGTCTGTGGTTTCTGGTCATCGGCCTGCACCGTGGTGGCGCGCTCTCGCCCCGTCGACCTGCTGCGGGCGCCAGTGCGGTCCAGGAAGAGTGGCTCGCTGCTTATCCGGGGAACGATAACCGGTTTCCCGGCCTCTACGACCTTGCCCGTGATGCCCTCGCCAATCTTGTAACGCCCGCGTTCGATCTCAGCGGGTGACAAGCCGTGGGCTATATCGATCTCGACTGATCCCTCCTCCAGATCCAGCAGGCTGAGGGTGCCGAGAAGCATCTGCAGGCGATCTTCGAGCAGCTTCAGAATGTCGCGCAGGGCAGCCTCAAGGTCGTTTGCTCCGCCCAGGATCTGGCCGAGTTCGTGCAACGTGTCTACCTGTTTCTGGGTGTTCTCGAAGGGAGGGGTGGCGGCGGTCGTCATGGCGGACGCTCCAGGGTGTGGAACGAGTGGATGAACAAAAACGTAACAATAGAGTATAGGTGATACAAAAATGTTAATAAAAACTAATTAAGGCTTGAAGCGGTGGTCAAATGTTCGGTCCGAACGGAGGGGGGCTAATGGGCCACTTCGTTTGACATCCTTCTTGGCCCGGGGTACCATAATCGTTGGGCGGGGGACCAGGGAAAACCAACCGGGACCACCTTTCGGCTCGAGTGACCGAAATGAGCAAAGACATCAGCGACATGCTGGGCGACTGGGACTACGATCCCGAAGCCAACGTTCGCTATATCGATGGAGACGACGGCGTCCGGAAGGTCCAGGTCCGCATCGATCAGGGAGCTTTTCAGGGAATCCTCCAGCTGAATCTGGATGGCCGACCCGACGGCAAGAAGCCGCACGGTTTCGATTTTGCCCTGGACTACTACCGCAATTCCCTCAGCGAGTGCCGCTCGGGAGCGGCCGATGAGAAGGGAGTTTTCTCGCTCGACCAGACTGCCTGCGAAGAGCTGTTCGACGAAGGTGTCCGAGTCTACGGACGGTACGGTTTCCTGATGCAGCTAAAGGATTACGAGCGGGTGGTGCGCGACACCGAGCACAACATGTCCCTCTTCCGTTTCGTCAACAGCTACGCGGAGACCTTGGACAACAGGTCGAATCTGGAAAAGTGGTGGCCGTACATCCTGAGGATAAACGCCACCGCCCGGGCCATGCTGGCGGTTCAGGGAGAGGAGTTCGAGCGGGCCCTGGACATCGTCGAGGACGTGCGCGACCGCATTGCGAATCTCGACGAGGTGGATGCGGAGGAGTTTCACGCCGAGATACAGAGGTCGCAAAAGGCGCTCGATGAACTCGAAGAGGAGATACGGCGCTTCGTTCCCCTCAGCCGCGAGGAGGAACTCAAGGCGCAACTAGAAAAGGCCGTGGAGCTGGAGCAGTTCGAGCGTGCCGCCGAGATTCGCGATCAGCTGAACGGCCTGGCCGATCCCTGATCTGCCCGACTACCCGGCCGCAGGGGCCTGCGGCCGGGTGTCACAGATGTCCGATATCTGCAGCAATCCCATGATCTGGAATTTCTTCGTGATGGTCATCGACGCGGCGCCGAACAGGACTCGTCCCTCTGCCTCCAGCACCTTGTAGATGACTTCGATCAGGATGGAGTTGTCATGCTGTTGACGATATGGCATTGTTCCAGGTCGAAGACGAAGCGGTTGGCGCCTTCGTCGAGAAGTTCGTCCACCGCCTTGGCAATTTGCTCGGTGTCGCACCAGGCGCGCCGCAGACTCTGGTCTTTCAGAAGCCGCTGTTGACGGTTGCCAAGCTCGACGATCTTCTGGCTGAAACGAAAGTTGGCGTCCGGGAGTTCGCGGGTGAGCTGGTTGGTTCGATCGCCAACCGAGACGTCGTCTGCGCGGTGGCCAATCATGTCGCAGGGTTGGTTTCCGAGGGTATGTCCCCCCTTGTATTTGTCAATCTGGAGTTGGGGGGCGTCCGGGTGTAGGAAGGCGACGGTGGAGCGGGAGCAATTTCTTGCGCAGCTGGGCGATCGGCACCATCGCGAACAGGGTGATGCCGACCGCGCCCAACAGCTTGCCGGTCATCTCAGTAGACTTCGGTCTAATCCATCAGCGACAGAAGGGCCTGGTAGCGGTTGGGATGTCGGAGCTTGTTCAAGGCCCGCTCCTTGAGCTGTCGCACGCGCTCGCGGGTCAGGTTCATGAGCTCGCCGATCTGCTCGAGGGTCAGGGCCTCGTGGTCGTCGAGGCCGAAGTAGAGGCGCACGATGCGAATCTCGCGATCGTCAAGGCTGAGCAGAGCGTCGTCCAGCTGGTCCCGGGTGGAGGCGCGCAGGACGTCGAGGTCCGGCGATTCCTGCCGATTGTCCACCAGGACGCTCATCAGGCTGCGCTCGTTGTCGTCTTCGAACGCCTCGTCGAGCGAGCGCACGCTACGGGCGCTGAGCATCGTGTCCATCACTTCCTGCGCCGGAAGGTCGAGCTCGGCGGCGATGTCCTCGACGTCAGGGGCAGCCTCGCGCCCCTGGCCCAGGCGCCGGGAAACCTTGGCGATGTCTTTGAGCAGGCTGAGCTTGTTGATCGGCAGACGGACCGTGCGGGCGTGGTCGGCGATGGTCTGCATGATCGATTGTTTGATCCACCAGACCGCGTAGGAGATGAACTTGTAGCCCTTGGCGCCGTCGAAGCGCTCGGCGGCGGTCAGCAGACCGACGTTGCCGGCGCTGATCAGGTCGGGAAGAGAGAGGCCGCGGTTCTGGTAGCTCTTGGCCACATCGATGACGAAGCGGAGGTTGGCCTGGACCAGCCGGTCCCGGGCATGCATGTCGCCTTGCTTGATTCTTTCAGAGAGCTCGACTTCTACCTCGCGGGCTAGCGGTTGTGAATCGGAGATGTCGTCGAAGTACAGGCGCAAGGTGACGTCGTCTTCGCTGTATGTCTCTTTCATGCTGGGACCGTGCTCCATGGGTGGGGGACCGGG
>CAYWBJ010000185.1:0-2040 GCA_964456165.1 uncultured Gemmatimonadaceae bacterium | reverse complement strand
GGAAGCGCAGATTTTGCAGCTTTCAGCGAATGTCGTACTGCTTCAGCTTGTACTGCAGTGAGCGGACGCTGATGCCGAGAAGGGCGGCAACCTCCCGTCGGTTCGAGGTCACTCGCTCCAGCGTTTGCCTGATCAGCTCGGTCTCGACGTCGCGGAGGGAACTACCGAGGCGGATGGTGAACTGGCCCACGTCGGTACTGGGTTCGCCGATGCTGTCCGGCAGGTCGGTCGGTGCGATCGCGCGTCCAGACGTGGTGACGACCAAGCGCTGGATCATGTTGCGCAGCTCGCGCACGTTGCCCGGCCAGTTGTAGCTGACCAGGCGGTCCATGGTATCCGGTCCCATCGCCTTCGCCGGCAGGTTGTGGGCCCTGCAGGACTCGTCCAGGAACATCTCGACGAGCACGGGGATGTCCTCGGGTCGGGAACGCAACGGTGGGATGTCGATCGGCACCACGTCGAGGCGATAGTACAGATCCTCGCGGAATATGCCTTGCTCGATTCCGGCTTTAAGATCGCGATTGGTGGCGGCGATGATGCGCACGTCGGCGCTGCGCAGCTGGGTGTCGCCGACCGGGTGGAACTCGCGAGACTCCAGCGCGCGCAGCAGCTCGACTTGATTCTTCAACGGCACTTCGCCGATCTCGTCGAGAAACAGGGTGCCGGCCTCGGCCAGCGCGAACCGGCCGGGCCGGTCGGCGTGGGCGCCGGTAAACGCGCCGCGCACGTGGCCGAAGAGCTCGCTGGAAAAAAGCTCTTCGGTGAAGCCCCCGCAGTTCACGGCGACGAAAGGGCCCTCGCGGCGCTGGCTGCGCTCGTGGATCGTGCGGGCGAACAGCTCCTTGCCCGAGCCGGTTTCGCCGCGCAGCAGCAGCGGCACGTCGGTCATTGCCACCTGCTTTACGGTGCGCACGGCAGCCTGCATCGCCGGGCTGCGCTGGACGACCTTGCGCAGGGAGTCGCTGTTCTCCAGCTGGTCGTGCAGCTTGCGGTTCTCACGGGCGAGCTCGACCCGATCCAGGGCCCGGTCGACGAGCAGCCGCAGATGATTGATGTCCACCGGTTTTGTCATGAAGTCGTAGGCACCGTTGCGCATCGCCTCGACTGCGGTCGAGATCGTGCCGTGGGCCGTCAGCAGGATCGTCTGCGTTTCCGGGTAGCGCTCGCGGATCTCGGCCAGAAGCTCCATCCCGGACGGGCCGGGCATGCGCAGGTCGAGGAAAACCAGGTCGTACTGGCGTGCCGCGAGCATCTCCCGCGCCTGGTAGCCGTCGGCGGCCAGGTTGATCGTGAAGCCGGGCTTCTGCAGTGCTTCCTTGAGGCCCTCGCGGATGAAGACCTCGTCGTCGGCGATCAGGATGTCGCCGGTCAGTTCGCTCATGAGCCGGCGTGGGGCAGGCGGAAGGTAACGATCGTGCCGTGGCCTGCGGCGCTGTCCAACTCGACTGCGCCGCCGTGCTGGTTCACGATCCGTTGGGCGATGGAGAGGCCCAGGCCGGTACCGGAATCCTTGGTTGTGTAATAGAACTCGAAGATGCGCTCCAGATTCTCTTCGGCTATGCCGACGCCATTGTCGCTGATCTCCAGCAGGACGGTGTCGCCGTCGTCG
The DNA here is from genome assembly GCA_964456165.1 of uncultured Gemmatimonadaceae bacterium. Classification (GTDB taxonomy): domain Bacteria; phylum Latescibacterota; class UBA2968; order UBA8231; family UBA8231; genus CAYWBJ01. The sequence continues at coordinate 431 of CAYWBJ010000185.1, read as the reverse complement.
GCGAGCCGGGAAGATAGCGTCACCTTTGGATTATCGCCGCCGGCCTGAAAGGCGTTGATCAGGACATTGAGGACCGCCTGACTGAGCTGGTTCTCGTCTACTGTGATCGGGGGCAGATCATCCATGGTTTCGAGCACGAGTTCGATCTCGCGTTCCCGCGCCTCGGGAGCGACTAGCGCATGGGTATGGCGCAGCAGATCGTTGGGACTCAGGTCGGCCAGATGCAGGGCCGGCGGTCGCGAGAAGCGCAGGAAGTTCTGTACGATTCCGTTGAGCCGGCGCATCTCGGCGCGGGCGATGTTGATGCGTCGAGATGCGCGCTCACGGACCTCGACGCCGGCCTTCTCGACGTCTTCCTGCAGCAGCTGCAACTGGATATCGATGGCGCCGAGGGGGTTGCCCACCTCATGGGCGACGGAGGCGGCGAGGCG